>JAIHAR010000063.1 GCA_020054865.1 Deferribacteraceae bacterium
ATTGTTGCTTTTTTTGTCAAAATCATAATACAACATTTTGGAGGCATTATCAATTATAAATGCCTGTCAAATAACATTTCTTATATAAAAATGGGGTGACGGCAGATGATAAAACTAACTTATGAGTGAAGTAGAAATTATAAAAAAAATTAAAGATTTACTTGCTAAATTTCCTGATGGCATAACTATTTCACCTGTGGAAATTGTTACGCTTTACCTTTTGCACTTACATAGAGAAGAATCCGATGAAAACGATTTCATAGACAAAGAGATTGTAAGTATAGCAATACACAGAAGTATGAATTATTTAGGCCAGCTTAACTGCAGTGTTCCGGTAAAAGCTGACTCAGTAATGGAAAACCTTTTAAAGAAAAGGCTGATACTTTATTCTGCCACAGAGAAAAATTCTTACTATTTATCTGAAATAAGTAGCAATGTTTTAAACGGGCTGTTTTCGAAAGATTTGGAGACTATCTCTGATGTTGAAAGTAATCTTAACACTATTTATATTGCTCTTAAAAATCTTGAGAATGCTTCTAAAAATGAAATCAATGGTTTTTTCAAACATACATTTTTTGATCTAATTTTCAAAATAGATAAGAAAATAATGCAAATTAAAGAAGAAATTCTGGATATAAAGGCCAAGATAAAAGTATCTATAGGCAGTGGTGATGAAGAGTCTTTTACTCATTTTTTAAGATATCTTGAAGTTATTCGTAGCCTATTGAAAGAAATTTCTACTTCTTTGTCGAAATATTCTGCTTATAATCAAATATTGTATTTTGTGAATATACTTGAGCAAAAACTTCACGATGAAGCTGATCTAATTGATAATATTCACAAAGCTTATCGTAAATTGTTTGGTATAAAAAATGAACTTGAAAACACACTAACGGATGTAACCGAATTTATAAATAGACATGTCAGCCTTATAACTTCACAGATAAATATTAGTTCGCTTGATAGGATTCTGGAATTTCAAAGAAAACTGATTTTAAATTTTGCAAAAAAGAAGGTTTTGCTTCGAAAGCCAGGCCGATTAAAGGTTAAAGATTTTAGATACACCTGGAAAACCAGACCGAGAAAGCCGGTGCATATCCATATAGAAAATACTATCAAATATGAAGAAATAGATAAATTCGAGAAAATTGAGATTGAAAAGATAAAAAATCACCTGCTAATGACACTTGAAAAAGAGGGAAGAGTTGACTATATCTCGGAAATTATGAAATTTCCTCTGGTGGAAGGTAATTTGCCTAAGTATTATAACAAGATTCTTTTTGAAATTTCAGATGAAGTGACTGTAATACCCGAAGATAGTGAATTTAAATACATAAATTGCTATTTATCAAATATTAATCTAATACAAAAAAGAGGCCAAGTTGGTGCAAGACGGTTTAGAGAAGCTAATCAGGGAGAATAACCCTATCTTTAGAAGAATAAATTATTTGCTTTTGGATGGTGTCAACATTTCTGCAAGCAATATTCCTTCGGAATATGCCTTTATTGAAGAAAATGAAGAGATATTATCCGAATATTATGAATTTTTAGGATATAAGCTGCAAAATTATGACAGCAACTATTATCTTTCTGTTGCTAAAAAGGACAATTACACTTCGTTTGAGTACTATAGCAAATCGGAAACATTTCTTGGAATGTATCTGAGTCTAAAATTTTTTCAGAATATGGAGAATCCTGTGTTTAATACAGGTGACCTTTTTGAAGAGCTAAACTCAATATTTGCATTGGAGCATTTATATGAAATATTTGTAAAAAAAATGCAAAATTTTTACGAGTCCGATAAGCGTCTTGAAACGGTCAAAGATAATTATGCAAAGACTTTAAGACAGCTAAATAAGTACAACTTTATAGGTATTCTGGATGGGACTGCTGCAAATATCGCAAATTCTAATATAGAAGTGAAAAGCAGCATAAAGAGGTTTTTTGACCTTGCGCTTGAGCTTTACGACAAAGATAATGAAGATATGGATATTGGAGAACTTTTAAATATTTTTATCAATGAAACGGATTTTGATGTTTTAGAGGAAGATTGAAGATGTCCATGATTTTAAAAAGGGATAGGGTTTTTGTTGAGTCGCTTATTGTTATTGGATTTAAACTATATCCAAAATGTATCGTAAATTTTGATGAGACATTTACATCTTTATTTGGTAAAAACGGAGTCGGCAAAACGACATTGCTTGATGCTGTCCAGATAGGGTTAATAGCAAATCAGCATTATACAAAATTTAACATAACCACTCAGAAGGATGACCGCTCACTTGCTGATTATATGTATGACTCATCAGGATATATTATTTTCAATACTAATAAAAAAATATCTTTCGGTGTCAGGTTGTTGAAAAATCCCGATATGAAGGTCGATATAAAGCCGTTTGTTATAGAAAATGTATCTGTAAGTCCTGATGATTTTTTTGAGGGGAGCTTGCTTTTGGATAATTTTCAGATATTGACGAAAAATTTATTAAATAGATATCCCGGGCTCAGACTGCAAAACTTTCAAACTGTCGCCGAATATCACAGCTATTTATATGAAAATGGGATTATGGCGATAAATATCTCAAACAAGATATCAGAATTTTCCATGTTATACAGATCTATTTCAACCGGAATTCTCAGGCAGGGGAAGAAAATATTAAAAGATATATTGTCTACCGGTGACTCAAGCCCCAGAAAATTGATACACTCTCTCACCAAAAGTATTAAACAACGCAGCGATATTGTAAGAAAAATCGCACAGATAAAGTCCATTAAAGAGGAGATTTATAATTTGGAAGAGGTGGCAAAAGATTATAACGACAAGGCGTTTAAATATCTTAGCAATCAACTGAATATTTATAGCTCAAAGCTTGAAAACACTAAAGCTCAAATAATAGATAAAGAAAATGATATAAAAAGGCATGACCTGGAGATTGAGAAGATAGGTGAAGCGATAATTCAAAAGGCTAATGAGCTTAAATTTACTGAGGAACAACTGGAAAAATTATTATCAAGTATTTCAACATTGAACAAAAATTATAATGCCTTTTTGCGATATTCTTCAATTTCTGATGATCTAAATAAAATCATTGAAGAATTTGCTGAAAAAGAGAAAATTTTTGCCTTTTTCCACGATGAACTCAATAAAATAAAAGGGACATTGGCAGAAATAGAGTCAAAAAAACAAAGCTTGGAAATAGAAAAAGCAAAAATTGAGGGTGAAGTTAAGGCTTTGTCTTATCATTACAATAATTATTTGGAATTTCAAAAGCATTTTCTGAATATTCTTGAGATTACAAAAGAGGAGATAGAAAATATTAAAGATTTTGAGAATTTTTTGAACTACTGGGAGCAGATATCAAAAGATATTGAAAATTTACATTTTTTCAAAAAAGAGTACGATGTTTTGATGGAAAAACTTAAAAGCCACAGAAAGGCATTAGGTTTGAAGAAAAAACTTCAAAGTAGCAAAATAACATTTGCAACAAAAGATGAGTTAATCCGGATAGCTAAATTAAAAGAATCAGAGATTTTTGATTTAAAGAATCAGAAAGAAAACCACAGGAATGAAATAGAAGAAAAAAACAATGAAGTAAATGAACTTCTCAAAGGCAAGATTATTTTGCCGGATGCATTAAAAAGTTTTAATGGAAATTTTTTGTACAAAATCTTTGATAATGTATCATTGGAGGATAGTGAAGAGATCGAATCAATTCTTGGGGATCTGAAATATGCAGCGATAACGGAAAATGATGATGAAATATATGATTATGCAAAAGGTAAAGAAAGACTATATTTTATAAATAAAAGCGGTATTGATATTGATGATTTTATTACAAAAAAGGTAAATGACGGGTATCTTGTAACCTGTAAAAATATACCTCACATAATAAGATTTGAACCCAAACCTAAATATCCGTCAATAGGCGAAAAATCCAGAAAGCAAAAGGCTGATGCCCTTCTGGAAGAAATCAAACAATTGGAAAGAAGTATCAATGAAGTTGAACAAAAAATTCTAAGCGTAACAAATATTTTGAATGATATAAATGGGTTGATCTTTGTTTATGAATATCTTGATATGACTTATCTTGAAAATGAAATATACGAAAAACAAAAAAATATCGAATTCATAGAAGCAAAAAGTTTTATTTTAAAGAAAATAAAGAATGACTTTGTCAAGGTTCAGAGACATAAAATGTATTTTGGAAGAGATGATTACAAATTTGATTATATAAAGGCCTCTGATAAGCTTAAAGAGATTAAAGAGCAGTTAAGTATTATTCAGGAAGAGATGAAGAAAATTGAAAAAGATGTAGATGTCGCTCAGGGTAATTTCACAAAAGCTGAGAAAGAGATTCAAACTTTGCAGCGAAGTAAGTATGAACTTGAAGCTGTAAAAAAACAATTTGAAAAAGATTATCCAAGAGAAATTTTAATGGGTGAAATAGATTTTACTGAAACAGAGGTTTTAAACAAAAAAGTTGAGCAAATGAAAAAAAGCAAGGAATATCTGCAAAAAGAGATAGACGAACTGAAAAATAAAAAGGGAAAATTAGAAAATAGACAGGAAAGATTGGTAGAAGAGATTAAAAGACTGAAGGATAATATACCGGTATTTGAAGATGAAATATACAAAATTAGTGAAAATGCAAAAAAATTAATTTCAGATGATATTTCACCAAAGCAATTTGATATTAAAGATAGTGATTTTTATGAGAGCAAAGGGGTGTTTGAAAAAGAAATTGATACTTTTTTGAAGAAACATGAAAAAAATTATCCCCAATCTACCAGGATATTAGAGCAGCTAAATGATGCCATCACCAAAGTATTTCCAAATTTTCAGTCTTTGACAAAATTAATGGAAGACCTAGAAAAATTAAATATCCAGCTATTGCAGATAGAAGAGGACATCAGGGCAGTAATTGGAAATTTTAAGGCAGGTATTGAGGAGAATATCTATAAAATAAAAAGTATACTTAGAAAATTAAATAATGATTTAAAATCTGTACATTTTGGCAAAATCAGGCAGGTGAGGTTAAAAGTCCAAGAAAGGTCAGCATATCATAAGCTTCAAAAGATTCATCAATCAGGTTCCATAATGAGTTTATTGGAATCTGAAAATATAGATTTTGAGGAATTTATAAAAGAGTTGGGAAAAAATTTGGGTTATAACAAGGCACAGGTTACAGAGAACGATGTACTTGATTACAAAAATTATTTTGACATTGAGATTGAGCTTTATGATGAATCTGGGAATTTGAGAGATAGAGGGCTTTCAAATGGTGAAAATCTGGGTACTAATATTGTTGTAGTATTAAGTATGCTGACACGATTGTCTGATGAAAGTATTAACAACAAAATGCTTCCTATTGTGCTTGATGAAGCCGACAGACTTGATTCAGATTCTTTAAATACCCTGTATGAGATAGCACTAACATGGGGCTTGCAACTAATTGTTGCCCTGCCAAATCTTCCAAATTTTAACAAGGGGATGCATTATCATCTTATCTCTGGTGATGGAGGGGTTGTTATGCCGCATGTTAGATTTGAGATGGATAATGCTTAAGAGATGTCTTTTTTTGTTAAAACTTATAGAAACAGGGGAATGTAAATACTCAAAGTGTTTGGATGAATTTATAAACTCCGGACTTGCTTATAGGAAAAACAATAGAGTAATTGCTGACGATATTGATTATTTGAAAAATTTTTTTAGTAATCACTGTAGCAATTTAGTGGAAAAATATTATTTTCTGGCATCTAAAAATATCTATCCAAAGGATAGTAAATCCCTTGAAAATGCGTACAAGCTTTATATGTATTTGAATAAGAATAAGGTTGAAAATCGGGATTTAAGGCATATTTCCACTGTTGTTTTTGGAAATTCAAAAATTTTATTGCAATCAAACCTACTGAGAAAAGTAGTTGATATCTTTTTTGAAAAATCTGATAAAATTATCGAAAATTATTTTAACATTATCCACTTAAGAAGCAACAACAAAGTTTGTTTTGCAGGAGAAGATATTACGAATATTATTTTTAAAAACGGTTTTTTTTCATGTTTTAGCAGTAAGATAATTGAAGTGAAGGCTGATTTGGAGTATGTTGTAATATTTGAAAACTTATCCCCTTTTTTCAAACTCAATCCTGAAAACAGTCTTTTTATTTATGCCGGTGGATTTCAGAATATATCGGAAATAAGCAGAGCCCTAAAAGAATTTAATTTTAAACAAATAGTTCATTTCGGAGATGTTGACCCATCAGGTTTGATGATAGCTGACATTTTATTATCACACAATAAATCTGCCGATTTCTATCCGGACTTAGAAACGATAAGGTCTGTTAATAATATGATAGATAAACCTATTTTTGCTGAAAAAGAGTACAATGAAAACACGTTGAAATCGCAAATGCTAAAAGAAATTTCCAATTATATGAAAAAGTCCGGGAATTATAGGATAGAGCAGGAGATGGTTGTTGCCTTTATGTTGCAAAATAAAATAAAAATACCTTACTGGTGCTCAATTGTCTAATTTTTACTGTTTTTACAGCCAAACCGTGTAAATTTCATTTTGAAAAGAACAGGACTGCCCATTAAAATTTGACATTCAGCAACAAAAAATGTGACGGAAAAGAGTACAAAGGAAAATATACGAACAATACGCAATTTTTTAAAAACTTATTGGCTTTGACATAATATTTTAACTCCCTTCAAACGATATAAAATTCATTATCAATTTTATTAGTTGCTCTTTTCGCTCTGGTGGGCTTGCTGCCACAAGATAACAAACAGCCGTTAATGTATTGCTATGAGACCTTTGCACGGGATAACTTGTTCTAAAATGATTTAATATGTTGATAATTGTTAAAGGTAAAATAATTCCCCAGTAAAAGGCCCTTAAAAATCCCCACCTATGTATGTTAACATGCCTCCACCAAATACATAGGTGGGAGGTAAATAAAAAGTGCTGGGGGTATCGATGTATTACACAGTTCAAACATTGTTGAAACAAGGAAAAAATATTTCTCAAATATCCAGAGAAGTAGGT
>JAIHAR010000064.1 GCA_020054865.1 Deferribacteraceae bacterium
AGTAATTTCACCTATCATAAACTGCCTCCATTTTGTTGTTATTGTTGCTTTTTTTGTCAAAATCATAATACAACATTTTGGAGGCATTATCAATTATAACTACCTGTCAAATATAATTTCTTATATAAAAATGGGGTGATGGCAGTGTAAGTATTGGTTGAACATCCAATATTGATTATGGTGAATAATATTATTAAACAGAGCTTGATATAAAGATTTGATTTTATCATAGGAATCTCCAAGCAAATGACTTAGTAAATTATACCACACATATCAAATGAATTTGTCAACAATATTTAAAATAAAGATTATTATATATTTGGTTGTATACCCAATTATTATAAAATTTTTACTTTGCATCTCTTACGCATCTGACATAGTTAAATACATACCTTAAATCCCCTTGTGGGCCGAAGTATTGAGGATAGTCGCTTACTCTCCCTGATTTTGGATCGCTGCGCTGTGAGCCGGCACCGTGAACATCCATAATTCGATTTCTCATGTTTCCTTGTGCAGCACCAAATGCTATGTAAACAGCCGAGCTGTAAGGATTTCTGCCATCCAGATGGGTAGTACTTGTCCAAAAATAAGGATATTGTTTATTCCCTTCAGTATCTTTGATAGTGCTAATTTCAAAGATAGGGTCTATAGCAGCTGTGCCTGTTGCCTGTGTTTTGCCACATTAATCCGGTGATTTTGTCGGTAATGGTACCATCTCCGTTATCGACATAAGACGGCGGATTGATTTGATATTGTGCATCTTGTCCGTAAAAAGGCTCTCCCGGTTTTGGAGCAGGGATGATAGATGTATTGCTATAAAATTTGGTTACTCCCGTGTCAACAATTGGATAGCTTAATTTTTTCTTCCCAATATATTCATTGATGGAAGCAGCTTGTAGTGTTGTTAAATATATGATGCATAATATAATTGTTTGCATTGCATTTTATATGCCTCTCGAATTTATAGTTATCGCTGGCTGTTTATATTAGGTATGCTTATTAGCATTTTTTACTTTAATGTTTAAACACCTTGCTATACCTACCAAACTTATTAATAACCAAAATGATTCAATTATAAAAGCCGATAAATTAAAATCAAAGTATAGTGACATTATAATAAAAAAAGCACCAAAAGCGTTTAGAATGCTAAATTTTAAAGATTGGCTGTTAATTTTACTCAGTTGTAGCAGTAAATATGCAAGCAAAATTAAAAAAACGCCGACATTGCCTACAAAATCATACCAATGATATTCTATCATGAGCTTTGGGAGAGTGACTGCAGAGTATTTAGTGCTTCATTTGCTTTATTTGCAGGCACAAAGATATGATCGTGATAATATGCGGCAACTACGTTTGCACTAATTCCTTTTTCGGCCAGTGCTGTTGAAACCGCTGCAGTTAAGCCAACTGCTTGCAGGCTAGAATGAATTTGTAATGTTATCTTCTTAAATATTTCATCAAAATGGAATTGATATTTTTGAGCGATATTTTTTTCTAATATCAAAGTCAAACCTTCATCCTCTTTAAATGTGCATATAGGATTTAATTTTTCTACATCATCTAAAATAAATGATTTGACAGTGCAAAAGACATATTCTTCTTCGGATATCACAGGGCGCATATTTTTTAATAATTCGTCCAACTTTACAATTCCGCTCATTAAATTCTCCAAGTTATAATGCATTTTCCTGAGTACGTTAGCACTTTTGATTTTTAATTTCAATATTGTTGGAGTTAGTTGATTATAAGGTAAATAAATATCTGGTGGCGGCATGAAGGGTTCTGATTTGATTTGCCAGAAAACTATCCGAAAAATTTGTGGAAAAATTTACGATAAGTATATTATGCTTATAAGCCTTGAAGATATTGCAACAGAGTATTTATCCCCACGATTTTTTCAATAGCAACTTGCTATTTTTATTTTTACTGCATTTTTTACCGGTTTATTTTTCTTCGCATCAAAAGAGTCTTCTAAATAAAATACTACCTTTGTCCCTTCGCAAAATTTTTCTTTTTTGTCAGTTAGTTCTGAGATTTTAAAATAGTAAGTTTTATTGTCTTCCCCCATTATAAAGCCGGCTTTTTTATTTGGGAGATAACTGCTAATTACACCTATATATTGTTGTTTATTGCTAAAGTAAGCTTCTTCCCAAACGTTTTTCAGCTTATTTAAAATATCAAGCTTATTTAAGTGAAAGTTTCCATATTTTTTTGAGAGATCTGAAGGCAACTTGGTTCCCCATTTATTTTCATTAATGATGCTTTTTGCCAATACAAAATGTAGTTTTGCTTCATGTTCCATTTGTTTTGCTTCAAAGATTTCAGCAAGTAAAATCAAAAGATGAATTTTTTTGTCAATTTCGCCAAAGTTTAAAATTCCTTGCAATGCAAAAGATAAAGCTTTTTCATAATTCTTGAGAATATAATAAATCACTGCAATTTCGTGTTGAATAAACCAATCCTTTTTTATTTTAACGATATATTGCAGGTTATTCAGAGCTGCATCATACTTTTTGAGCTCTTTGTATGACAGCGCAATACGCCACTTAAACCAAATATCATTATTATAGTGGAAATTGTTTATTGAATTTAAAGCTAAATTACATGCTTCAATACATTTTTCATACTGTTTAAGTTCATAAAGAGCTTTTGTTTTATGCATGAAATACTGCTCATATTCTGATGCCATTTCTATTTTTTTACCGTTTTGCTCAAAGGAATATGGAGTCTTGCTCAGGTTGTTAATATCCAGCTTGTCAATAAAGTTTAAAATTATATCGGCGTGATAATTTGGATTTTCTTTTAACTTATTTATGACTTTGAAAATTGACTTTGTATAGATAAGGTCTTGTTTTGAGCTGTTATTGATAATTTTTTCTGTATTGGCAATAAGTTCTTGTATTGATAGAGAGTCGCCTTTTTGAGATAAATAATCAAATATGGACCAAACATAAACATTTTTTATGTAATCGAAGTTATTATTGTCTTTTAACACTTCTTCACAAATTTGAATTGATTCTTCAGATTTACCCAACTTTCTTAGACAAAGTGCATATCCCCATCCATCCCACTTTTTATTGTCATCTTTTTCCCAAAGCTTTTTAAAAAGGGGCAGGGCTTCCGCGAAATTTTGATTTTGCCTCAAAGTGGAAGCTTTTTTTCTGATTTCTTCGAAATTATTCATTCAAAATCTCCTCTTCTTTATACAATAGACAATATTGTCGGAGATTTTCTGACAATAAAATATTAACAATATTTATATTTTTTCACAGCCTGGCCCGCTAAGCTCACTGCGACCCCCGGGGAGAGTCTTAATATTTATTTGAGTCCTTATCCTATCTTTGATAGCTTGAATGTGAGAGATTACCCCTATTAATTTTCCGTCTTGCTGTAAGCCCACCAAAGTTTCAAGTGCAGTTTCGAGGGATTCGTCATCCAATGTCCCAAAACCTTCATCTAAAAACAATGAGTCCACTCTGACCTTTTGACTTGCCATCTTTGAAAGTCCTAATGCCAATGAAAGACTTATCAAAAAGCTTTCGCCTCCCGAAAGATTTTTAGTTGTCCTTATTTCGCCTGCTTGATAATTATCAATAACATTGATTTCAAGCGGTTGTTTGTCATCTCTTGTCAGAAGGTATCTATCGGTCATTTTTATCAGCTCTCTGTTGGCATTTGAAACTAATACTTCAAACGTTAACCCTTGAGCAAAATTTCTAAATTTCTTACCGTCAGAAGAGCCTATTAGTGAAGATAACCTGTTCCACTGTTTACAAAAGTATTCTTGTTTTTCGATTTGTTTTTTTTCTTTTTTTATTTTTTCTTTTGCATCTTCATTTTCTTTCAATTTAAACTTTATATTGGCAATATTGTCCCTTAAGTCTTTTAGCTTTGTATTTATCTCTTCAAGTGCCAAAGTTAATTCTTCTTCTGATTTTTGAGTAATGTTTTTATCTGCTTCAGCCTTTAAGTTTGTTAGGGTTTCTTCTAATTTTGTCTTAATAATGGCATATTGCTCATCCAATATCTTTGATCTATCATTTAATGCGTTTATTTCATCTTCGGTTAACTTGGCTTTTATAAAATCATTTTCATCTTTAAAATTATACTTGTTAAGTAAATTGACAAAATTTTCTTCATATTTTTTAAGCTCTGGTTCACTTTTTATAATAGTATTTTTCAAAGATTCTATGTTAGTTTTAATTTCCGACAGCTGTTGCTTTAAGTTGTCTAATTTTAATTTTTGTTCATTTTCATCTTTTTCAGCTGCTAAAATATTTGATTTCAATTGATTTTCTTCTTTGTCAGGGTCTTTATCTGAAAAAAGGGTTTGCCTTTCACTTGTAAGTTTATCATACTCTTCATTTATATTTTTTAATGCTTCTTCTTTTTTAAATAATTCTTTTTGTAATGTTTCAATTTTTGACTCTATTTTGCCAATATTACTTTTTATTTCTGACAAATCTTTTTCCAATGCTTCTTTAGCAGATAAGCTGGTATTCCATTTTTCTAATCTTGATTTAAGGTTTTCAAGCAATTCATTAATATCTGTTATTTTTTCAATTTTTAATAATTTTAGTGTGGATAATAGATAGTTTTCTGTTTGGGTATAGTTAGAAGTAAGGTTTTGAAGCTCCTCTGCGGTATTTTGCATAATTGCTTCAATGCTTTTTATTTCATTTTCTTTGGCATTATTTTCTTTTTCTAAATCATTTAAGATTTTTGTTAATTCAAGTTCTTTATTATAAAGATTTTGTATATTAATTTCTTTTTGTTCTATTTCTTCAATAAGATTATCTAACTTACTTATTTCTAATTCAATTTCATTTTCAAATTCGGGATTTGATTTTACGAATGGGTGCTCTTTTGAACCGCACAGAGGGCAGGGCTCTCCATCTTTTAGAGATTTGCGGTGCTCTTCAAATTCGGTGACTATATTTCTAAATGCAATCTTTTTAAAATATTCATCTTTTTCAGCGCGAAGCTGTTTGAGTGTTTTACCTTGTAGTTTGTTGCTTAAAAGTTTTTGTTCGGTTTTAATTGTTTCTTTTATGCCGTTAATCATACTTATATATTCTTCAATTTTATCTTTATGAGATGCCGTTTCTTGTCTTATTTTTAAAAGACTTTTTTCATATTTTTGTAAGCTTGATTGTTTTAACTTTATATTTTCTTCTAATGCACTTAAACTGTTTAGTTGATTTTCTATCGCTGATAATTTATTTACCAGTAATTTATCCGATTCATTTTCCGTGAGGTATTTTTCTATATTTTGTAATTTGTTAAGGATATTTTCAAACTTTTTTGATGCCTCTTTTTTGCTTGTCAATCCAGCCTTTATTTCAGAGTCAATATTTCTGTAGTCTTTTTTTGTGTCAGCAATTTGTTTGGAAATGTCAGTAATCTTTTGGTCAAGAAGCCTGACTTTTTTTAATATGGGGTATAAATTTTCAAGCACATTTTTGCAAGCTAAAGTATTGGTTGTGGCTTGTTGCAGACGTTTTGCTTGTTCATTAACATCCGCTTCATATTTTGGCATTTCTTTTTGTTTTTTGGATAGCTCATTTTTACTGTTTTCAAGATTTTTTCTTAGACTTTGCAAAGTAGCATAATCAGCGCTGAGATTGGAAGCTTTGTTAGCAAGTTCGAGTTTTTTACGATCCGGCTCAAATTGTGATATTTCTTTTTCAATATGTTCTTTTTTTAAGGCAATTTTGTTGACTTCTTCTTTTAACTTAACAACATTTCTTATCCAATTTAAAGATGCCTCAAGCTTTAGTTTCTGCTCGGATATATTTTTTTCAGCTTTTATTTTTTCTGCTAACTCATTTTTTAAGCTTTCTTCTTCAGTATCATCTAAAACTACAATTCCAGCTATTTGAGCATTTAACAATTCTAATTTATGTTGCTCTTCTTTATTACGCAAATGAACCTTTTTTGAAATTTCAGTGTATATCTCTGTCCCTGTAATTTGTTCCAATATTTTTGATTTGTCTTCAATATTTGCCTTTAAAAAGGTGTCAAAACTTCCTTGAGCAAGCAATATCGATCTTGTAAATCTGTCAAAATCCATTCCGGTTTTTTCTTCTATAATGTTTAGGACATAACTTTTTTTGGTTTCAATAGGTTTGTTTGTAGTTGCATCAATAATCTGATGTTCTTGATCCTGCAAATTTCCGTCAGGTTTGTTTCTTGCTCTTCTTTGCTCCCAGTGGCTGCGAAAACGCCCTTTTTGAGATTCAAACAATACTTCGGCATAGCATTCGGCAGTATGGCGGGACATTATCTCATTGCTACTTTTTGTTATTTTTCCTAAACGAGGTGTTTGCCCATAAAGTGCAAGACAGATTGCATCAAGTATAGTTGATTTGCCAGCTCCGGTAGACCCCGTAATTGCAAATATCCCTTCGCCTGTGTATTCAGGGCGAGTAAAATCGATAATCCATTCTCCATAAAGTGAATTTAGGTTTTTAAATCTGAGCTCTAATATTTTCATATATTTTCCTTACTGAGCATTAATATCTTCTTCATTAATATGATTAACAATTTCTTTATAAAGAGTGATTAATTCTTCTCTATCTTCTGTTATATTTACTGCATCTAAATATCTGACAAATACATCTATTGGACTTAAATCCTCTAAAATTTCATCTTCAGCCATTTTGCTAAGAATTTTATCTGAAACAACCTTATTTCTTATTCGAAGTATTTCTAATTTACTCCACTCAACAAGTCCTTCCAGATATTCTTTTAAATCGGGGATATGCTTTGCTCCTGTATACTCTATTTCGAGCCAAGTGTTTGTGTCAGTATCTTTTAATTTTAAAATATTTGATGTTATTTTCTCAATATCGCCTGAAATTTTTGACAAGGTCTGAAATGTGGGCACAGATATTTCGTCAATATTGAGCTTATTTTCTTTTTGTCAATTATCATTAAAATTAACCCATTTTTATCACGAATTTTGACCCACCCTTTTTATTATTAAAAAATTAGTTCTCGTTAGTAGTTCCTTTTTTAA
>JAIHAR010000026.1 GCA_020054865.1 Deferribacteraceae bacterium
ATTTCTTTTCTTATCATAATTGTGCCTTACTGGATAATAAATCCTGACAAGACATTAAATCCCATGGTGCACCTTTTTACTGGTGGACTTATGTTAGGTGCATTTTATATGGCCACTGATATGGTAACAAGCCCTGTTACTAAAAAAGGGCAAATTATTTTTGGTATAGGTTGCGGGGTACTTACGGCAGTAATCAGGCTATTTGGCGGTTATCCTGAAGGGGTTTCATTTGCGATTTTGATAATGAATGCTTTTGTGCCTATAATTGATTTTTATATAAGACCTAAAAGTTTTGGCGAGGCTACCAATGCGTGATAACAACTTTAAAATGGTGATAGTACTTACTGTAATTGCTGCAATAGCTGCTTTTGTGTTATCTTTTGTATATTCTTCAACCAAAGATAAAATAGCAGAGGCTTACAGACAGGAATTTTTGAGGGCTCTGGTAAAAGTTTTTCCAAATTATAACAATGAGCCCGACAAAGATATTAATATTGTCGATGGTCAAAATATATATATTGCTAAAATGGATGATAAAGTTGTTGGATATGCAATCAAATCGACGAGCAGTAAGGGCTATGGTGGAGATATAGATGTACTTATAGCTGTTTCTACTGATGGTAAAATCACAGGTATTGAAATTTTAAGACACGCAGAAACACCAGGACTTGGTGATAAAATTGAGGATGAGTGGTTTAAAAACCTTTTCAAAGGGCTAACAGCAAAAGATAATATTGCTGTAAAAAAAGATGGTGGGATTATAGACCAGTTCAGTGGAGCAACCATCAGTCCAAGAGCGGTCAGCGAGGCTGTTGCAAATGGACTGAAATTTATAGATGACAAAATTTTGGGGAAGTAAAATGTCGCTAATTAAAATATTTAAAGAGGGATTGTGGAAAAATAATGCTGTTTTTAAGCAGGTTTTGGGTATGTGTCCTGCTCTTGCTGTTACAACATCTGCAATTAATGGCATTGCTATGGGTTTAGCGTCTACCGCTGTGCTTATATGTTCAAATATTGTGGTCTCAATTGTAAAGGATTACATTCCTTCAAAAGTAAGGATTCCTGCCTATATTGTAATTATTGCAAGTTTTGTGACAGTAATTGACTTGGTAATGAATGCTTATCTTCATGATATCCATAAAGTACTTGGACTTTTTATTCCATTAATTGTTGTTAACTGTATGATTTTGGGAAGGGCTGAAAGTTTTGCATCAAAGAATTCTGTTGTGAAGTCTATTTTTGACGGTATAGGTATTGGATTAGGTTTCACTTTTGCACTTTTTATTCTTGGAAGTGTGAGGGAGATATTGGGCAATGGCTCAATTCTTGGTTTTACTGTTACAGGTGAATGGTTTAAGCCGGCAATTGTTATGATTTTGCCTCCAGGGGCATTTATTGCACTGGGATTTATAATGTTTGCAATAAATTATATTGAAGATAGAAGAAAAATAAAAAATGCTCCAAAAGAGCATTGTTCAGTAGGGTAGAATCATGACAGGGCTAATATTAATATTTATCAGCGCGGTATTGGTTAATAACTTTGTCTTAAGCAGATTTTTAGGTATATGTCCATTTTTTGGTGTTTCAAAACAGCTCGAGACAGCCATCGGGATGAGTATGGCTGTTACATTTGTAATGACTGTTGCAGGTATTGTAACATGGATAATTCAATATACCGTGCTTAACCCATTCGGATTAATTTATTTGCAGACAATTGTTTTCATTCTTGTTATAGCAGCTTTGGTACAGCTGGTTGAGATGGTTATTGAAAAAACTTCACCTGGTCTATATGCTAGCCTTGGTATATTTTTGCCGCTAATTACCACTAACTGTGCAATACTTGGTGCTGCTCTTTTGAATATACAGCTTCAATATACTTTTATTCAAATGTTGGTATTTACAATAGGTTCATCCATTGGCTTTGGTCTTGCTCTGATTCTATTTGCAGGTATCAGAGAAAGGGTAGACCTGTCAGATGTTCCTAAATATTTCAGAGGTTTGCCCGTGGCGTTTATAACTGCTGGTATACTTGCACTTGCCTTTATGGGCTTTAGCGGACTTGTAAAATAGGAAGAGGTAAATAAGATGATAGAAGCTTTGGTTACGTTGGGTACAACCGGTTTTGTTGCAGGTCTTGGTCTTTTATACGCATCAAAAAAATTTGCTGTGGAAAAAGACCCAAAGGTTCAGGAGATAAATGAAATTTTGCCTGGGGCAAATTGTGGCGGATGTGGACTACCTGGATGCTCAGCCCTTGCGGATGCTATTGCAAGTGGCAAGGCTAAGCCGACATCTTGCCCCGTAGGTGGTGCAGAGCTTGCTGCAAAAATAGCCGTAATTCTGGGTGTGGAAGTTGGAGCTACGGTAAAAAATGTTGCAAGGGTCAGATGTCGCGGTGGTAAGGATAAATGCCTTGAAAAATATGATTATTATGGACCTTCTGACTGCCATAGTATTACCCTTCTGGCAGGTGGAATAAAACAGTGTACTTTTGGATGCGTTGGCGGCGGCAGTTGTGTGAAAGCTTGCAGTTTTGATGCAATCTATATGGGGGATGATAAAATCCCTGTCGTTATTGAAGATAAATGCACTGCCTGCGGAATGTGTGTGAAAGCTTGTCCAAGAAATTTGATTGAGCTTTTGCCTGTTGATAAAAAATTTGTTGTAAACTGCAGGTCAATGGATAAAGGAGCAGATACGAAAAAAGCATGCTCAGTAGGTTGTATTGCCTGCAGGTTATGTATCAAAAATTGCCCAGAAAATGCAATTGATATGGATGGTAATGTTGCCAAAATTAATCCTGAAAAGTGTGTTAATTGCGGAAAATGTGAAGAAGTTTGTCCGACGAAGGCAATAAATAGATATTAAAAAAGCCGGCCCAAAGACCGGCTTTTATTTTATTTGAATCTATAAGTTACACTGATTCCGAAAATATGAGCGTCAGCACTTTTGAACTCACCAGTCATTTGAGGTGCAGTAATTCCATAAGGAGCTTCGCTACCAACATTGTTGTTAAATGTTCTGTTTTCGTCATCAAGATAGTTGTAAGCAAAATCAATGCTTAAGTTTTCAAAATTCAGGCCAAATCCAAGTGCATAAAGCCATCTGTCTCCAGATGATACAAGTGGGTCAAGAGTCTCATCAGGAATAGGAGAGTAATCTCTTATTAATCCTGCTCTTAAATCAAGCATGTCGTTTACTTTATACTGCATACCGAATCTAATAGCCCATACATCATCCCAATCTTTAGGCTTGCTTTGAACACTACCATCTTCAAAAGTTACTTCAAGCTTGTCGTATGAAGACCAACCTGTCCACTGTCCATCAAGTTCAAAAGTAAATTTACCTAATTTATAAGATGTTCCAATGTAAAGTATATCAGGTAGGGTTAAGTTAGTCGAGCCAGTCTTTTGTAATGACATAGAGGGAGTTTGTGTTCCATCTTCAATTACTGTTCCGGTTGGAACGCTTATATCAGCGGTACCATCTTTAATTTCATGTTTGATTTTGCTTCTATAAGATATACCTGCTTTCCAGTTTTTAGTAATAGAATAATGTATCGCTATGTTATAACCATAAGCCCAGTCATCTGCACTTAGCTCAGAATCACCGTCACTATCTAAAAGAATAGTTTCGTCATTATTGTCACCATTAATATCGGCTTTTATTAATTTTAGCTTATTTGCTAAAGTTACTTCTAATTTTTGAATATCAAGACCAACTGCAATACTTAATTTGTCAGTAAGTTTGTATGCAATGTTTGGATTTAATGTTAGTGTTACGATTTCAGCCTTTGTACCACCTGTGATGTATCTACCTTCCCAGTCGCTTGGCCATTCGGTAGCAAGACCATAGTTGGAAAAAGTTCCAAATCCAACGCTAACTCTGTCGGTAGCCTTAAGTGTAGCATAAAAAATGGGGATATAAAAAGTTTGTTTTTTTGCATCTGTTGACTTTCCAGTTTGGTCACTGTCAAATGTTACAGTAGGTGTGATAGGAGAAAGACCAAGAGAAATTTGAGCACCTTCAAGTTGAGTGATTCCGGCAGGGTTATAATAAACAGCATCAGGGTTATCAGCCTGAGCAACAAAAGCTCCACCCATCCCAAGTGATTTTACACCCTGTTCATTGATTTGAAAACCGTTTGCAAAAACCAATGCAGGAAGGGTAATTAAAGTAAAAAGTAAAAACAGTTTGTGAAAAAATGATTTTTTCATATGACCTCCTTCAAAATTATAGCACTTTATAATATATAATTTTTAATAATCCAAGATTTATTTTTTAATTATAAAATTATGTTTTGATATGAATGACTATTCAACCTTTTGTAAAATAAGTCTAATTTTTAATTTTGTTGGATTATTTTATGATTTAACCGTTAAGATATTTTTGTAATTAAATTTTATTTTATTTTATTTGTTGAATATTTTATTATATATAAAATGCGTGCGCACCTGTAGGGCACGGGATATAAGACTTATTTGTTGTTAGATTATTTGTATTGTCTAACAATATGATATTTAATCCTGTTTTTGGTTTAAACATTATATATTGGAGTAGTACTTTAAGTTATTTTTTGGGTTTATCCGGTGCAAGTTTTTGTCCGATGTAATAAAATTTATTGATTATAGCATCTGCCTTTTCCTTTTCAATTTCAATATATTCAAATGTCAGCCCGGAGAAAATGTATTTATTGCCGTCAAGCTTTGCTTTTGTAGTATATTTCCCGGAAAGTTCAATTTCCTCTCCGTCTTTAAGATTTATAATTTTGAAAGCGTCTTTTCTTGAAATAATTATTGCATTTGGAAATTTACCTTCGCTAACATTATCGTCGATTATCAATGTCCTTTTCATTTTGCACCTCTTGTTTAATTTTACCAAAATGAAAAAATAATTTCAAATAATGTTTTTAATTTTTGTAAATGATGCTAAAATATATCATCAAATTTGGTGGAGGTAAATATGGAAAGAAAAGGTTTGATAACTATGAAAGGCAATCCTGTTACACTTTTTGGGAATGAAGTCAAAGTGGGAGACAATGCTCCGGACTTTAATGTTGTAGATATGGGGCTTGCTCCTAAATCCTTGCAGGACTATAGTGGTAAACTGAAGATAATTAGTGTTACCCCTTCACTTGATACCCCTGTATGCGATATGCAGATGAGGACGTTTAATGAAAAAGCATCCAAATATAAAGATGCTGTGGTGCTTAATATCAGTATGGACTTGCCGTTTGCGATAAAAAGATTTTGTACGACTGCAGGGATTGAAAATGTGGTAGGGCTTTCTGACTATAAGGATGCAAGTTTTGGCCAAAACTATGGGCTGCTTATTAAAGAGCTCAGGTTACTTGCAAGAGCGGTATTGGTGATAGATAAAGATGATAAAATTGTTTACTATGAACTTGTAAAAGAGGTAACTGAGCATCCTGATTATGAAAAATTGTTTGCTTTTTTGGATAATCTTTAAATTGTTATGGGGCAGCTTGCCCCGTCTTTGACCTCATAATAAAATATTTTTTTGATTAGACTCTTCTATGTTGCGTTAATTCTGAATACCAAAAAGTATATTTATAAAATCTCATAGAGTTTTGATTAATTTTATTGAAAATTAAAAATATTTATATAGATTAATGTAAATGGATATTAAAATAAAATATGTTTTTAAAACTTGACAAATTATCTTTTTACTTGTATTGAATGAATGCTCGTTCATAAAAATAAGGGGGCTTTATGTTGGAGTTTGAATTTAAAACTTTACCGCAAATTATGAAAAAAAACTCTGAAATTTACCCTGATAAGCCTGCTTTCAGGTTTAAGAGAAAGGGGAAATGGGAAGATATTACCTTTAAACAGTTTTATATTAAAGTAATGATGGCTGCCAGAGGTTTAATGAGGCTTGGTGTCAAACAGGGTGATAAAATTGCGATTCTTTCTGAAAACAGACCATTTTGGGCTGAGGCAGATTTTGCAATACTCTCTATTGGCGCAATAAATGTGCCTATTTACCCTACCAGTACACCGGAGCAGATTAAATACATTTTGAATCATTCTGAAGCAAAGGTATTGTTTGTTTCTAATAGGACTCAGTATAATAAGATATTTCAGATCAAGGATGAATTAAAATTCCTTGAGCGTGTTGTGACTTTTGACAGGTTTCTTACCCATAAAATTTTTCCGGCTGATTCTATGTTGCAACTAATGGAGATTTCTGAAGATCTTGACCCTGTTGATGAGGCGGCAATTGAAAATGTTTACAGCAATATGGATACAGAAGAGGTGGCGACAATTATTTATACTTCAGGGACTACAGGTACTCCAAAAGGGGTGTTGTTGACGCACTATAATTTTATATCTGAAATTATACTTGGCACCAAAAAAATCCCAGAAGTCAACAAGGATGATATCTTTTTAAGTTTTCTTCCTTTAAGCCATGTTTTAGAGCGGGCAGTTGGTTATTATATACCGTTTTACAGAGGAGCAACAATTGCTTATGCAGAAAGCATTGAAAAAGTGCCGGATAACCTGGTTGAAATTAAACCGACTGCAATGGTTAGCGTGCCAAGACTTTTCGAAAAGATGTATTCCAGGATATTTGAAAATATTCACTCAATGCCTACATTCAAAAAAAACCTTATCCATGCAGGTATAAAGGTTTCCCAAGAGTATGTCCATAAGAAATATATAGAGGGTAAAAGAGATAACTTTCTTAGAATGAAAAGGAAGTTTTTTGACAGGTTGATTTTTAGCAAGATAAGGGAAAGACTTGGTGGTAAAATAAGATATTGTGTTTCAGGTGGTGCTCCCCTTGATAAGACGATAAATGAGTTTTTTTGGGCGATAGGTGTTCCTATTTTTGAAGGATACGGCCTCACAGAAACAAGCCCGGGAGTTTGTATCAATAATTTTACACACGTAAGATTTGGCTCAGTTGGGACGCTGTTTGAGGAAACGTATGCAAAGTTGGGAGAACAGGATGAATTGCTACTAAAGGGGCCGATGGTGACAAAGCTTGGATACTTTAAGAATGAAGAGGCTACAAAAGAGGCGTTTACAGAGGATGGATGGTTTAAGACCGGGGATGTAGGAAGGATAGATGAAGATGGCTTTATTTATATTGTAGACAGGCTGAAGGAGCTGATAATTACATCAGGTGGCAAGAATATAGCACCTCAGCCGATAGAAAATGAACTAAAGCTGGATAAATATATAAGTAATGCATTTGTGTACGGTGACAAAAAGCCTTATCTGACTGCAGTAATTGTACCTAACTTTGAGAGACTTTATGAATTTACAAGAGAGAATAAGTTAAACTATCTTGATGCATCAGATCTTGTCACCAAAGAAGAGATACTAAAATTATATCAAAGCAGGATAGATGAGGTGAATAAAAAACTTGCCAAATATGAAACAATCAAAAAATTTGTTCTTGTGCCAGTTGAGTTTACCATAGATGGTGGTGAGTTGACACCTACTTTGAAACTTAAGAGAAGGGTAATATATGAAAAATATAAAGATAAGATTGAGTGCCTTTATGATGAAAATGGTGATTGTTTTACTTGCACGTAAAGATAAAGTGTGCTATAAGTAAGTGAATTACTGTTCAGTATAATAAAATATGGAGGACTGTGATGAAGCAAATTAAAAAGGCTGCAGTTTTGGGTGCCGGCGTAATGGGGGCAACTATTGCCGCACACCTTGCAAATGCCGGGCTTGATGTTGTAATGCTGGATATAGTTCCAAGAGAGCTTTCAGAAGAGGAAAAGGCTCAGGGGGTTACGGAAAGTGACAAAAGATTCAGAAACAGGATAGTCAACAATGCTTTGAATAACCTCATATCAATGAAGCCTGCTGCATTTTATCTTAAGGATTTTGCTAAAAATATAAAAGTAGGTAATTTCGAAGATGACATGCACCTTATTTCTGACTGTGACTGGATTGTAGAAGTAGTTGTGGAAAATATGGAAATCAAGAAAAAGCTTTTTGTGGAAAAGGTTGTTCCTAATCTCAAGAGGGATGATGTTATTATTTCAACAAATACAAGTGGCTTATCTGTAAACACAATGGCAGAGTTTTTACCTGAAAAGATAAGGCCAAATTTTTTGGTGACTCACTTTTTCAATCCGCCAAGATATATGAGGTTGATGGAAATAGTGCCATCCAGATACACTTCTGATGAAGTTGTTAATTTTATGTCCGAATTTATCAGTAAACGTTTAGGTAAAGGTATCGTATATGCCAAGGATACAGCTAATTTTATAGGTAACAGGATTGGCGTTTACGTTATCTACTCTGCGTTCAAACATCTCATGGATCTTGATATGACTGTTGAGGAAGCTGACCAGGCGGCAGGACCTGCAATAGGTATGCCAAGAACAGCCATTTTTAAATTGGCTGACCTTGTAGGTATTGATACTATTGTTCATATCGGTAAAAACTCTTACGAACTTTTAAAGGAAGATGATGAAAGAGATATCTATAAGATACCTGAATTTCTTCAGAAAATGGTTGATAGCGGACTTTGGGGGAATAAATCAAAACAGGGGTTTTATAAAAAAGTCAAAAATGAGTCAGGAAGAGTTACTCTTTACTATGATCTCAAGGACGGACAATTTAAGGAATCTGTTAAACCTAAATTTGCATCGGTAGGCCAAACAAAACAGCTTGATGATGTAAGACAGAAGATAAAGGTAATGGTAAATGGGAATGATAAAGCTTCCCAGTTTGCATGGAGGCTTTTGAGAGATGGCCTTATCTACACGTTCAAAAGAATCCCTGAAATATCAGACGATATTGTAAATGTAGATAACGCGATGAAGTGGGGTTATAACTGGGAGCTTGGGCCATTTGAAATATTTGATGCAATAGGTGTCAAAGAATTTGTTAAAAAATGTGAACAAGATGGTGTTGCTGTACCAGAGGCTCTTAAAAACATTGAGTCATTTTATAAATTTGAAAATTCAAAGCAGTACTATTATGACATAATTGCAGGTGAGTATAAGGAACTTGAACAGAAAGAAACCACTATAAATCTTAATATTTTAAAAAGACAGGGTAAAGTTGTTGAGAGTAATAAAGGTGCTTCAATAATTGATCTTGGTGACGGCGTTTTCTGCCTTGAATTTCATTCCAAGATGAATTCTATAAGCGGTGATATTCTTTCAATGACTAAAAAAGCTGTCAAGCGTGCCGAAGAGGAAGGTGTTGGGTTGGTGATAGCTAATCAGGGGAAGGCATTTTCTGTAGGTGCAAATCTGGCAATGCTTGCAGTTGCAATAGCTGAAGGTGCCTTTGATGATATCAATATGATGGTTAAAGCATTTCAAGATGCTGCAATGGCTATAAAATACTCACACGTTCCTGTAGTTGCAGCTCCATTTAATATGACTCTTGGTGGAGGGTGTGAGTTTTGTCTTCATGCCGATGCCATAAATGCTCACGCAGAAACTTATATGGGGCTTGTCGAAATAGGTGTTGGTCTTCTTCCGGCAGGAGGAGGCACCAAGGAGATGGCCATTAGAGCAATTCAGGAAGCAGAAAAATTTAATACTGACGTTTCCCCTTTTATATTTAAAAACTTTATGAATATAGCAATGGCTAAAGTGTCAATGGGTGCTTATGAGCTTTATGAACTTGGATATATGGATGATAACGATACAGTTACTATGGATATTGACAGACTTATTTATGATGCAAAAATGAAAGTTATTGCTATGTCAAAAAATTATAGACCTAAAAAACCACTTACCGAACTGAAGGCGCCTGGAAGAAGTGTGGCTGCAAGTATTAAGAGTCAGTTATGGAATATGAAGATGGGTGGATTTATAACTGAGTATGAAGAGTATTTGGGTTCGATGATTGCTGATGTAATTACCGGTGGTGATGTAAATGCCGGGACTTTGATATCTGAAGAGTACCTGCTTAAGCTTGAAAGAGAAACTTTTGTAAAACTGTGTACTCAGAAGAAAACAATAGAGCGTATTCAACATATGTTGAAGAAAAATAAACCTCTTAGAAACTAATCAAGGTGGAGGAGATAAAATGAGAAATGCATATATTGTAAAAGCTTACAGGACTGCGGGCTGTAAAGCCAAAAAAGGGAAATTTAAAGATATGAGGCCGGATGATTTGGCAGGAGCTGCTATAAAATATCTGGTTGAAAAAACAGAAATAGATCCAATGACAATTGATGATGTAATTATTGGATGCGCTTTTCCTGAAGCAGAGCAGGGGATGAATATGGCAAGAGTTGCTTCATTTAAAGCTGGTCTGCCAATTGAAGTTCCGGCTGTGACAGTAAACAGATTTTGCTCAAGTGGGCTGCAAACTATTGCAATGGCAGCTGAAAGAATAATGGCTGGGTTTGCTGACTGCATTATCGCAGGTGGTGCAGAATCAATGACTATGGTGCCAATGGGTGGTAATAAATATAGTGCCAATCCATCACTTGTAGCTGAATGGCCTGAAACTTATGCGTCAATGGGGGTGACAGCTGAGCTTGTAGCTGCTAAATATAATATATCAAGACAAGAACAGGATGAATTTGCCTACAATAGTCATATGAAAGCTATTAAGGCTATAAATGATGGAAAATTTGCTGAAGAAATTGTTCCTGTTGAAGTAGAATACACATCTGTTGACGAAAAGAATAAGGTAAGAAAAGTCAAAGAAGTAGTTACAATTGATGATGGAGCAAGAGCTGATACATCTATTGAAGGGCTTGCAAAACTAAAACCGGTTTTCAAGGTGGACGGGAGTGTAACTGCCGGTAACTCTTCACAGATGACAGATGGAGCTGCAGCTGTGCTTGTGGTAAGTGAAGAATATTTAAAAAAGACAGGACTCAAACCTATTGCGAAATTTATAAGTTTTGCTGCTAAAGGTGTGGCTCCGGAAATTATGGGGATTGGGCCTGTTGCTGCAATTCCTGCTGCCCTTAAAATGGCTGGCCTTGAGCTAAAAGATATTGGGCTTATTGAGCTAAATGAAGCATTTGCAGCACAATCACTTGCTGTATTGAATGAACTCAATATTAATCCTGATATAGTAAATGTAAATGGTGGTGCAATTGCACTTGGTCACCCTCTTGGCTGTACTGGCTCAAAATTGACTGCAACTCTTCTAAGTGAAATGCAAAGAAGGGATGTAAAATATGGAATGGTTAGTATGTGTATCGGTGGCGGTATGGGTGCTGCAGGAATTTTTGAATTGTTAAAATAATGATATAAAGGAGAATACTATGGAAAAGAAACTTTTAAAAGGTGCTGAATATTTACTGACTGAAGTTTCAAAAGATGATGTTTTTACCCCTGAGGATTTCAGCGACGAGCAAAAGCAGATTGCTGAAACTACTGAAGAATTTGTGACAAATGAGGTAATGCCTGATATTGAAGCTATTGACCAGCAGGACTTTGACAAAGTTGTGGCTCATATGAAAAAAAGCGGTGAGCTTGGGCTTTTAATGATTGATGCGCCTGAAGAGTACGGCGGACTTGAGCTTGATAAAGCAACAAGTATGCTGGTTGCTGAAAAGATTGCACCAAGTGGTTCTTTTTCTGTAGCTTATGCTGCTCATACAGGTATTGGAACTTTGCCGCTTGTGTATTACGGTACAAAAGAGCAAAAAGATAAGTATCTTGAAAAAATTATTACTGGAGAATGGATTGCTGCATACTGTTTGACTGAGCCCGGCTCAGGAAGTGATGCTCTTGGTGCAAAAGCCACTGCAACTTTAAGCGAAGATGGAAAATACTATATTTTAAACGGTACAAAGCAGTTTATTACAAATGCGGGCTTTGCTGATCTTTTTACTGTTTTTGCTAAGATTGATAAAGAGCATTTTACGGCATTTCTTGTTGAAAGGACTTTTGAGGGCTTAGAGCTTGGTCCTGAAGAGAAAAAAATGGGTATCAAAGGCTCTTCAACTCGTCAGGTTATTTTAAATAACTGTAAAGTGCCTGTAGAAAATGTTCTTGGTGAAGTTGGAAAAGGGCATAAGATTGCTTTTAACGTTCTTAATGTTGGAAGGTTTAAGCTTGGTGCTGCTGTAAATGGTGCTGCTAAATATGCACTTTCTGAAGGTATTAAATACGCTAACGAAAGAAAGCAGTTTAACCTTCCTATCAGTAAATTTGGAGCAATAAAAGAAAAAATTGCTGATATGACTGCTTATGTTTACGCTTCAGAATCACTTATTTACAGACTTGCAGGTCTTTTGGACGACAAACTTGCAACAATAGACAAAAATATTGATAACTATTATGAAGAATATCAGAAAGGGATTGAAGAGTATGCTATTGAATGTTCTATTTCAAAGGTATTCTGCTCTGATGTCCTTGCAAAAGTAGTTGACGAAGTTGTTCAAATATTTGGTGGATATGGTTTTATCCAAGAGTATCCTGCTGAAAGATTTTACAGAGACGAAAGAATCAATAGAATTTTTGAAGGGACAAATGAGGTTAACAGACTTCTAATTCCAGGAATGATGTTAAGACGTGCAATGAAAGGTGAATTGCCATTCCAGAAAGAGGCAATGAAGGCAATAGAAGCACTTATGACGCCGTCATTTGATGAAATTGATACAGATGCACCTTTTGCAGTTGAAAAAGAGTTACTGAAAAACTTAAAGACACTTTATCTTGTAGTTTCCGGAGCTGCAGCTCAAAAATTTATGGATAAAATTGTTAAAGAGCAGGAAACACTTTTGGCGTTAGCTGATATTGCTATTCAGATTTTTGCAATCGAAAGTGCTGTGCTTAGAGCTGAAAAGAATCTTGGCAAAGTAACTGAGAAGAAAGCTGTACTTATGGCTGATGCCGTTAAGGTGTTCACATTTGATGCAGTTGAAATTATTGCTAAGGCTGCAAGAAAGGCTGCTTTCTTTGTAGAAGAGGGGGATAACCTAATGATGATTTTAAGCGGTATCAGAAGATTTACAAAGTATGATGCTACAGGCCTTCTTCAGGCTAAGAGAAATTTGGCAGCTGCAGCTATTGAAGCTGAAAAATACGTATTTTAATAAAGGGGCTATTAGCCCCTTTTTCTAACTATTATGATTGAAAAATATACTGTAAACACGCCTTATCCGGTTGGGCCTGTACATTTTTATGTAAAGAAGTATGATGATTTTGATGTGCTTTTTGACACAGGACCCTTTACTGAAGAGGCGAACAAATACCTGAAAGAAAATGTAAATCTTGGCAAATTAAAGTATACATTTGTTACCCATTGTCATGCTGACCATTACGGGCTTATAGATTTTCTATCAAAAAATTCTGACAGCAAAATAATATTGTCCAGGCACGATTATTTAAGATTTTTAAGGTTTGAAGAGAGAAAAAATGGATTTTTAAATATTATTAAAGATTTCGGTTTTTCTTCGGATGAAATTAATATTATTGAAAACGTTTTGGTAAGATTTAAAAACGAAGTTCCCATGCCTGAAAATATCACTTTGCTTGAAGAATCAATGGATATACTTAAAAACCTTGAAATTAACTATATCCCCTGCCCAGGCCATTCTCAGAGTGATATTGTTTATCTTGTTGATAATTGTGCCATAACCGGTGATGTTGTGCTGAGAGATATATTTCAGACACCTCTTCTTGATGTGAATATTCAGGATTTTAAAAGTAGATTTTTAAATTATGATGAATTTTGCAAGACTATATTAAAACTAAAAAATATTGAAGAAAGAGTTTTCTTGCCGGGACACCGGGACTATATAGATAGTGTAGATGAGAGAATTTTGTTTTACTTGAATAAACTCATTGAAAGAACTTTATTTATAATGGAAGATTTGAAAAATGATGGTGTTTATCCCGTATTGAAAAAGCTGACAGGAAGTATTTACGAAAGCCCACTGAAATCTTACCTGAAACTTTCTGAAATAGTGTTTATAGATGACTTTATAACCAATCCGGAAAAAATTGTAAAATCACTTGAAGATATAAAAATTTACAATCAGTTGGAAATGCAATTTGATAAACTTTTCAGGAGGAAATAAAATGTCCTATAATTTTTTTGAAATAACCAAAGAAGGGAAGGTGGGGCTTGTAAAATTCAACAATGGAAAAAAGATGAATGCGTTAAACTGGTATTTTTGGGAAGAGCTTCCTGAGGTCGTAGATGAGATTGAAAATGACAAAGATATTAAGGTAGCTGTTTTTTATTCTGATGTTAAAGATTTTTCAATAGGGCTTGATATTTATGATTTTGGTGAAAGATTTCAGGATCTCATATTTACCAATGATAAACAAAGGCTTTATGAGACAATAAAAATAATGCAGGAAGGGATGAACAGAATTGAAAAAGGGAAAAAGATTTATATATCGGCTGTCAATGGCTATTGTATCGGGGGAGCATTGGATTTTATTGCTGCGTGTGATTTGAGGTTTTGCTCCAAAAACGCTGTTTTCTCACTCAGAGAGACAAAACTTGGAATTGTTGCCGATATGGGTTCTTTACAAAGGCTTCCATACATTATAGGTTTTGGCAATTTAAAATATCTGGCTTTCACCGGAAAGGACATTGATGCGAAAAAGGCCTATGAAATCTCATTGGTTTCGGAGGTTTTTGAAAATGAGTCATTGCTACAAAATACAATGGAAATAGCAAATGAGATTGCTGATAATCCATATGAAACCCTGGCAGGGTGCAAACAGATAATAAACAATATCATCAAAGAGGATATCAACAATTCTCTTGAAGATGTTGCAATGTATAATAAAGAAAATCTCAATTTTATGAAAGTGATATCGAGGTTCAGTGAAAAATTGAAAGGGGGAAAGTAATGATCAAAACGGAAATTAGAGATAATATTGCATATATTATTTTGGATAACGGAGAAAATAAACAAAATATTGAATTTGCGGTTAAATTGCTTGAAGCTCTTGATGAAGTAGAAAAAAATAGCGATGCCACTGCTTTGGTAATTACATCGAGCGATGAAAAAAATTGGTCACAGGGCGTAGATTTGAATTTTATAATGAGCAGATTTGCATCAAAAGATTTTCAGAGTATAAAAGATTTTTTAAATAAAATGAATGAAGTTTTCAAAAAAATCCTTTCATATCCTATACCTGTGATTGCAGAAATAACCGGTCATGCTTTTGGAAACGGTGCACTGCTTGCCTGTGCGTGCGATTTTAGGTTTATGAAAAATGATAAAGGATTTTTCTGTTTTCCGGAAGTGGACGTAAAAATACCCTTTTTACCTTCAATGGTGGAATATGCAAAAAAAGCTGTTGGGTTTAAAGTACTGCAGGATATGCTTTTGACCGGGAAAAGACTGACAGCCCGTCAGGCTGAAGAATATGGGATATTAAAGAGCTTTGACGATTTAGAGTCACTTAAAAACGGAGTTTTTGAATTTGCAAAAGGGATGAATAAAGGAAGAAATATTTATAAAGAGCTTAAACTAAGGATGTATAAAGATGTTTTGAAAAGCTTTGAAGAGGATAAAAATTATATTGAAAATCTGCTGATATATTATCCTTAAATTTATATGTTAACTGCCGCAAAAAAATGCGGCAGTTTTTATTTTGATTTGACACAGTCTAACATTAATTGTAAAATTGGCAATGGTGAATGGGAAGAAAGTAAGCTTTATTTCTTATTTAATCAGATATTTTTTAATAGTTATATCTATTGTTGGCGTAATTGTTATATCAACTCTCGTATTTTTCTCGTATTATCAATATATTATAAATATTCAAAACACTAAAAATGAGTATCTTGAATACCAGAAAAAGTTAATCAAGAGTAAGGTGGATGATATCCTTGAATCCATTAACTTTTCCGTTTCAGAAAGTAAGAGAAAAGCAAGAGAAGTTGTAAAGTCAGAAGTTGAAACTGCTTCAAAAATAGCCTCAAATCTATACAAAAAGTACATAAACCTTATAGGAAAACAAGCTACTTTGACTATCGTTAAGGAATCTCTGAGAGAGATAAGATATAACAATGGTAGAGGGTATTTTTTTGCAATAGATATGGATGGAAATGAAATTTTAAATGCTGACAAGCCTGAATTGGAAGGGACAAATTTAAGTTTTATCAAGGATTCAGAAGGGCGTTTTGTCGTTAAAGATATGATTGATATAGCCAAAAATAAAAAAGAAGGTTTTTACGAGTATATATGGTCAAAGCCCGGCATGGAGGGGAATAAGTTTAAGAAGATATCCTATATCAAATATTTGCCCGAACTTGGATTAATAATTGGCACCGGAGAATATATTGAAGATATCATCGAAGATGCAAAAAAAGATATTCTTGCTAAAGCTTCGAATGTCAGATTTGGTAAATCCGGCTATATTTTTATTTTTGACTTTGAAGGTACATATCTTGTCCACATAAAAAAGGAATTAATTGGCAAAACAAGATTCTGGTATGTGGATAAAGATGGTGTGCAGGTGGGGAATGAACTACTAAAACTCTCTTTACAGCCTGAAGGGGGATATTTAAGCTATTACTGGCTAAGAGGGCAAGATGAGTATGTAAAAAAAATTGCATATGCAAAGGCATTTCCGCAGTGGAAATGGGTAATTTGCTGTGGGCTTTTTGAGGATGAAGTAAATGAAATATTAATCGAAAAAGAAAAAGAGTTTTCTGCTGACCTCAAAAGGCAGTTGGTATTTATTTTGTTGATTCTTATTGGTGTTTTGACTTCATTTTATCTGTTTTCATTTTATTATACAAGGCTTCTTAGAAAAGACGAAGGTGGAATTCTTGATATTATAAAGGATAATTCAGATAATTTTGAAATAAAAAATTTTCCTTTTAAATTTTCAGAGTTTGAAAGAATAGGGGACAGTATTGTCAGATACAAAATTGAGATAGAAAAGTTTAAAAGTGAGTTGTTGGAAAAGAATGAAGAATATAAGCGTCTTATTGAATTTTTGCCGCTTCCTGTAACCATTATTTCAAATGATAAATATCTTTTTGCCAACAATGAAGCCCTTGAAATGCTTAAAATTTCCCGGGGTGAAATTTATAAATATTCGCCATATGATTTTATTTACGGGGAAAAATCCTGTTTCTCTGATTTATTGAAATCTGATAGCCATATTTTAAACAGATTACTCTTTTTAAAAGACACCACCGGGAGAATATTTGAAGTGGATGTGACATCAACTAAAATTTTATATGAAGGGAATCCGGCTGTATTGTGTGTCTATAAAGATTTAACAGAAATAAAATGCGCATATGAACAGATTGAAAGGGATAAAGAGCTTATTGAAAAGGTTCTTGAAAATATAGGCGATGCAGTGATTGTACTTGATGGGAATAAAAATATTGTAATGCTCAACAGCTTTGCTGAAAGTCTAAAGAGTTTTGGAAATTGCAAATCTTTTTCAGAATGTTTTAAGATTTACAATGATGATGATTTGGTTACTGAAGATATATTATCAGGCATCTATGATAAATCTTCTGATGAACATCTTTTTAAAAAGGCTTTCAGATTGGAGAAAAATCACGAAAGTTTAATAGTTTCTATTTCAGTATCAAAAATTTATACCGATGATGGTGATATTGATTTAGCGATTGTTGTTATAAGGGATTTGACCAGTGTAATCAACAATGAAAGAAGTATAAACCAGATAGCAAGAATAGAGTCTCTTGGTCAACTTGCAGGTGGTATTGCACACAACTTTAACAACGTGCTTGCAGCCGTGTTGAATTCGATCGAGATTATAAGACTTCATCTTATTGACAATCCTGAGATTAAATCCCTGACTGATGATGTAAAAGAAACTGTTAGAAAGGCAAAATCCATTACGGGACAATTGATAGCTTTTGCAAAAGGTGGAGAGCCAGTTAAGACTCACTTTAATCTCAACAAAACTGTAAGTGAGATAATGAAAGTTGTTTTATCAGGTGCTAATGTTATAACCAATATAAACCTTTACTTAAAGCCTTTAATCGTTTACGGAGATGAAGGTCAGATTAGTCAGGTAATACAGAATATGCTTATTAATGCTTTGCAGTCAATGGACAAAAAAACAAATATTTTGAGAGTCCACACGAGATATTGTGAAATGGATAAAGACACTTTGGTCGGTGAATATGCTGTACCCAAAGGGCGATATGCTGAAGTTATAATAGAGGATAACGGTTGCGGTATTGATGAGAAAATTAAGAAAAAGATTTTTGACGCATATTTTACTACAAAGCAAGATGGTACTGGGCTTGGGCTTTCGTCATCTTTGAGTATTATAAATAAACATGGTGGTCACATAACCTTTAAAAGTGTTCCGGGTACAGGGACAACTTTTTTCATATATCTACCTCTTGCTGATAACAGTACTGTTTCAAACAATGAGGACGAACATATTGAAGATATAACTACCAAATTTAATGGAATACTTGTGATGGATGATGATAGATTTGTGAGAAATAGCCTTGGTCTTATGTTGAAAAACTTTGCATTAAGAGTCTTTAAAAGCAGTCATGGCGAAGAGGCCATTAAAATCTTGAGGGAGAATATCAAGGATATCCAGGTGGCAATTCTGGATTTGACTGTTCCCGGGAAAATGGGCGGACTTGAATGTCTTAAATATCTTAAAGAAATAAAACCTGAGCTTGTTTGTGTGGTAAGTTCAGGTTATTTTGACGATCCTGTGCTTGGAAATTTTAAAGAATACGGTTTTGATGGAGTCTTAACAAAACCTTACACTATTGAATCATTAAAAAAAGTCTTATGTGAAATTTCTGGAAAGTGCAAAGACGTAGGTTAAATTTTAACTGGTTTCCCAGATTTATCAAGATTTACAAAGGTGATTTCTGTAGAAAATGCATGAAATTCATCAGAGTCAGGCGAAGGTGGTTTGGCAAAAACATTGACTTCATAGGTAACTGAAGTATTGCCTTTCTTTATATTTTTTATGTGAAATCTCAAGATACTTCCATTTTCCACCCTTTTTTTGAAATTTATATCATTCAAAGCGACAGTTACAAATGTAGCGGCCGGGTACTCAAGGGTTGCTGCAAGCCATGCATACTCATCAATCCATTTTAATAAAACACCGCCAAACAGATAACCGTGATGATTTAAATGTTCGGGTCTTACAAGAGCGTAAGTTTCCATCACTATGCCTCAAAATTATCAACAAAATATTTCAATTTATCAATAGAGTCATTATTTTCTATAACAATATCACATTTGTCTCTCAACAATATGATTTCATTTTCCGCAGGGTGGTTTTCAATAAAATCAAGTCCTAACTTTTGTGCCCTCTGTTTTCTTATTTCCGGGTTTGCTTCTATATAAATCGTGTAAAATCCACTTTTTTTGGTTGCTTCAAATTCCAAAACTTTGCGCACGTCATCACAAAAAAGGTTGTCCTGACAATTTGTTGCTCTTTTAATAAAATCTTTTACAAAATAATCCTGCCCGAAATATTTTCTGACAGCTTCTCCTAAATCCTGCATAAATCCTCTGTTTTTTGGGACACCCAACAATTCATTGATTTGATAAAGTTTATCTATAAACTTTATCTCTTTTCCACCAAACTTTGCAATAAAAAGCTCTTTTAATGTTGTTTTACCTGCGCATTGTTTGCCTGTGATTGCTATTTTCATTATAAACCCCTAAATATTATAGAAATTATAATATAAAATTAAAAAAAATGAAATCAATTGTTGCAATTTGGTGTGATACTGCTAATGTAATTAAAAAGGGGTGATTACCCCAAAAATGTTGAGGTGATTTATGTCAGTACAAAAAAATTCAAAAATCAAATTCCACTATTCTGTGGCAATTGAAGACGGAACTATTGTTGATTCAACGATAGATGAAAGTCCATTGGAAGTTCAACTTGGAAGCGGCGAGCTTTTACCAAAGCTTGAAGAAGGTCTTGTGGGAATGGCTCAAGGTGAGGAAAAGCAAATTACGCTTTTACCGGAAGATGCTTTTGGACCTGTTTTGGAAGATGCTATTACAGAAATTCCAAGGGGTAATATTGAACTTGATGAGTCTGTTGAGGAAGGTATGTATATTGACCTGAGCGATGAAAAAGAACAGATGTACAGAGGGCTTGTAAAGGAGATGAATGATGAGTTTGTTACTATTGACTTCAATCATCCTCTTGCCGGAAAGACCCTTACTTTCAGTGTGAAGGTGGAAGAAATTTTGTAATTTTCTTAGGTTTTGAATTGCAACTACAAGAGGCTCCGCATCCGCAGGAGCCTTTTTTTGTCCTTTTTATCATAAAGATAAATAGAAGAAAGAAAATAAACGTAAAAAAGAATATTATAACAAAATATTTCATCTAACTTCCAAAATCGTCAAATCTTATATTTTCTTTCTCTACTCCAAGGCTATCGAGCATTTCAAGGACTGATTCCAGCATCATGGGAGGGCCGCAAAGATAATATTCCACATCTTCAGGTGCAGGGTGGTTTTTCAAATAATTTTCATACACTACTGTATGGATAAACCCTGTGTAACCTGTCCAGTTATCCTCTGCAAGGGGTTGGCTTAATGCTACATTCCAAGAAAAGTTTTCATATTTGTTTGCAAGTTCATCAAAATCTTCTTTGTAGAAGATTTCTTTAAAACTTCTTGCTCCATACCAGAAACTGATTTTTCTTTTAGAATTAAGCCTGATTAGTTGATCAAAAATAATTGATCTAAGTGGTGCCATACCGGCTCCACCACCTATAAATACCATCTCAGCATCAGTATCAGATGCTTTAAACTCTCCAAAAGGTCCCATAATAGTAACTATATCACCCGGTTTTCTGCTAAAAATATAAGAAGAACCTTTCCCCGGAGGTATGCTTAGGTCGTAAAGAGGTGGAGTAGCTATTCTGACATTTAGCTTTATAATCCCTTTTTCGAGGGGGAAATTAGCCATTGAATAAGCTCTGATTACTTCTTCCTCTACTTTGGACCTTAGTTGGAAAAGACCTGTTTTCTCCCAGTCTTCAATATACTTTTCGTCAATGATAAAATCTTTGAAATGGGTTTCATATGGGGGGACAACTATTTGAATATAACCACCTGCTTCAAAATCAAGGTCAACCCCTTCAGGCAGTTTTAACGTAAATTCTTTTATATATGTTGCCACATTATTGTTTGATATGACTTCACATTCCATCTTTTTGGCACTGAAAATTTCAGGAGGAAGTTCAATTTTAAGATCTTTTTTTACCGGCAGCTGGCAGGACAGTCTGTACCCTTCTTTTGCCTGTTTTTTGTTTATATGTGTTTTTTCAGTGGGCAAAAGTTTATCGTCGTTGTCAAGCACTTTTACTTTACATTGTCCGCAAGAGCCACCACCGCCACAAGCAGAAGAAACAAATATCTGGTTGCTTGCAAGTGCATTGAGCAGCTTTTCACCAGGATTTACCACAATGGGATTTGCTGTATCGTTATTAATAATAACTTTTAGCTTACCTTGAGGTACAAGTCTCTTTTTGGACTCTATAATTAGCCCCACCAAAATAAGGATAATTAAAGTGAAAAATATTACTCCCAAAAATACTATTATCATTAATTCACCTGTTTACAATTTGATTCCTGAAAATAACATAAACGCAATTGCCATAATACCGGCAACGATAAAAGTTATCCCTATCCCATCAAGACCTTTTGGTACATCAGAATATTTCATTTTTTCCCTTATACCTGCAAGAGAAACGATTGCAAGCGCCCAGCCCACACCGGAACCAAGTCCGTAGACTACACTTTCACCAAAGTTATAATTTCTTTGAACCATAAAAAGTGTTCCCCCAAGTATTGCACAATTTACAGTGATTAAAGGCAAAAATATACCAAGGGCATTGTAGAGAGCTGGCATAAATTTATCCAGAAACATTTCCAGTACCTGGACAAGTGCTGCAATTACACCTATATAAGTAACAAGCCCTATGAAAGTAAGATCAATATTTTCAAATCCAAGCCAGGAAAGGGCACCTTCTTTAAGGATGTGTTGATAAATAAGGTTGTTTACAGGGACTGTTATAGTTTGAACTACAATAACTGCTATACCGAGCCCTTTGGCTGTTTCAATTTGTTTGGATACTGCAAGAAAGGTGCACATCCCCAAAAAAAAGGCGAGTGCCATGTTTTCTACAAATACAGATTTTACGAAAAGACTTAAGTAAGCTTCAAGCATTATTTATTTTCCTTTCTTATAATCTTTACTGCCCATATAATAAGCCCTATGAGAAAGAAAGCGCTTGGCGCAAGCAGAAAAAGGCCATTTGGCGTGTACCAACCACCGTTATTAACAGTCTGAAATACCTCTATGCCAAAAAGTTTCCCTGCACCTATAAGCTCTCTGAAAAAGCCAACTATTAAAAGTATAAGTGCATAGCCAATCCCATTTCCAAGTCCATCAAGAAGACTTTCAAAAGGTTTATTCTTTAGTGCAAATGCTTCTGCACGCCCCATTAGTATGCAGTTTGTTATTATAAGCCCCACAAAAACGGAAAGTTGTTTGCTTATATCGTACATAAAAGCTTTTATTATCTGGTCTGCTACTATAACCAGCGACGCTATAACGGTCATTTCAACTATTATTCTTATACTTGATGGGATATATTGTCGCATAAGACTTATAGTGAAATTTGAGAAGCTTAAAACCGCGATTACAGATAAACCCATTACAAAAGATGTTTTTAGGTTTGAAGTAACAGCAAGCGCTGAACAAATGCCCAAGATCTGAACAGCTATCGGGTTATTCTTAAAAATTGGGTCAAAAAATATATTAACCTTTTTCAACTGGGAGCTCCTTATGCTTACCTATATATTTTAAAAGGTCTTCAAACCCACTTTTACCTAACCAGAATCTGACAAATGAATTTACACCTTTGGTGGTCATTGTTGCACCTGAAAGTCCATCTATTTGAAACTTTGAGTTTTTGTCGTTATCATCTACAATACCTTTTATAACTTCTATTTTAAGCTCACCATTTTCATCATAAATCTTTTTCGAATTCCAGAGAGCTTTCCACTTAGGGTTGTCTACTTCACCACCAAGCCCCGGAGTTTCTTTCTGGTCGTAAAACGTTAGCCCTTGAATAGTGTTTCCATCGTTTTTAATTGCAATAAATCCGTACATCGTTGACCAGAGTCCATTGCCAAATATTGGCAGGACTACAAGTTCAAGTGTATCGTTATCATAAAATGCGTAAAAAGGGATTTTGTCAGGGATACTTTTAAAGCCTTCCAAGTCACCATTCAGTTGAATGCTTGTATCTTTGTTTTCCGAAAGTCGTTTGAAATTTCTAAAGTAATTACTTACATTTGTGGCTTCTTCAACCTTTTTTGTTTTAAGATTAAAGTAAAAAGTTTTAATTTTTTTAAATTCCTCATCGATGTTATCAGTATTTTTGCCGGCGGCAATAAGCACATTTTTATTTCTTTCAAGCTCTTCATTTTTTTGCTGAATAGGTTTTAGCAACACAGCAGCCAGCGATACAACAAATGAGAAAAACAGTGCCAAAATAAGTGCCGTAAGAAATATTTTTTTGTTAGATTCTTGTTGCATATCTTTTTTCTCTTCTTTTGATATTCGCTTCTATCACAAAATGATCTATTATCGGAGCCATAATATTTGCAAAAAGTATCGCAAGCATAGCTCCTTCCGGATATGCTGGATTAACCACACGTATTATTGCTGTCAAAGCACCTATTAAAAAACCGTAAAAATATTTGCCCACAGTTGTCATTGATGCAGACACAGGGTCAGTTGCCATATAAACTGTACCAAAGGCAAATCCTCCCAAAATAAGATGAACGAAAGGGTTAAGCTGAAACATATGGTTAGTTTCACTGCCTATAAAGTAAAAAACAGAGGATGTAGCAATAAGTCCGATAACTGACATTAACATAATACGCCAGCTGCCGATTCCGGTGTAAATTAAAACAACTGCACCAAGCAAGCAGGCGAGTGTCGATGTTTCACCCATCGAGCCAGGTATAAGTCCCAAAAAGGCATCAGTCAAGCTGTATGAAATATTTCCACTTAAAGCCATTTCAGATAGAGGTGTTGCTTTGGAGATTGAGTCGAGCCCTATCCATACCTTGTCACCTGACATTGATGCAGGATAAGCGAAAAACAGCACGGCTCTTGAAAATAGCGCCGGATTTACGATATTTCTCCCTGTACCACCGAAAACCTCTTTACCAAGCACCAGGCCAATGGAAAGTGCTACACTTGCTTCCCATAGCGGCACTGTCGGAGGAAGTATGAGAGGGTAAAGCAGAGAAGTTACGAGGAAGGCTTCTCCAATCTCATGTTTACGTATGACTGCAAAAAGTAGCTCCCATATCCCCCCCACGATAAGTGTTATTATGTAAAGGGGGAAAAAGTACAGACTGCCGAGAAAAAAGTTTGAATAAATACTTTTATAGTCGTAAGGAATGTTAAAAAATTCCATTATATGATGTCTGAAACCTATTGCTGTTTTGGAATTATCTATAGAATAAAGCAAATTTGCCTGATAGCCTGTATTGTAGAGAGCCATAATTACGCAAGGTATAAGCGCAATTACCACCGTGGTCATAATTCTTTTTAAGTCCAGGCCATCTCTGATATGAGTTTTATCTTTTGTCCTGTTTAGAGGGGTAAGTATAAAAGTATCTATCATTTCAAATACAGGGAAGAGTCTTTCAAACTTTCCGCCGCTTTTGAAATGTTTTTCAAGCTTTTCAAAAAAAACTTCGAGTTTTTTCATTTAATCTCCTAAACTTCAAAAAGAGTCGTAATAAATTCTATCAAGAGTTTCCCTTAACATTTTTACATAGTCGTTTTTACCAGGGCACACAAAAGTGCATAGAGCAAGATCCTCTTCAGACAGCTCAAGAATCCCCAATTTTTGACACATTTCTTCATCACCAACGGATAAATATCTGAGCAAATGGGTTATTTCGATATCAAATGGGAATACCTTTTCGTATGAGCCCACAGGGACAATAGGTCTTATACTTCCATGCATCGAAGTATCAAAACTAATATTTTTATCTCCAAACAATTTTGAAAGAAATACATTTTTCACTGAAAAAACATCTTTACCAGGAAGAGCCCATTCCATAAACTTTCTTTCGGTCATTTCCTTTAAAATGGTTATCTGATAATCATATCTGCCAAGAAACGGTTCATCTTCAGTCACTTTACGACCATAAAACAAATTCCCCGAAATTATTCTTAAGTCATCCCTAAAATCTATGTCCAAAAGATCGTAAATATTGCTTAACATAGGAGCTTTTACGATATTTACTTCGTTTTTGGTAAGGTCTGATATTGCGATATAACGATATGCCGAAAGAATATTTCTTGAAAATAGTTTGCCAATTGCAGCCACTTCCTGAAAATCTATATGCCATATACTCTTTTTGTCATTTACGGGATAGAGATAATGAATGTGTGTTCCTGTCAAGCCGGCCGGATGAGCTCCCTTGAATTTAACGTAGGTAATGTTATCTGTATCTTTGATATTGTACTTAAAATTTTCATCAACGCAGACAAATGTCTTTTTTGAAGCTAATTTTGAAACTATTTGTACACCGGCAAAAAAATCATCCTCAATAAGTTGCAATATTTGAGATGAGTTGTAAGATAACGGTCTTGATTCACAAACATTTATAAATATAACTTCAGGCCTTTTTTCTGGATTGGGTATAAAGTCAAACGGACGTTGTCTGAAAGCAGAAAACAGCCCGCACTCTAAAAGTGTATTTAAAATATCATCTTTGTCGGCATTGAACTCAAATTCAAATTCAGGTCTGATATCACAAAAAATCGACAATATTTTTCTTTTTTCCCCTCTGGTTATTTTTGTCAAATTGCCGTTAGCGGGGATATTTATTTTGATATTTTCATCTTTTTTATTGAAAATTACAGGTTTAAAAGGTGATATATTTGATGATTCTTCCAGCATGAGTCTTGGTTTGAAAAGTTTGTAGTCATCAGTGGTGAGCCCCATTGATTTAGGGACAACAGTTTTTACTTCACTATTGTATTTACACTTGATTGGAAGAGTAAATCCTTTTTTTATATTAATTTCTTTCATTCTTTCATTTTACCTTCAAATAATAATTACAAACATATTAAATTAAAGCACAAAAAAACTGAATGTCAATAGCAAGGTTTATTAGAATAGTTTTAAATAAAAATCAACAACTTTTAATGTTATAATAAATTAGTTAATTAATGCTTTTTTTAAGGGGTGGCACATGTTTGAAGCGGCCGAACTTAATCATAAATTGGGTAAGAAGGAGTTTAAAAAGGAGATTGAGAAGATTAGGGGGATCTTATCAAAGTTCAGTTAGATAGCAGAAAATACAGGGGGCCGATTATTTTTATTATTTTAGGTGTAGATGGAGCTGGCAAGGGGGATTTGGTAAATTTCTTGGGTACCATACTTGATATAAGAAATGTAAAAATTGAAACATTTTGGGTAGAAACCGATGAGGAAAAAGAAAGACCTTATTTTTGGAAATACTGGATGAAACTTCCAAAAAGGGGGCAGATAGGGATATTTTTCGGAGCATGGTATACGAAACTTATGAATGATTATATTAAAGGGGATGTTAATGAGGTTGAGTTTCAATATAAACTGACAAGAATAGTAAACTTTGAAAAAATGCTTGCGGATGATGGTGCTGTAATTGTTAAACTATGGGTGCACTTTTCAAAAGATGAGCAGATGAAAAAATTAAAAAAACTGTCAAAAGAGAAAAAACTTACTGATGAGGCGAAAAAAAGGGCATTCTGGAATTATGAGAATTATAAAAAGATAATAGATTGTGCTGAAAAAACTATAAGGTTTACGGACAGAGCAGAATCAAGATGGTATCTTATTGAAGCTAAAGATAAACAATTCAGAGAACTTAAGGCAGTTCAGATAATTTACGAACATCTCAAAAACTTGAATTTAGTTTTGGCTAAAGAACAGATAAATATTTGGGTAAAGCACTTTCCAAACCCCATCCTTGAAAAGCTTGATTTGAATAAGAGTGTCAAAGAAAGCACTTACAATAAAAAAATGGATGAATACAGAGAAAGGATAAATGAACTTATGTGGAAGGCTTACAGAAATAAAATATCTACTATTCTGGTGTTTGAAGGGTGGGATGCCGCAGGCAAAGGGGGAGCAATTAGAAGACTGGCTTCCGCAATGGATATTCGACTTTTGAGGGTAATGTCAGTTAGTGCACCAAATGAAGAGGAGAGGAGCTACCATTATTTGTGGCGATTCTGGAAATATATCCCGATGTATGGTTTCACGACGATATTTGATAGGTCATGGTATGGGAGGGTATTGGTAGAGTGTGTAGAAAAATTTGCAACATATCAGGAAATTGAAAGGTCATATGAAGAAATTGTAGATTTTGAAAACAATCTTGTGTCAAGCAATGTTGTGGTTATTAAGTTTTGGCTTCATATTGATAAAGAAGAGCAGCTAAAGAGATTTAAAGAAAGGGAGCAAACAGAATGGAAGAATTATAAAATTACCGAAGAAGACTGGAGAAATAGAGAAAAATGGGATAAATATATGATGGCAGCAAATGATATGATATTTCGTACAAGCAGTAAGGATTGCCCATGGTTTATTAGTGGAAGCTAACGATAAAAAATATGCAAGATTAAAGGTAATGAAAACATATATTAAAGTCCTTGAAAAGCGCTTGAAAGATTATAGTTAAATACTTTAAATTTGAGCTAATGTAAAATCTTTGTAAAATTTTTTTAAGCTGCTACCCCTTTTGGCTGTATTATGTTAAATTTAAATAAAAGGGGGATAATATGAGTGAATTTTACATAATAAGACATGCCCATGCGGTTGAAAGAAGCCTTTGGGGTAAAGATGATCTTGAAAGGCCACTTACAAAGGATGGGAAACAAAGAGCAAGGTCAGCATTTAAAAAGCTATTTAAAAGACTTAAACCACCAAAAGTTATTTACACATCAGAAGCTGTCAGGTCGTTTGAGACTGCCCTGATATTGAAAAAGATTACAGGAGCTGAGATAATCAAGGACAAAACATTAAACCCGGGTGCTGATAATCTCTCGTATCTTACAATTATAAAGAGTTATGATCAAAACAAACCTTTTGCTATTATTGGACATGAGCCGGATATTTCAAAATTTATCTCATTTTATGTAAGTGAAAATGCTATCAATTTAAGGGTGAAGAAAGGTTCTATATGCCATATAAAGAATAAGTGTATACATAATTTTATAAGCCAGGATGTTTTACTTTAGAAAAGATTTCAAAGATAATTTTGAAGATATCATCGCTGAATATTTTCTTAATTATCAGGTAGACGATGATTTTGTTGGTGTGGTAGGTATCTTTGATACTTTTGATCTGAATTTTTTAAAATCTGATAGCGTTGTTGTTAATTTGAACGGTGATTATAAGAAGGTAGATATTTCCAAATTTACCATTTTATCTTTTGATAAAGCGTTTTACGATAATTTCAGAAAGTTATTGAGGCTTAGCAGAAGCCTTGTTTACTATAAAAAGTTCAGATTGCTTGATGATATTGGTAAAACGATCGGGTTTATTGTGTTTTTCAGATACAAAGACAACACAATCTGTAAAATATCTTCAAAGAA
>JAIHAR010000065.1 GCA_020054865.1 Deferribacteraceae bacterium
TTTGCAATTTATCTTTTACTACTTCCTGAATTGCCTGACTTCGGTTCATAAATTTGTGTGCTTTAATCAATAAATATATTTCTTCAATAAGTTCACCACACAAGGTGATTGCTATCTTTGCCTTACCTATATTCCACCTCATGGTAATACTATTTATCATACCTAAATATACTTCAAGAGCTTACAAAGCAAATTAAATAATCATTCCCTGTAAAAGTTTATAAGGAGTAAAAGAGACTTAAGTTTAACTGGGGTATTTTAAGGGCCATAACGTGGGGATTTTTAATTGACTTTAACAGTAGGTTTTTCGGTCTGGTGAAATTTGAGGAGAGTTCCTACGCTCTTCTAAATACAATTCATCTATTTCTTCGAGCCATACCAGAACATTCCAAAGATCTTTTTCAATTAGCGCGTACCCCGCTAACTGTTGTGAAATTTTATCTTTTAGCTCTATTCGAGGAGCTCTTTTTCTTTTATGGAAGTACTTTGTGATCCTCTTAATCTGATTCGGATCAAGAATCTCATGCACTTCCCATCCGTCTTCTTGTTTAACTTTTCGCATAATTCTCTCAGGGAAGCTAACGCCTTGCACAGCGGAAACCGTAGTGTAGTGGCTTTGTGCAACAATGAGCGAAGCGAATACAAAGCCGCGGAGCGGAGGTTTTCCGACTGGTGCAACTTGTTAGATGCATACTGGACTAATGTGCACTGGTTTTTGAAAGCAAGTTGAGAACAACAACGCCACCAACGATTAAACCCATGCCAACATACCCCCAAAGGTCAAGTTTTTGCCCGTGCATGAACCATGCGACTAGAGTTACTAAAACTATGCCAAGCCCTGACCAAATTGCATATGCAATACCAACAGGGATTGATTTCAGAGTAAGTGAAAGTAAATAGAAAGCAGCGCCATAGCCAATAATAACAAGCAGCGATGGGGCGATTTTAGTAAAACCTTCACTAGACTTAAGACTAGATGTTGCAATTACTTCACAAATAATAGCAGCGGATAAGAATAACCAGTTTTTCACAGTTTTCTCCAATGTATATATTTTTCGAAAGATTAAACTAATCCTTTAAAAATGAGCAGTCTTGTTCTTTTGAAGAGGCTGTGAGCACATGGGGCATCTAACGCCGCAAATCACCGGCGGCAAAAAGCAGAGCGAGGAACGAGCAGCGCTTTTTGGCGTCCGAGTGAATTTGCCTTGTTAGACGACATTTCTATTGTTTGCTCAGACGTTCAATATCTGCCTTGATTTCCATTTGTGCCCTGCCCATTTCTTGCTGTATGACGGGCATTACATCACCCATGTAAGCACCAAATTTTTTCATAGCGGACCGACCCTCATTTGAGCCATAGAAATCCGCTAAGGCATTTAACTCATCTACGGTAAAGTGCTTTGCCATACTTGCCAAAGCGGCACGCTCTAAAATCTCTACCCGGATATGCTTATTCATTAAGGAAACGTAAGCCCCTCTCACTTTTTCCGGAAGATTCTTTGCCGTCTCAACAATTGTATCTCGCATCATGTCCTTCATTGATGCAACCTGTAGGTATCTTTCCGCAGCAGCTAAGCGGTTCCCATATGTATCTGGCAGATCTCCAGCTATGACTACACATGGTAACAGGGCCATCATGCCAAGTAGGAATAATGTGGTGATATTTTTTCTCATTGCTCTTCCTGCCTTTCGTCGTCTAACTATTTATTTATCTACAAATATTAATCTATTGCGAAATAAATGTCAACATTATTCCAAAAATATGCAATAAATAGACTCATTTTGTGATTAAATATTGTATTTATGTATAATACAGTATATATTTGTGATATTATTACATACAAAAAAAGGTTATATATGAAAAAAGATAAAAAATTATTAGATATTGTTAGGGATAAAATCAGACTCAAACAATACAGCTACCAAACTGAAAAATCATACATTGGGGGGATAAAAAAATACATTTTATTCCATAACAAAAGTTAAATTACCCCCGAGTGGCCCCGGGGATAATATTTAGTCTTTAAGTGCCTTATTCAAAATATCCTCAGCAGCCATTACAATTGCATTGTTTGCCGGATAAAAGCTTTGAAATGGTTGAGCACAATAGCTAAAGTTAAACAAATCCATAGCTGTATTGTTGTTTTGAATAGCTAGGGAAACTGTGTCTATTCTGCCCGGCACACCTTCACCAGCCACAACCTGAGCCCCTAAAATTCTTAATGTCTTTTTCTCAGCAATAAGTTTTACTTTGACCTTTTTTGCACCAGGAATTATTGGGAATCTGGTAGTAGTCTCTCCATATCCTACGATTGTATCAAATCCTCTCTGCTTTGCTACCTCTTCAGTGAAGCCTGTACCACCCATTCTGTATTTTTCAACCTTAGTAATAGCACCATTAATAAATCCCTGATACTCATAATCTCTTCCTAATAAATTATATGCTAAAATTTTACCCATCGGCACCGCATTTGTTGCAAGCTTACCACCTATAGGTTTTTTATCAATGTAAGAAACAAAAGATGCCACATCACCTGCTGCATAAACATCTTTGATATTTGTTTCCATTTTTTCATTCACAACGATACCAAAGTTGTCAATCCCAAGCTTTGTATCTTTAAAAATTTCAATATTTGCCCTCACTCCAACAGAAAAAATTATAATATCATTTTCACCAAGCTGAATGCTTGAACCGTCAGATAGGTTAACCTTCTCGACATACAGGTTGCCATCCAGACTCTCCACTTTTGTATTTAACATCAAATTTATTCCTATCTCCCTTATTTCATTTTCAGGTATCTCTGACATATCTTTGTCCAATAAATTTGGTATAACTCTATCCTGCATCTCAACTAAATAAGTATCAATTCCCTTTCTATAAAGTGCCACTGCCATTTCTATACCAATGTTACCTGCGCCAACTACAACAGCTTTCTTGGCACCATTTTTTATGTAGCGTAAAATTTCATCCAAATCCTTCTCAGTCTTAACAGTAGCTATATTTTTCAAATTACTCCCCTTAATAGGTGGTATAAACGGGGATGCACCTGTTGCAATAATCAATTTACCATATTCAAATTCGCCGCTTTTTTCTGTAATAACCGTCTTTTTATCAAAATCCACCTTTATAGCTTTATCTTTGATAAGGTTAGCACCTACATCGGTCACAAGGCTATCCTGCTTCCTGATTTTTTCCCTTTCAACCAGTTCTTCTACAACGTAAGGAAGAGCACAGTAAATCACACTGTACGGCTCAGGCCTAATCATAGTTACCTCAATATCAGGCTTGTGTGTTTTTAATGTTCTTGTAGCTTGAATCCCTGCAGGGCCACCACCTATTACAACTACACGCATAATCTTTACCTCCATTTTTTTGGCAACATTACAATATTATGCATATATAGTCAAATATTTTTTTGAATAATAACCCAATAGACAGTTTAATCCCCTTGTTAAAAATTGACTTATTTGCTAATATTTATCATGAAATTTTCTGAAGAAAATGTATACCAGCTACTAATTGTTGCAATTATTGCCGGATTTATTTCAAAATTTTCTTTGTTAATTTCCTACTTTTTATGCTTTATTGCCATCTTGATGTTTTTTAAGTTGAAGTTAAGAATTTTGATTTTATCCGTATCTATTTTATTATTTTTATTAAATAACTATGTAACTGTTATCGTTGACACTAAGGATGGCTCAAAAACGAACACTTATTATAGCCTTAGCGGCAAATTCAAATCTCCTGAAAGCTACTTTGTAGGAGATATAATCATTGGCAAAAAAGCCTCAAAAAACAGATACACAATCGATGTTAACCCTGCCTTTGTCGTTGAAATACCTGTCATTTCAAATATTTTAAAATTCAGAGAAGCTTTTAGTGAAAGGTTGTATACAAAATCGGGCGCAAAATTAACTCTAATTCAGGGGCTTATTTTAGGAGATAAATCAAAAATATCCAATTCTACCAAAGATAAATTTACATATCTCGGACTTAACCATTACCTTGCCATATCAGGGCTACATATAGGAATAATTGCAGTGATTTTAATAACACTAATGCCAAAAATTCATCTCAAACTGAAGCTGATTATTGTGTCCATTTTATTGATATTTTTTTCTATTTTAACAGGTTTTAAAATACCGGTTATTCGCTCGGTAATATTTTTTGTCATCCTCACATACACCTATTTATTTGACATAAAAGTAAATTTTAAAAAATTTGTCATATTTGTGGGCTCAATATTTATACTTGTATACCCGCCAACAATTTTTAACTTGTCGTTTGTGCTTTCATTTTCTGCTGTTTTAGGAATTGCATTTATTGCAAATAAAGACAAAAACTTTTTATACAATACTGTTGTTACATCTATTGCAGCCACACTTTTCACATTGCCTTTTGTGCTCTATTTTTTCAAAATGTACAATATGTTGGCAGTTTTTAACACAATAATAATTTTCCCTTTAATCTATCTGCATATCATATGTGGCGTATTCTCCATATTCTTTGAAAATATTATGATTGCACCCATGATTCTTAATGAAAATATTATAGACATTACACTTGACAAACTCATTAGCCTTGAAAGATATTTTTTTATTACAAATAACATAAGTCTGCCCATCTTTGTCATTATGCTGTTGGTACTTCTTTTCTCGATTGTTTTTGACAAAAAATATCTTGTGTTTGCCACTGTCATATTTGTGTTTTTTAAGCAGGATTTACCAAAAGACAAAATAATTTTTCCAAATTTTGTAAGAAGCAAGGCAGCTATTGACCTTGCATCTGATGAAATATTTTTTCAGGGGTTTTACTCGGACTACAGATACAAACTAATTCCCTACCTGATTAAAAACAACATCAAACTAAAATTCAAAAAAGGGAAAATAAATATTTATGATAGCAACAACATATTTATAGATTTAAAAGAAAACACGGACAACCTGACAAATATCTGTATAAACAAAGAAAAACCTGACTGCAGGTTTGTATTTTTTACCAATAAGGATAATTTTAAACAGGAAGATTATAGACATGATAAAATTTACATAGTATACAATACTGAGCTTGCTGGCGAAAATATATTTACTTTGAAAAACAAAGAGGAGCTAACTTTTCTTATTAAGGGTAATTAGTTATGACAATATTCATCAATGAAAAAAAGGTAGAAATTGAAACGCCTTGCATGATTTCTGTGCTCAAGGAAAAATATAAAAGCAATGCCGATATAGTAGTCTATAACGGTCATATTGTATCTGAAGATTTGAAAGTCAATGATGGGGACAGTATATTTTTTATAAAACGTGGGGAAATGCCTCCTGAAGAGGAATTAGAATTTCTTATGATGGCAAGACACACGCCAGGGGTTCACAAAAAACTAAAAAATGCAAAAGTGGCAATATGTGGTCTTGGAGGGCTTGGCTCCAATATTGCAATCAGCCTTGCAAGGATGGGGATAGGATATATTAAACTCATTGACTTTGATATCGTGGAACCTTCAAACCTTAACAGGCAGCAATATTTTATTGACCAGATAGGGATGTATAAAACGGACGCAATTCTGGAAAATTTAAAAAAAATTAATCCATACATAACATACGAGGCGATAAATATCTATATTAACAAAGATAACATTGAAAACCTGTTATTCGACGTGGATGTGATAGTTGAAGCCTTTGACAAAGCAGAAAATAAGGCAATGTTAATAAGCAATGCATCAAAATTATTTAGAGAAAAGTGCATCATTGGCGCATCCGGAGTTGCAGGGTTATATGATACTTCTCTTCTAAAAGTGAAAAAACTTAGCTCAAATGTATATATAGTTGGTGATTTTGAAAATGAAGCAAAACCGGGACAGGGGCTGATGGCTACTCGAGTAGCTGTAGCAGCAAATATTCAGGCAAACCTTGTAGTTAGATATATTCTGGAGGAATTATGAAGATAACACTTAATGGCAAAATTACAGAATTAGAAAAAAATATAACAGTCAGTGAATTATTGCAAAACCTAAAAATCCATAGTAAACTGGTAGTTGTTGAAATTAATGGAGACATTATACAAAAAGATTATTTTGACAATACGTTTATTAAAGAAAACGACAAAGTGGAGGTCGTCCGTTTTGTCGGCGGAGGATAATTTGAGATTTATTTTTATCTTTTTATTTTTTATTTCATCAATATCTTATGCTGATATTAAAACATTTGACTTAAAAAATTTATCGGAAATTGCAAATGGGCAGGATTATACAGTCCTTGTTTTCTGGGCAACATACTGTCCTTTCTGCAAAAAGGAACTTAAAGACATTAATAGTGAATATCATAAATTTACCGAAAAAAATGTCAGGGTAATAGCCCTGTCCACTGACTTGATAAAATCTACCGTGGAAAATTTTTTAAAAACCGCAAACTATAAATTTGAGACCTATATCGCTTCTGAAGATATCAAAAAGCAATTTAATATTCATTACATTCCGGTAACAGTAATTATTGATAAAAATGGTGATTTGCATGATATCACACCCGGCAGAAAAAGTGTAAAAGATATCTTTGAAATGATGCAAGACTGACATTACTTTTCCAAAGAAAGTTTTAATCCGAATATAACAAAAACCAAACCGGCCAATTTATTGAAATAAACTGATACTTTACGGCTTTTTAAAACCCTGCAGAAAAGCCTTACAGAAGAAAATACTAAAAACAGACACCAGCACAAACTTGTACCCACAAATGTCAAACCTAATGCCATAAAACTTAAAATATGTGACTGACTGCCTTGGACAACAAACTGGGGCAAAAAAGCAAGAAAAAAAATTGCAACTTTTGGATTTAATGCATTGGTCAAAAATCCCTGCCTAAATATTTTCAATGTGTCTTCAGACCTTATATTTTCTGTTTCT
>JAIHAR010000066.1 GCA_020054865.1 Deferribacteraceae bacterium
TACTTTTTTTTAATTTTGAGATATTCAAAGTAATTTTCCCTGTATGATATGAGATTACCGGACTTAATGTACTTATCTATATATTTCATGTGGTTTTTGGGATTAAGCAGCTTTTGGTTTTCATGTTGTCCATGTATATCAACGATTTCAGATATAATATCTTTGAGCTGTTGCACTGTTGCTAAGTTGCCGTTTATCATTATTTTGTTTTTACCTGTTGGGTCGATTGTTCTTTTAACTATAATTTCACTGTCAATGTCAAATTCTTCCCTGATTTCTTCAGTCAAAAAATCAAAATTGTCTTCAAATACAGCTTCAACTTTTACTGACTCTTCTGTGTTTCTTGTGAGTGACTTATTAAACCTTTCCCCCATCAAAAGTTTGAGGGCGCCTATAAGGACAGATTTGCCTGCTCCTGTTTCTCCTGTAATAATGTTAAGACCGTTGTCAAACTCAATATAAACGTCCTCAATTACTCCGAAATTTTTTACTGACAATATCTTAAGCATTGCTGCTGCCCCAGCCAAGCTTTTCTTTCAAAAGCGTGAAGTAGTTGTGGTGTTTTGTAACAATAAGATTTGCTGATGAATTTGATTTTTCCACATAAACAGTTTCGTTTGCTTCCATTTTTTTTCCTTCCTGACCATCACATGTGATAAATACTTTGTCATCAAGATTTCTTACTTTTATCTGCAATTTACTTGTCTCATGCAGGACAATTGGCCTGTGGCTCAGAGCATGTGGGCATATCGGGGTTACAATGATAGAATTAAGTGTAGGATAAACTATTGGTCCTCCTGCCGCAAGGGTATATGCGGTTGAACCTGTTGGTGTGGATACAATTATTCCATCTGCTCTGTATGTATTCATAAAAAGATTGTCAACAGACACATCGATATCTATTATTCTTGCAAGTGCACCCTTGTTAATAACGAGGTCGTTTATAACTTTGGTCTTAAATGTAGTATTGTCGCCTTTTTTTACTGTAATGTCAAATTTCATCCTTTTTTCAATAGAAAAGTTTCCTGAAAAAACCTCATCAAGGGTAGCTTTTGCATTTTCAAGTTTTGTATCTGTCAAAAATCCGAGCCTTCCGAGATTGATTCCCATTACAGGCGTATCTTTGTCCTGTAAAAGTCTTATTGCGGATATAAGAGTACCATCCCCTCCAAGTACAACCAAAAGGTCGGCTTCTTCTCTGATTTCACTGTCATCTGAAAATTCTTTGGAGTCAAGTGCCTCAGCGGCTCTTTTTTCGAGGATTATATTTTTATTGTTTGATTTTAAATAATTTATAATATCCAGAGTAATCTCTCTTATATTATTGGTATGTGGTTTAACAATGATAGCAATATTCTTCATAAACAACTTTCCTGATTTCGTTTTCATTTATTTTGTCATTACATTTTGTATTATACTTTAAATATAAAAGGTATTCAATATTTCCTTTTGGTCCTTTAATTGATGAAGCTACAAGTCCATGAGTATATAACTTATACTCTTCAGCAAAATCAATTATTTTTGTGATGACCTGTATATGAATCTCTTTATCCCTTACTACACCGTTTTTGCCAACATGCTTTGCTCCGGCTTCAAATTGGGGCTTTATTAAAAGACAAATTTCCGTACTTGAGTGACAAAACTGAATAATTTTGGGAATGATATTTGTCAATGATATAAAAGACACATCTGAAACAATCATATCAACTTTTTCATTAATTATTTCATAGTCTATATATCTGAAATTTGTTTTTTCAATGTTCATTACTCTGGGGCTGTTTAGAAGTTTTTCATGAAGCTGGTTTTTTCCTACATCCACTGCAAAAACCTTTTTTGCACCATTTTGCAGACAAAGGTCTGTAAAACCTCCTGTTGATGCCCCAATATCAATTACAGTTTTGTCAGTAAAATCCAGATTAAAATGTTTTAATGCAGTCTCAAGCTTTAATCCGCCACGGCTGACATATTTTAACGATTCCTTTAGAATTACATCACTATTTTCATCTACGAGTGTTCCTGACTTATCGATAATTTTACCATCCAAAATTACCATGCCTGCCATTATCAGTTTTTGTGCTTTTTCCCTTGACTCGGCAAGCCCTTTTTCAACAATCAACTTATCAATTCTTACTTTTGGCATTCTCTTGAGATTAGCTCAACAATTGAATCTGAGTCAATTTTTAATAACTTACGTAAAATGTTTACGTCACCGTGTTCTATAAATTTGTCCGGTATTCCTAATTTAATTACTTTTGTGTAAATATTGTTTTCTAAGAGGATAGAAGCTATTTCCTCCCCCATACCACCTTTAATGCTGTTTTCTTCAATAGTTACTATTAGTTTTTTGTTATTTAAAACTTTTATCAGGCTATCTGTTTCAACGGGTTTAAGAAATCTCATATTTATAAGGGATGTTTTTATTCCAATTTTTTCAAGTTTCTTATGCGCATTAAAACCTTGTGAAAATATATGACCTCCTGTAACAATAGCTATATCACCTTCGCCTGATACTATTTCCGGACGATACAGTTCTATACTTGAGTCGATGTAACCTTCAAGATTTTCTTCACCCCCCCTCGGGTATCTTATTGCAACGGGGGAGTTTATATCTTGAGCCATTTCAAGCATCCTTTCCAGCTCATAAATGTTTTTGGGCATCATAATTGTGAGGTTTGGAATACACCTTAAATACGAAAGGTCAAAACTGCCGTGATGTGTAGGGCCATCAGCTCCCACAAGGCCGGCTCTGTCTATACATAAAACGACAGGTAAATTTTGAAGTGCAACATCATGTATTATCTGATCATAAGCCCTTTGAAGAAATGTGGAATATATTGCCACATAGGGCTTCAGTCCACTTATTGCAAGTCCTGCAGCAAATGTTACTGCATGTTGTTCGGCTATTCCTACGTCAAAAAATCTTTCAGGAAAAATTTCAGCAAATTTTTTTAAGCCAGTACCATCAGCCATTGCTGCAGTAATGGCGACAACTTTCTTATTCTTTATTGCAATATCAGCAAGTTTATCTCCAAAGGCACTGGTAAATGTCTTCTGTGATGCAAATTTTAGCGGTTTACCTGTTTGTTTGTCAAAAGAAGAAACACCATGAAATATATCAGGGTTATCTTCTGCTGGTTTATACCCCTTTCCTTTTTTCGTGGCAACATGAACAAGTACGGGACCATCCTGTTTTAATGCATTGGACAAAGCTGAGACAATATCTTTAATGTTATGGCCATCGATTGGCCCTATATACCTAAGTCCAAGCTCTTCAAAAATAACTCCCGGAGTAAAAAAGCCTATCAGTCCTTCTTCCATTTTCTTTGCTACATGAAGCAGTTGACCTCCGAGAGGAGCATTTTCAAGAAATTTTTGAACATCTTTTCTGAATCTTGTGTAAATATCTCCGGAAAGTATTTTTGACAGGTGCTTTGAAAAAGCTCCTACATTGGGGCTTATTGACATTTCATTATCATTCAGGATTACTATCATATTTTTGTCAAGTTGCCCAAGATTGTTTAGACCCTCAAAGGCAAGCCCTGCTGTCATCGCGCCATCACCAATCACTGCAACAACTTTTTGTCCTTTGCCCAGAATGTCAGAAGCTATTTTTATACCGAGCCCAGCAGAGATTGAAGTGCTTGTATGCCCTACGCCAAATGCATCAAAAATACTTTCAGATGGTTTGATAAATCCGCTTATCCCTTTGTATGTCCTGAGAGTATGAAATCTTTCCCTTCTGTCTGTCAAAATTTTGTAGGCATAAGACTGATGTCCAACATCCCAGACGATTTTGTCAAAATCAGGTTTAAATACCTTTAAGAGAGCAATAGTTAGCTCCACGACACCAAGACTTGGTGCAAGGTGTCCGCCATTGTTTGACACTACATCTATTATCAGCTCTCTAACTTCAGCTGCAAGTTTTTTTAGGGCGTCGTAGTCCAGAGCTTGTATTCCATCAGGTAATTTTACCGTATCAAGTAGTCCCATTGTTCACCTGTTAATTATTTCTTTTGACTATAAATTTTGCTATTTCAACAAGAGGGCGTGCTGGTGTTTTGAAATATTCAATTTCAGCCACCGCATCATTTATTAAGTCAATAGCAATATTCTTAGATTTCTCAACTCCGTAAAAGGAAGTGTATGTTGCTTTGCAGTTTTCCAGGTCACTTTTGGCATTTTTACCTAATTCTTCAGTTGTACCTGTCAAATCAAGTACATCATCATAAATCTGAAACGCAAGTCCTATCTTCTGCCCGAAGTTTTTCAAAATCTCTTTTTCTTTTTCGTTTGCAAAACCGAGGATTCCCCCAAGCTCGGTACAATACCCAATTAGAGCTGCAGTCTTATTCTGATGTATAAACGTGACGTTTTCAATTTCTAATTCACTATTTTCAGCTTTGATATCTGCATATTGACCTGCTACCATCCCCTTATCCCCTGTGGCAACAGCAAGTTTATGGGTTGCCTCCAACATCATTTCTGCAGGTATATCTTGATTTATCTTTTTGTCAGTCATAATTTCAAAAGCTTTTGTCAGGAGTGCATCCCCTGCGAGAATTGCTGTTGCTTCACCAAATACCTTATGGTTTGTAGGTTTCCCCCTTCTCAAGTCGTCGTCATCCATTGCAGGTAGATCATCATGTATCAAAGAATATGTATGCAATATTTCCACTGCTGACGCAAAAGGTGTTACCTTGTCAAAGTAGCTTTCAAATATTCCATAAGCGGAATAGATAAGAGCCGGTCTGAGCCTTTTTCCTCCGGCAAAAACCGAGTATCTCATAGCTTCCGTCAGTCCAACTGAGTATTTACTATGTGGCTTAAGATAGTTGTCAATCCACTCATCAACCTTTTTTGACCAGAAGCTAAGGTAGTTTTTTAGATTGAAATCACTCATTGAAAGGCTCCGTCTTGATTTCTTCCTGAATTTCGCCAACAACCTTTTGCACTTTTAGTTCAATATCTTCAAGGATTTTTTTACATTCTTTACCAAGTGCCATACCTTCCTGAAACAGTTTTAACGACTCTTCTATACCTATTTCTTCACTTTCAAGTTTTTTTGCAATTTCTTCAAGTCTTTTTAATTTTTCTTCAAATTTAATGGTCTCTTTCATATTACAATAACTCTTTTAAATCGTTTAGTATTTTTTCAGCGTGCCCCTTGGCTTTGACATTATAGTAACTTTTCAAAATCTTTCCATTTTTTATTATAAAGGTTGACCTGATTATACCTTTTGTTGTTTTGCCGTACATCTTTTTTTCACCATATGCGCCGTAACTTTCTGCCACACTTTTTTCTTGGTCACTTAAAAGAAGTATTGAAAGGTTGTGCTTATCAGCAAAATTACAATGTGATTTTATGCTGTCAGGACTTATGCCTGCGACAATGGTATTCAATTTTTCAAATTCACTTTTAAGAGCTGTAAATTCAATGGCTTCGGTAGTACAGCCTGAAGTGTTGTCCTTGGGATAAAAATAGAGCACCAGAATATTGTCTTTAAAACTTTCTAAAGAATAAGTCTTGCCGTCGTTTGCTTCAAGCTTAAAGTCCGGTGCCAGGTCACCATTTTGAAGTTTAATCGACATATTTCCCCCTTTTTTTTAGATAGTTTGCATAAAGTTGCCCGCAAGCACCATCGATATCTGCACCAAGGCTTTTTCTTATGAGTGCAGAAAAGCCTGCATCGGTTAAAATCTTTTGAAACTTTAAAACATTATCATAATCTATCTGTTCAAATTTTGAATCTTCTGTTTGATTATAAATAATAAGATTTATCTTTGAAGGGATTTTATGGAGCATTTTTATAAGTCTTTTTGCGTCCTCCAGAGAGTCATTTATATTTTTGAGGAGTACGTATTCGAATGTAATTCTCTTCCTCTTTGGCAAAGGCAATTTTCTGATATCTTCCAGTAGCCTGTTTAAAGGTAATTTTTTGTTTACTGGCATTATATTGTTTCTTGTTTCATCATTGGTAGCATTAAGGGAAATGGCTATATTTGGGGCATTTTTCAGCTTGAAAAGCTTGCTTATGTTATTGCTTATACCGCAAGTTGACACGGTAACTTTCCTATGGGAAAAATTCATTCCGTTTTCATCAAGAATTATTTCAAGCGCCTTTATCAAATTATTTAGGTTATCCAGCGGTTCACCCATTCCCATAAAGACAAGATTTGACAATTCCTTGCCATATTCTTTTAAAGCAACTTCGTTTACTCTTTGTATTTGTCTGATTATTTCTGCCGATGATAAATTTCTGATAAGTCCAATTTTTGCTGTGTTGCAAAATTTACACCCCATCCTGCAACCGACCTGAGATGAAATACACCCGGTTAGTCTGGTTGAATCCTTTAAAATTACAGATTCGATAAAGTTGTTATCTTCAAGTTTTAATAATAATTTTATACTTCCATCTATTTTGGATTTTGTAGTTTCAACTAACGTAACCTTCGTAAGTCTTGTACCTGTTGCAAGTTTTTCTCTCAAAGATTTTGAAAGGTCGGTCATAGATTCAAAATTATCGGCTGATTTTGAATATAACCATTTGTAAACCTGATCTGCCCTGAATTTTTTTTCGTTAATTGATATAAAGTAATCAATAAGTTCTTCTCTGGATAGATTATCAAGCACTATCTCAGTAAATATATTTGATTGTTCTATTTCTTCCCCTTTTTTTAGCTTCATAAAGTGCATCGTCAGTTAGTTTATAAATAGTATTGTAGTCAAGTTTATCTACATTAATTCCCACTAAAAGTCCAATGGAAATAGTAAAATTTATTTTGTAGCTGTCTACTTCAAAAGTTTTGCTTTCTACAAGGTTGCGTATTTTTTCGGCAAGATAATAGCTCCCTTTCTCGTCTGTATCAGGCAAAAGAATAGCAAACTCTTC
>JAIHAR010000007.1 GCA_020054865.1 Deferribacteraceae bacterium
TATCAAGGGCAAAGGCAGTTGTATAACTTCCTCTGATACCTAATTTTTCTTCATTTTTAAGAATTTCAACCCCTTCAGACTCAAGATCAACAATAAAAGCTGAAATACCTTTGTGTTGCAAGCTCTTATCTTTTGTCGCAAAAACTACCCCAATCCCTTTAAATCCACCGTTTGTAATAAAAATTTTGCTGCCATTTATGATGTAGTTATCACCGTCCTCTTTGTATGTAGTAGAGATATTAGCTACATCACTACCTGCTTCGGGCTCAGTAAGAAGAATACAGCCGATTTTTTCGCCGCTTGCAAGCTTAGGTAAAAATTCTTTCTTTTGCTCTTCGTTTCCAAACTGATAAATTGGGTCACATGCAAGTGAGGTGTGAGCTGAAATCATTACACCTGTTGAGCCGCAAGCTTTTGATACTTCTTCCACAACTATAATATAAGAAAAGTAATCAAGTCCGGCACCACCGTATTCTTCAGGTATATATGTACCAAGGAATCCCATTTCGCCAATTTTTTTCATCAAGTCAGAAGGGATTTCGTGGTTTTTGTCAATCTCTGTCGCAATTGGTCTGATTTCATTATTTACAAAGTCCTTTACAGTGTCTCTTAATACTTTGTGGTCTTGGGTTAATTCAAAATCCATAATATTTCCTCCTAAATTCCTTTAAAATTTGCTTTTCTTTTTTCTATAAATGCTGTCATGCCTTCTTTTTGATCCTGTGTAGAAAATAGATTGCCAAAAACTTTGCTTTCATAATGGTAGGCTTCATTGAGTGGCAGATTAATCCCATTTAAGATTGCATCTTTTGCCAATGCAACTGCAATCGGTGAGTTTGAAGATATTTTCTCTGCAGTTTTTAAAGCCATTTCAAGCAGCTGAGCTTTGCTGTCAAATACTTCATTGATTATGCTAAGGCTTTTTGCTTTTTCAGCCGGTATCATATTGCCTGTAAAGATTAATTCGTTGGCTATTTTTTCTCCAACAAGCCTTGATAGATTTTGTGTACCACCAAAACCTGGAATAATTCCGAGGGTTACTTCAGGAAAGCCAAATTTAGCATTTTGGCTGGCATAAATAATATCACAGGCAAGGGCCATTTCAAAACCGCCACCCAATGCATAGCCGTTTACTGCAGCAATCACTGGTTGAGGCATTTTTCTTATAAGCCTGAGGATATCGTGCCCTTTTTGTGCAAATTTTGCTGCTTCAATGGGTGACATGTTAGCCATTTCTTTTATATCGGCGCCTGCTACAAATGCTTTTTCCCCATCTCCGGTTATAACTACTGCACAAATATCTCTGTTTAGACTGATTTCATATAGGGAGCATTCTATCTCATTTAATACTTCCAGGTTTAGTGCATTGAGAGCTTCAGGTCTTGAGATGGTGAGTATTGATGTTTTATTTTTGGTGTCTGTTTTGATAAATTTATTTTGCATAAATTCCCCCTTATTTAATATTAGCACATAAAATCAGATAAATCTTTTTAACGTAAATGTCAAGTATAATATAACGCTATATTGAATTGATTGAACAAAAATTCAGGGACGTGCACTGTATGTTTTGCAATATTATGATATTTAAAGTATTACTGAAAATGTGTAGCGAATTACTGTGTGAAAAATATAGTTATATTTTCTTGACAAGTTGTAAAATTAAATATAATAGTGTGATTGATTGTAATTAACGTTAAGGTAAAGTATGGGTGAGGTTTATGAAGATTGATAATAAGGGATATTACCAGATAGGGGAAGTTGCCACGATGTTGGGTGTTACTACCAGGACTATAAGGTATTATGAGGAAATTGGACTGATGAGTCACCCCAAAAGGCTTGATGGTGGTATAAGAGTTTATGATAAGGATGATATAAAAAGGTTAAAATTTATTTTGAAATTAAAGGAGCTTGGGATAAGTTTGAAAGAGATGCAGGAATTGGCAGATATTTATAAAATACATCAAACGCCTGACAATATTATGCCAAAGCTTGTGGAAATTCTTGATTCTCATATTTCTAAAATTGATGCCAAAATTGCCAGGCTTGCTTCCCTTAGAAATGATATACTTGAATATAAGTCCAAAGTGATAGAAATAATGAAAAATAAATTTGGGGGTTAATTATGAAAAGAATTTTTATGCTTATGGTAGTTATGTTACTGCTTCCTTTATCTATTTTTGCGGTGGTTGTTGAGGATGTTAATATCCCTGACAATTATGTCCTGAATGGCAAAGAGCTTGTTTTGAATGGCTATGGATTAAGGAAAAAGTTTTTTATCAAAGTATACATTGGAGCCCTGTATCTGGAGAAGAAGTCCCAAAGTCCTGCTGAGATTTATGATATGGACTCAAAAGTGATTAAAATGCATTTTTTGTATAAGAAAGTTGATTCTTCCAAGATGAAAGAAGCTTTTGAGGATGGATTTAAAAATAATGGTGTTTCGAATATGGAGAGATTTAAACAATTTATAGATGTGTTTAATTTTGATGTCATGAAAGGGGATGAGATTGACCTCGTGTTGAGCGGTGATACTGTAATGGTAGTAAAAAATTCATCAAAGCTTGCTGAGTTTACTGATAAAGAGTTGGTGAATGCCGTTATGAAGGTATACATAGGTGAAAAGCCTGCTGATAGTGGTCTCAAAGATGGGATGCTTTCTAAATAAAAGAATCTGCTTTTTGAGTTGACACTTTTATCGCAATAATAATTTTGTCGGGGGGGGGCAAAATGCCCCCCCATTTTTTTAGTAGCGTATTCTCGTTTAACAGATACATACTGATGTATCGGTGTCCATATTTTTTTCAATAATTTTTATAAATGTCAAATGTCTTGCAATGCAATCAAAATATTCTTTAATAAATTTTTTATAAACTGCAAAATATTGATGTAATGACAGAATGTAAAGAGAATAATAGTAAAATAATGAGCATATGTCAATTTAATCCAAAATGAAATTAAAAATTTTTTTAGAACTGAATTAAAACTTTATTGTTTTAGTATATTTTATAACTAATTGTTGTTATATGTAAAAAAAGTTATTGTCATTTGTATATAAAAACCAGAGATTTTAATCTGAACAAAAGCTAAAAAAAATACTTGCATATGCTCATAAACTTGTATATTGTTTTCTTATAAATGAGCATAAGACAGTAACATTGTATACAGCAACAAGTCCTGGCCGGGTCTTAGAGTAAATATATGGTGGAGGTATGATATGAGAGTCGTATTGTTAGTGCTGGTATTTGCTTTAAGTGAATTTATAGTAGTAAATTCGGCAAGGTGTGAAATAAAAATCAATGTGCCAGAAGTATTTATCCAGTCTATGAAGAACATCAAAAAACAGTTTGAATCTGAAGATAAAGATAATAGTGTTATCGTTTTTGATGATGATTGCACGGTTTCTGCAAAAGATAATGTGAAAAAGATTTCCGAAACAGCAATTGATATTATACCTATGAAGTATATTGATGAGCATATGTCAAATAAATCTGCATCAGAATACGCATTTTTCATAACCTTTGCAACTGACAGAATGGTACTGGCTTATACCCAAAAAAGCAAGTATTCGACAGAAATTAACAGAGAAAATTGGCCTTCTTATCTCAGAAAATCAGAGGTAAAGTTTGGGCTTGTTAGCGACTTTACCAAGATTTGCAATGTAAGACAACTGCTTGCCTTAAAACTCTCACAGAGAAGTTACTTGCAGCCAAATTTATATGCTACTTTGTATAACAAGTCGCTTAAATATTCAAACGTCAGGGAGATTGTCGAAGCGTCACATCGAGGGGATGTTGATTATTTTATAACTTATAGGACTATCGCTATTGAAAATGGTCTTAACTACATTGAGTTACCTGATATGGCAAGCTTATCTAACGACTGTTATAAAGCTATTTACAACAATACTTACGTAGAGATTCCTCAAGAAGATGGGAGCCTAAAAAGATTAAGCGGGGACTGCATATATTTCAGTATTGCTGTTAAGAAAGGGTATGAAAATGACCCGGAAGTCACTGAGTTTTTAAATTATTTTCTTGGTGATGATGCAAAAGAGCTGCTTGAGTCGCATGGTTTTTACGTGGGGTTTTACCCGGAATTCAGAGGTGATCTAAAAAAATTAAGCTTTAGGCTTAGAGGGTTAGTAAATTATGCTGGATTTTGACTTGCATATGCTCATAAAAATTGTATATTGTATGCAATTTAGAATATATTGATATAGCAATATTGTGTGGTTTTTAAGTGGCATAAGCTAATAAATCATAGGGAGGCTTATTTTATGAGTTTTACCAGGCTAAAGTTAAGCAGAAGAAAATTTTTGGCTGCTTCTGGAGTTACCCTTGCTGCTGCCTCAATGGCAGGTGGCCTTAGTTCAATCAAGGCTGTAGCAAACGATGAGGCCAAGGGAAAATTAGGTGAGTTGGGCCGCAAATTTGTTCCATCATCATGTGCTATGTGTGTAAACAAGTGCGGGCTGATTGCTGAGGTAGTCAATGGAAAAATCAGGAAGCTCAATCCCAATCCAAAGTTTTTTAAAAGCAGGGCGATGCTATGTGCAAGAGGAAATGCTGGTGTGGAAGAGCCTTATAATCCTGATAGGCTTAAAGCTCCTTTGTTAAGAGTTGGCAAAAGAGGTGAAGGTCAATTTAAAGAGATAAGCTGGGACGAGGCATTTAAGATTGTTGCAAAAAATCTTGATGAAATTAAAAGAAAGTATGAAAACAGGTCTGCTGTTGCCTTTTATTCCACTGAAGGTTTTCAAGAAGAGTTTTTTCATTTTCTTGTTCAATCATATGGCTCTGCAAATACTGTAAGGCACCCGACTCTTTGCCTTTCCTCTGTTATTCAGGGTTGGTCTTCAGTGTTTGGTACTTACCCTGATGCTGATTTGACTCAAGCAGAATTTGTCATAATGCTTGGTGCTAACAGAGGTGAAGCGTTAGTAACTCCGGATTCGATTGATTTTCAAAAGAATAGACCAAAAGGTCAGAAGATAGTTTATCTTGATCCAAGATTCACTGTAACTGCAAGCAAGGCAGACAAATGGTATCCGGTTAAGCCAGGCACAGACCTTGCATTTATACTTGCAGTTACAAATGTAATCGTTGAAGAGGGACTATACGATAAAGAGTTTGTAGATAAATTTACTTTTGGTTTTGACAAATTAAAAGAGCATATAAAACCCTATACACCTGAATGGGCTGAAAAAGAGTGTGAAATATCTGCAAGTGAAATAAGATGGACAGCTCATGAATTTGCAAAATATGCACCAAGAAGTCTTGTCTATCCGGGAAGAAGAACTTCCTGGTATGTAAATGATGTTTATCTAAGGCGTGCATGTGCTATTTTGACAGCAATAGTTGGCAGCTTTGATGTACCTGGTGGTATAGTTCCAAAAAGTAGTATCCCCCTTGCAAAACATGATCCAATATTCCCATTTTTTGATATGTCAAAAGGGAGACTTGATGTAAGTTTTAAAGGGATAAAAGAGCTTTTGCCTGAAGATGAAAGGACTGCTGCAGGGCTTCCAACTGATTCCTGTACTTTTCTGGGGGAAAAAGATGGTAGCTGGCTTGCTTTCAGGGAAGCTGCGCTTCGCGGGGAACCTTATCCGATAAAAGCAATTATTGCATACAAGCAAAACCTTGTGGAATCTGCACCAAACAGGGAAAAAACTTTAAAACTTTTTGAGCAGATGGATTTTATCTGCACTATTGAAATACAGATGTCAGAGACAGCCTGGTATTCAGATCTTGTGCTTCCTGAGTCAACATATCTTGAAAGATGGGACCCATGTCATTCACTTTCTGGTATCTGGCCTATTGTTACATTCAGGCAGCCTGTAATTGAGCCTCTTTTTAATACAAAGTCAATGCATGAAATAGCTGCAGGGATTGTAAATGAAATGCTTAAAATTCCATCCCTTTGGGATGATGCAGACAGTGCTGATGTGGAAGACTTCAAGGCTACGCTTGTAGAAGAAATTTTGAATAAGCCAACGGAAGAGTTTGTAAAATATCAGCTTTCTAAATACCCTGGTGCTTTTGACCAAATTAAAAAAGAGGGAGTATTCTATCTTTCAGATAAACCGGTATATGGCAAGATGAGAAAAGAAGGGACAAGATTTAAGACAAAGTCAGGCAAAATAGAGCTTTATAATCTTAAATATGAAGAAAAGGGGCTTGATCCGTTGCCAGTTTACAGAAGACCTTCCCAGCCTGAGCCAGGGAAATACAGATTTATTCTCGGCAGACATGCATGGAATACCCACGCAGGTACACAGAACAACGAATATTTACATATGATTCAGAAAGAAAACTCACTCTGGATAAACACTAAAGAGGCTATAAGGCTTGGTATTAAAAGTGGTGACTATGTAAAAGTGAAAAGCAAGGTTGGTGAGCAGATTGTAAAAGCTTATGTGACAGAGAAAATAAGACCTGACTGCGTATTTTATGCACATGGCTTTGGGAGAATATCAAAAGGTCTTTCACTTGTTTATAAAAAAGGTGCTTCTCAGGCAGCAATACTGGAAGATAAAATTGAACCTATCTCCGGTAATGCAGCTATGCATGAAACTTTTGTAGAGATTAAAAAGGCTTAAGGAGCAGGAAATGAATGAGAAAAGATATGCAATTGTTTTAGATACAAAAAAATGCATAAATTGCAAGGCCTGTACTGTGGCCTGTAGAGCTGAGAATCATGTGCCACATGAAGAGGGAGCTTATAGAATATGGGTAACCGCGCTTGAACTTCAGGGTAAGTTTCCTGATTTACATCAGGATTATGAGCCTTCTCAGTGCCAGCACTGTCAAAATACCCCTTGTGAAAGTGTTTGCCCTACAAGAGCAACATACAAGTCGCCTGAAGGGGTAGTTTTGGTTGATTATGACAAATGTATATTGTGTAAAGCGTGTATGACTGCCTGTCCATATAATGCAAGATTTGTTCATGAACATCATAAGGCGATTGATAAATGTACTTTCTGTTATCACAGACTACCTGAAGGCAGAGAGCCTGCCTGTGTGGAAACATGTCCTACAAAAGTTAGGGTGTTTGGTGACTTAAATGATCCAAACAGCCAGGTAAGCAAGCTTTTGGACACTAATAGGTATTACCGTCTTAAAGAAGACAGAAATACCAATCCAAGACTCTATTATATAATTAAGTAAGGAGGAAAAAATGTCAACTCATGTAGAAAAAACAGGTAATAGTTTAATACAGATAAATCCAAGCAAAGCGCCTATCCCTTTCATAATAATAGGACTAATTTTGCTTGCTATAGGTGGTTATGCTACTTTGCAAGTGCTATTTAAAGGTCATGAAGCAGTTTATGGCGTTACAAGGGAAGTTCCTTGGGGACTATTGATATCCACTTATGCATATTTTGTAATTACTTCTACTGGATTAGCGTTTATCGGTGGTCTTGGTCATGCCTTTGGTTTTGAGAAATATTCTAAAGTAAGTAAGAGAATTGTAGTAATGGCGTTTGTAATCTTGCTTGCAGGTTTTACTCAGATTGGAATGGAAATTGGTCACCCTATAAGGCTTATGATTTATATGATATTGAGCCCTAATCTTTCAGCACCTATCGTCTGGATGGGAGTATTTTATGGTATAGAGCTTGTAATTCTTGCAATTGAGCTTTATCTTGTTTTCAAACCAAACCAGACAGCTAAAGATCATGAGACAGCAAAAGTAGTTGGCTTTTTTGCTCTTTTGGTTGGTGTATTTGCGACAAGCAACCTTGGATATGTTTTTGGTTCATTAAATGCAAGACCGTTTTATCATGGAGTATATTTTTCAACATTTCTCGTAATTTCAGGAATTACTGCCGGAGCAGCACTTTTAATGGTAATTCACAACATTATTTATGGTTGGAATATTCCCGAAAAATTAAATGGCACAATGAATGCACTTGGCAAAATTATGGGTATGGGGATTGCTTTAATGGCATTCTTATATCTTTGGAAGATTTTATCTTCAATTTATACTCAGCCAGGTGATGCATATTTGTCAGCTATGGCACTTATTAAAGGGCCACTTAGTAAAAATTTCTGGATTGGTGAGCTTGGGCTTGCAGTTGTTATTCCTTTCTTGATAATTGCGTTTACAAAGGCAAGAAACACAAGAGCCCTTGGAGTAGCAGGAATAATCTTTATGATTGGGCTATTTTTTACCAGATATGACTTTATTGTAGCTGGACAGCTGCCTCCAATGAGGAAAGCTCTTGAAGGGTCAGGGGTTGAAGCTGTAAATGGCCTTGTTCAATATTCCCCTTCAGCAGGCGAGTGGATGATATTTGCACTTGGTTGGGGACTGTTTCTATTTCTCTACTTTATGGCCGAGAAATTTTTAAACCTGGAAACAGAAGAGCATCACTAAAAGGAGCTGCAATGGCCAGAACAGATAAATTAAGGGTGGTCAGATCGTTACCATCAAAGCATGAGTTTAAGCCAAGTGGAGTGCCATCAGCAAGACTTAAGAAGATTGGGCTTACTCTGGATGAATACGAGGCAATAAGATTGGCTGACTTTGAAGGGTTCAGTCATGAAGATGCTGCAAAACTGATGAATATATCGAGACCAACCTTTTCAAGGGTAGTGGAAAAGGCCAGAAGGAAGCTGTCTGAATTTATAGTGGAAGGTAAAAAACTTGTAATTGAAGGTGGAAATGTTGAAATTGTTGAGGATAAAGAAGAGGGGAGCAGTTAGCTCCCCTTTAAATATTATTCATTAAGGTTAAGAAACTTTTCTGCTGCAAGGTAAAGGAAACAGCAGAAAGATATTGCTCCTATTACTATTGCAATTTCAGTGAAAGATGGAGTGTAAGTGACAAAACCACTTGCTGTTGCACCTTGGACGCCTGCTCCGGGTGTAGCAGCTCTCATTGGATAAAGCTGTCCGGCAATTACAAGGTCATATCTCATGAAAAAGATACCAATCACTGCTGATACAGCTGCTACAAGTGATGCTTTTATGTTGTTTCCTTTTGTGAATAGGATAATTCCAAAAGGTATTAAGAGTCCGAATACAGTCTCAAACAGCCAGAAATTTGTAGATAACTGACCAGTTAATAACTGCATTACGGTTTCATATTTTTCAGGTGGAGCACCGTAAATTGAGCTTATTAACTTCCAAATATCAAAGAATATCAATATTCCAATAAGAAGTCCGAATATTTTTGAGATACCAAGAAGTGCCTGCTGCTCTTTTACAGGCATATTAGCTGGCCCTTTGTGAGCTACATTAAGGATAATAATAATCAGGGCGCATCCTGATATAAGTGCTGACAGGATAAAGTATATAGGTAAATATGGGCCATGCCAGAAAGGCCTTGCCTCAAGAAGGCCGAAAACAGCACCTAAGTTAGAGTGAGCTGAAATACCTGCCAAGAATCCGCCAAGTCCTGCATAAAATGCACCTTTATGGTTGTGTTTCATCAGGAAGTAGAACTCAATAGCGATAAACACAAGGTAAACACCATAAAGCGTACCCATCCACCAGATTGCTGAATGAAAGTTAGGTGAAATTACGTTGTAAATCAGCATTCTGAATGGGTGCCCAAGTTCCATTCCGATTACGCCAAAACCACAAAGAAGTGTGAATATCGCAAGAATAATTGCCCTTTTGCCTATTACTTCATATTTTTCAATTCCAAATACGTGTCCCATTGATGAAATCAAACAGAGACCTGTACTGGAAACAACAAAAAATACATATGTAGAAATGAGTATCCCCCATGGCACAGTTCTTGTTACTCCAAGCGTCTCCTCATGTCCGTGAAGCAAAATATTGCCTACTCCGAATGCTCCAAGAAGAGAAACAAGGAGAAAAAATCCAAGCCACACATTGGAAATCCTTTTATTTCCTTCAAAAATATTAATGCCTATAGTTTCTGTACGGGTAGTCATAATTATCCTCCCTTATTATCTTATGTAGTATAACTTTGGCTTAGTGCCTTTTTCTGGCTTTAAGTTGAAGGTTTCATGTTCAACCAAAAGTTTTGACACTTCACTGTTTGGATCGTTAAGGTCACCAAATACCCTTACCTTTGGTGGGCAGGTTTCCACACAGGCAGGCTCCCTGCCTTCGGGTAGTCTGTGATAACAGAAAGTGCATTTGTCGATAGCCTTTATTTCTTCATTTACATATCTTGCGTCATATGGGCATGCAGTCATACAATACTTGCAAAGAATACATTTATTATGATCTACAAGTACTACACCATCCTCTGTCTGGTAAGAAGCTTTTGTAGGGCAGACATGCACGCATGGTGGATTATCGCACTGCTGGCACTGGGAAGGCTGAAAACTTCTTTTAATATTAGGAAAATGTCCCCTTACGGGCTTTTCAGCCACCCAGATTCTGTAGTTATAAAGCCCTGTTGGTACATGGTTTTCCATCTTGCAAGCCAGTGTACATGCCTTACAGTCTATACATTTTGTGTCATCAAGGACAATTGCGTATTTTTTATTGCTCATTTTGCACCTCTATTATACTTTTTGAATATCTACAAAGGTTTCGTGCATACATGCGTTTCCTGAGATTGTTTCTGCATAGTCATACAGAATAGCAGCTTCAGATGCACCCTTATTATAAATAAGGCTTAATCCCTTTGAAATACGTCCAAATCCGTGTACATAATATACTATGTCAGGTCTGATAAATTCAGTAGGCATAACTTTTACAATTTGCTCACCAGCTTTGCTTACTACCTTTACCTTATCACCAGCTCTCAAACCTCTTTCCAGAGCAACTTTTGAATTTATCCATAATGCGTTTTCGTAATCCCCATATGCTTCCAGAAGATAGATATTGTTCTGTGTTGAAGCATGAGTAAATTGGCCATGGCGACCAACTACAAATCTGAATTGCCCAGGTTTACCTACGGATGGTTTTTTGTAGACAGGAAGTGGGTCAAGCCCTTTTTCAGCGTATTTTACATTGTAAAGTTCAATTTTGCCTGTTCTTGTTTTAAATCTTGCTCCTTCAGCAAGCATTTTTCCATATTCTGGCTCTGTGGACAGATAAAATACGCCTTTTTCCTTCAACATTTCGTATGCGCCAGGATAGCCAGATAGGGATTCCTCTATTATGTGTTCCATTGGAACATCCATAGCTTTTATATATTTGGCTAAATATGCCCTGTCCTCATCGGTGGAATCTTCCCAGAATTCTGGCATATCATAGAACTTTTTGGCCAAATCTACTGCAATCTGGTGCATTGATTTTGTATCAAAAAGGGGCTCAATTACCGGCTGTCTTGCTACTACTATAGGTACTACACCACTTAAATTTTCAGCTGGATCCCACCTTTCAAGGTAAGTTGATTCAGGTAGTACTACGTCTGAATAAAAAGCGGTATCACTCATTGCCACATCAATTGTGCATACAAAATCCATCTGTTTTAAAAACTCAAGAGTCTTCTTTCTGTTTGGTACAGATTCAACAGGATTTTGTTTATAAATAAACATCCCTTTTAATGGATAAGGATTGCCGGCAAGGGCTGCATCTCTGTAAACTATCCAGCTTCCATCTTTTTCAGAAAGATATGCACAAGAATCTGTTGGCAAACTACCTGCTGTTTTAAACTCTTCAGGAAGTTTTTCCTCGAGAAATGGTAAAGTGCCATTATCAATTCTTTCCTTTGTAAAGTCATAAAGAGGAAATTCAAAGTCATGTTTTTTCAGCTTTATGCCTGATTTAGGGACAAGACCGCCTTTTCTGTCAAAAGCTCCGACAATTGCGTTCAGGATTGCACATGCTCTTCTGTAATATACGTCATTGGCATAAAAAGAACTTCTTCTTCCAGGGTACCATACGGACTGAGGAGCATTTTTTGCGAATTCTCTTGCAAGCCAATAAATTTCACTTGCCGGTATCTCTGTTTCTTTTTCAGCCCACTCAGCGGTATACTGTTTTACATGTTTTGCAAGCTCATCAAAACCATATGTGTACTTTTCGACAAAATCCTTGTCATAAAGATTTTCTGAAATAATGATATTTATCATTGCAAGCACAAGGGCAAGGTCTGTGCCGGGTTTGATAGGGTACCATTTGTCTGCTATAGCTGATGTTTTTGTAACTCTCGGATCAATGCACACAAGGGTCTGTTTTTTATGGTTTTTGGCCATATCAATTGTATCAGGAGTTATTATTGCTTCAGCTCTGTTTGAACCTGCCAACACAACAAAGTCAGCATTTAGTATATCTGCATCTGGGTAAGTGCCATATACTGAAGAATAACCTTGAATATTTGAAGCAAGACATAGGGTTGGGTGTCTTACAGTGTTGGTTGAACCGACAATATTTGCAAGATGAATGAAAAACTCTTCTTGGAATCCTTCGGTAGAAGCAAAACCTATCGCTGAGCGGTTTTCATATTTTTTGATGATTTTTAAAACATTTTCAGCAATGTAATTGTAAGCTTCTTCCCAGCTTACTTCCTTAAACTGACCTGAACCTCTTTCGCCAACTCTTATAAGAGGTTTTTTCAGTCTGTCAGGGTCATAAGGGACTTTTGCGCCAGCATTTCCTCTTGCACATAGCATGGCCCTGCTTTTGAAAAAGTGTGGGTTAGGGTTGAGTTTTCTTATGACACCATTGTTAACTTCTGCTACAAGACCACATTTGTTAACACAGATGGCACATGAGCTGTAAACAAACTTTCTCCCTTTTGTGTTTACCGGATTTTCTTTGGTGTTGCTTGAAGCAACTGCCTTGAGAGAAGATAGGCTGGAAGCAGCCGTGGCAGTAGCCAGAGCAGCACCACTTAAAGTAAGAAACTTTCTCCTACTTAGTTTGGCTTTTGATAAAGACATTGTTGCCTCCCTGTTGTTTAGTGATAAAACTTATTTTAGCTTATGTTTGAAATAAAAGTTATGACAATAACTGTCAATACTTTTTTTGTTATATATATGAAGGCTTTATAGCAAATGCTCAAAATTTTGATAAAACAAGATAAATCGACTCTTAAAGTATAATTAAAAGCATATGACAATAATATTTTGCGCAGATGTTTATTTGGTTATATGAATGGAGTCTGTACCTTTAAAGGACATTCACAACCCTGTCCGCAACGCTTTCTTTTGATAATTTCCTTTGAATTACACTGTGGGCAAGAGATATTTTCAGGGATGAATCCGGAATTATCTTCCCATTCGTGACCACAATTAATACATTTTAATTCACGGCTGTGGAATTCTATATATTCGTCGCAGGCAATTTTTATTATTTTACCATTTGTCAGTGCGTCAGTAACTAATTTTCTTGCCTGTTCAATTATTCTGCCAAACGTTTGTCTTGAAACTTTCATTGATTCAGCTGCGTCTTCCTGGGAAAGGCATTCAAGGTCTGCAAGCCTCATGGCTTCCAATTGGTCGATAGTCATCTCGATTGTCGGCACTTCAGGGCAATCATTGCATAAAGGCCCAAATCTGAAAAATCTTGGGCGGTGTCTTACAAGTCTTGGTTTAGGGGGTCTTGACATTCATGCCTCCTTTAATGAACTTATGTTTGAATACCAAGTTTTCGGTCATATGTCAATAAAAAAATCATACAAGATTTATAGGCATATGCCCTATATTTAAAAATTCAAATATATGAAATTTAAAAAATAAATAAGAGCAGATGCTCAAAAATGGTAAAATTTATTTTAATTTGTTTTTAAGTTTTAAATGTGCTAATCTTTAATTGAATATGATTTAAGGTTACGGAATCTTTTTTTGATGCGGAGTGTCATCTAAAAATTATGGAAAAGATATTTATAGGCAGGCAGCCAATTGTAGATTCAAGTCAAAGTATTTACGGGTATGAGATGCTCTTCAGGGATGATAAATACAACAATATTGCTATGATAGAAGATGCATTTCAGTCTATAGCGATGACACTTATAAATATATTTGAGCGCTTTGGTGTAGAAAGTCTTTTGAACAATGCCACAGGATTTATCAATGTCAACAGGGATTTTTTGCTCAGTGAGTTTGTTGAGCTTATTCCGAAAGATAAATTTGTTCTTGAAATTCTGGAAAATACTGTTGTGGATGATTACCTGGTTAGCAGAGTGTGTGAGCTTAAAGCTTCAGGCTATAAGTTTGCTCTTGATGACTTTGTTTTTGATGCAGATTATCTTGATAATTTTGGCAAACTTCTTGATAAGGTAAACTATATCAAAGTTGAATATCCAAGGGTAAAACATGACAATCTTTCGGTGAAGCTTAAAATATTAAACAAACTCCCCGCAAAGCTTCTTGCTGAAAAGGTGGAGACTTTTGAGGAGTATGAAAAGTGTAAGGCAGCGGGATTTCACCTTTTTCAGGGTTTTTTCTTTGCAAGACCCACAATTCTTGAAACAGATACCGTTGACCCCTCCAAACTTACAGTAATAAAAGTAATAAATATGATAAATAAAAATGAAAGTATAAAGAAGATTGTTGATATTTTTCAGACAAATCCGGTGTTAAGTTATAATTTTCTTAAATTTGTAAATTCGGCGGCATTTTTTTTCAGATCACGAATAAAATCAATAAGGCATGCAATAAGTCTTATAGGTATGAGGAAATTGCAAAGCTGGCTTATGCTTTTAAGTTTTGCCCATAAGGGTAAAAATGCAGTCAATTCACCTTTATTTCAGTCGGCCGTTGTCAGAGCAAAAATGATGGAATTTGTTGCATCAAAAGTATTTAAAAACGATGAGGAAAAAAAAGATACGGCGTTTTTGATAGGCCTTTTTTCTCTTGTGGATGTTCTTTTTAATAAACCAAAAAGTGAGCTCATAAGAATGCTTGGGCTTGATGATGAGATTGAAATGGCACTGCTTCATTATGAAGGAATTTTTGGCAAGATTTTAAAAGCGCTGGAATATGATGAATTTGAAGTTTATGACAATTTGTTAATGGTGCTTAATGAACTTAACATCGATTATAATACATTTAGTGAGGCAAAATTTAACAGCTATTCATGGTTAAACGAGCTGATGTCTTCAATATGAATTTCAAACTTCCTGGCTGGATATCATTTTATAAATAGCAAACTGCTTTGCAATTCTTCCGCTTCTGCCGCCCCTTTCGATTGCAAAATTTTCTGCTTCTTGCTCAAACTCATTATCCGAAGGCACACCATATTTATCAAAGTAAAGTTTCACTATTTCAAGGTATTCACTTTTCTTGAGAGGGTAAAACCCGATTGTTAATCCAAATCTTGCAAAAAGAGACGATTTTTCGTTTAAATCATCTCGTGAATAAATGTCGCTGCTTTCATATGCCCTTTCAGCTATCAGGTGTCTTCTGTTTGATGTGGCAACAAACATAACATTAGAAGGAGGTTCTTCAAGGCTACCTTCGATTACTGATTTAAATCTTCTAAAAAGTGCATCGTCATCGTCAAACGAGATATCGTCAAAGTAAACAATAAACTTGAAATGATAATTTTGTCTTATTATTTCGTATAATTTAAAAATAGAAATTATTTCTTCATCAAGAAATTCAATTATTTTAAGGCCACTTTTCTCAAATTTTTTAACAATTGATTTTATCAGTGAAGATTTTCCACACCCTTTTTCCCCCCACAGGAGCATATTCAAGAAAGGTCCATTATTTACAAATGATTGGATGTTTTTTACAGCAAGTATTTTTTGCCTGTCTATGCAAAGCAAATTATCAAGCTCATTTTCTACAGAAATATCAATAGGCGCAAGCTCACACCATAGCCATCTAAAAGCGATGTTACTATTTAGACTCATAGAATTTTGGCAACCTCTTTTGCAAAATAAGTTAATATAAGGTCAGCTCCGGCTCTTTTTATAGATGTTAGAGTTTCCAAAATAATTCTGTCTTTATCAAACCATCCTCTTTCAATTGCCCCCATAATCATGGAATATTCTCCACTTACGTTATATGCTGCCAAAGGTACATTGTAGGTATCTTTTGTTTCTCTGATAATATCAAGATAAGCAAGGGCAGGTTTTACCATAAGGATATCTGCACCCTCCAAAAGGTCGAGCTCTGATTCCCTTATGGCTTCCAACCTGTTTGCAGGGTCCATCTGATAGCTTCTTCTATCACCAAAATTAGGAGTACTTTCTGCCGCATCTCTGAAAGGTCCATAATAAGCTGAAGCAAATTTTGCAGAATAGCTCATTATTGGAATATTTTCAAAACTGTTAGAGTCAAGGATATCCCTTATTGCCATAATTCTGCCATCCATCATATCGCTTGGTGCAACCATGTCAGCACCGGCTTTTGCATGGCTAAGGGCTTCAAGGGCAAGGTATTTGAGTGTTTCGTCATTGTTGACGTCATTGTCTTTTATAATTCCGCAGTGCCCGTGACTTGTATATTCGCACATACATACATCAGTAATGATGTACAGATTTTTGGTATTTTGTTTTATTGCCCTGATGGCATTTTGGATTATTCCATTTTCGTTGTAAGCCTCGCTTCCTAATTCATCTTTATGTTTAGGTATCCCAAAGAGGATAATCGCTTTTATGCCAAGCCTCTCAAGCTCAATGCATTCTTTAACGGTATTTTCTATATCCATTTGATATATTCCGGGCATTGAAGGTATTTCCTTTTTGACCCCATCATATTCGGTAACAAAGAGCGGATATATCAAATCGTCAAGTGTTAATTTTGTTTCCCTTACAAGGCTTCTTATAAGTTCATTTTTTCTTAGTCTTCTTGGTCTGATAACAGGAAAGCTCATTTTGTCCTCCTTAATTCTTGTAAAAGCAACACAACCCCATATATGGTATATTCTTCGGGGTAGTATGAGTCTATATTTAGACTGTTTTTTAAAAAATTATAAGTTGTTTTCCCTATTGATATAAAATTTAATTTATTGATAAAACTATCCTCGTGAAAGTTCATAAAGAAACTCTCTGCTGCAGACGGAGATGCAAAAACAACCGTGTCAATTTTGTTTTCAGCAATAAAATTTTTCACATAACCACTTTCATATTTAATTTTACTGGTTTTATAGATAGCTACAGTTTCCACCAGGGCGCCATATGTGATAAGGTGATTTTTTAATTTATCTGAATGGGTCTCAGGTACCGGAATCAAAATATTTTTATCCTTTACATCTATATTTTCAAAATAATTTATCAGTCCGTCCGCTGAAAATTCACCTTGAGGGACGATTGCGTCGATACCGTAATTTTTTAGAAATTCCGCCGTTTTGCTGCCAACTGCTATATATTTTATTGCCCTGGCATCGGATTTATCCATAAAATATTTTACGGCATTTATGCTTGAAAATATTATGAAGTCATAAACCTTTTTCCTGACATTGAAATTCAGCCCCGAAGTTTCAATCATAGGCAACAAAAATGGATAAAAAAGATTACGTGACAAAAGGTTTATAAAATCAACAGACTGCTCTGGCTGTCTTGTAATCAAAATGTTTCTAAAAGCCATATCTATGAGTAAACTTCCTTCAAAATTTCTTTTCCGCCATTATTCAATATCTTTTCGGCAATTTTTTCGCCTAAATTTTCTGCGTTTTCAATGGTGTCATCCCCTTCTTCAAATAAGTGTTTTTTGCCGTCAAGTGAGGATAAAAGGGCTTTCAGGTGGATTTTGTTTTCTTCAATTGTAGAAAAACCTGCTATGGGTACCTGACACCCCCCTTGCAATTTTTTTAGAAAGGCTCTTTCGCATTTTGTCCTTATCATTGTAATATCATCATTTATAAAAGAAACTATTTCCTGTGTCGCCTTGTCATCACCTCGAAGCTCTATGCCAATTGTCCCCTGACATACAGCTGGCAAGATATCGCTTATGGAAATTGTTTCTTTTATGTATTCCGTGAGTTGGAGTCTCTTAAGACCGGCTTTTGCAAGAATTATAGCGTCAAACTCACCGTTAAGCATTTTATTTATTCTTGTGTCAACATTTCCTCTTAAGTCTTTTATCGTAAGGTCACTTCTGAGTTTTAAAAGCTGCAGCTTTCTTCTCAAACTGCTTGTTCCTACAACTGCACCTTTCGGTAATTCTCTAATATTGTTATACTTTACTGACAAAAAGGCGTCGTTTGGTTCTTCCCTTTTTGGGGTTGCAAACAGAGTAAGACCTTCAGGTAACTCCATAGGAACATCTTTCATGCTGTGTACAGCAATATCTGCACTACCATCGAGCAAAGCATTTTCGATTTCTTTTACAAACAGACCTTTTCCGCCAATCTTGGCAAGAGGGGTATCCAATATTTTATCCCCCTGAGTTTTTATGATTTTAAGCTCAACCCGTATATCTTTGTGTTTTTCTTCAATAAGGCTTTTTATGTAATTTGATTGCCACAGGGCAAGTTTACTCCCTCTTGTACCTATTATTAGCTTTCTCATTTATTCTCCTTTTAAATTAAATAATATTTCCACTGCCTCAGCTAAAGTGTATTTATCACCGCTTACCCCTAAATTTTTAAGATTCGTAAGGGGGGTATGCAGGGCTTTGTTCAGGTAAGATGTCAATGCATAATTTAATAGCTGCTCATCAATGCTCCCTTTGTATTTTTCCATAAGTCTTTTGATTTCGGTCTCCCGTATTTGTTCAAAATAGCTGCGAAGCCCTTTTATCGCAGGTACTATTTTTAATGATTTTATCCAGTATAGAAAATCTTCAACAGCTGCATCCACCATTTGTAGCGCTTTTACAGCTTCTTTTTCTCTTGCTTTTTTATTGGCTTCAACAACACTTTTCAAATCATCAATATCGTAAACATATGTATTTTCAATTTCATTGATTTTAGGGTCAATATCCCTTGGGACAGCAATATCTATAAAAAACATTGGTGAATATTTTCTTTTAATCATAATCGATTTGACATCTTCATAGCTTACGATGAAATTAGGAGCACCGGTTGAACTTATTACAATATCAGCATCCATAAGGTATTCTTTAAGATTTTCAAAAGGTTTTGCAATACCTGAAACTTCTCTGGCAAGATTTTCAGCTTTTTCAAATGTCCTGTTAGTGATTACTATTGAGTTGATATCTGTTGAAGAAAGATGTTTTGCTGCAAGCTCACACATTTCACCAGCACCTATTATGAGGGCTGATTTGTTTTTTAGACTACCGAAAATCTTTTTGGCAAGTTCAACTGCGGCATAACTTACAGAAACCGGATTTTCTGCAATACCTGTCTCGGTGCGCACCTTTTTGGCAATTTTTATGGTAGATTCTTCCAGTTTTTTTAAAAATCTGTCAACCTTTCCATAAATTTTTGCAAAATTGAATGCATCTTTTACCTGACCAAAAATTTGCGGCTCACCCAGCACCAGGGAATCAAGCCCGCAGGCGACTTTAAATAAATGTTTAATCGCATCCTTTCCGCAATAAGTGTATGTGTGATTTTTAAGCTCACCGATTTCTATGTTGCTTTCCTCAGCCACGATTTTAAGCACGCTTTCAATATTGCATAAAAAATCATCTGTTACGAGGTAGTATTCGACCCTGTTGCAGGTTGATAAAATAAGTGCTTCATAAATCCTTTCATTTGCAAGGATATTTGTGTAAATCTGCTCAAGTTTTTCCTGGGGTACTGCCAGACATTCCCTCAAATCAACAGACGCTGTATTGTGATTTAAACCAACTACTGCAAGTTGCATATTTCACCTTAATAAAAAATTGGCTACACCGTGATATGTCAACAGTATCAAAATAATTCCAATAATACTTAATGATGCTGCTTGTTTTGGCGTAAGCCCTCTAATTTTTTTTATGATTATTATTATAAAAAATATTATCCAGGTGATAAATGAAAATATTAGTTTTGATGAGAGGATTAATGTGCCATTCCACTCGATCAGCCCCCATATTATCCCTGAGATAATTCCGCCGGAAAAGAGCACAAAGCCTGTAAATATCGAGAAATTATTAAGGTTGTTTATTGTTTCAAGAGGTGGAAAATTTTTGAAAATCAGGCCAAAGTTTTTGTTTTTAAGTTGTCTTTCCTGCATAAAATAAAGAATCCCGCATAGTGCTGAAATAAGAAAAAATGCAGTACCTCCTATTGTAAGAGGAAGATGGATGTATATCCAGAATGTAGATAAGTGTTGTTTCTTGTAGACAATATTTTCAGATAAAAAGCCTCCTACACCGGCAGCTATTATAAATGGAAGAATCAATAGCGATAAAAATGGCCTTTTATATTTTACAAATAAAATAACATATCCGGTACCGAGAAAAAACATTGTCATACTGAGAATATCAAAAAGAGTTGATGCAGGGAATTGTTTTAGCGATACCCATCTGAGTATTATGGTTAAAAAGTTTAACATCACAGAAATAAACATTGATATTTGTGAAAAAATGTATAGTTTTCTGCTGTTATGGAAAAAATGTAAAAGGATAAGCAGGAAACTTGAAAGGTAAGCAAACAATGTCAAACTGTAAAGCATCTTTACCTCTTAATAAAAATGTTTTTTATTACTTGAAAGAGTGTAATATAAAGAAGAGAATTTGTTAAGGGTTTTTTTAAGGTGAATGATAAAAACATACTAAATTTGTTGGTTAAAAGCTGGTCAGTAAGCTGGCCTATGATTCTTATCATGATTTTTGAGTTTTTTATAAGCCTTACCGATGTATATATTGCAGGTATTATAGGCAAAGAAGTCCAGGCCACGATAGGACTTGTTTCACAGATTTATTTTATATTTGTTGTGGTGGCAAATGCAATTACCGTGGGCAGTGTGTCTGTGGTGTCAAGACTGTATACTGCCAAAGATAGCAATGAGCTTTCCGTAGCAATATTTTCAATATTGGCAGCAACCGGGTCTTTTGGCATATTGTTAAGTTTGGCAGGGATATTTTTGTCGGATAATATTATAAATTTTTTAAATATCCCTGATGAGATAAAAAAGTTTGCTGTCCCCCTTATCAATATATATGCTTTCGGGCTTATGTTTCATTATTTTCTGGTAAACACAAACGGGATATTGCGAGCTACTTCAAGAATAAAAATTTCACTTTTATCGATGTTATTGGCAGCAGTCTTGAATGTATCATTAAATTTCTTTTTTGTGTTTCACACCCCTCTGGGATTTAAGGGGATTGCCCTTTCAACTGTAGTAAGTGTTGTGGTTGCTGCCATTTTAAACCTCTATCATATCAGAATATTTTTGGTGCTAAAGAAAATTGATATAAATTTTATAAAAAGGGTTTTCAAAATTGGTTGGCCATCAGGCCTGCTTCAGGTAAGCTGGCAACTTGGCAGTACGGTGCTATTTTTGATTATAGGTATGATTCCGGAAAAGAGTATCGATGTAATGGCGGCCTTTACAAATGGGGCAAGGATTGAGGCTGCTATTTTTCTGCCTGCTTTTGCATTTAATATGGCAAATGCTGTGGTGGTTGGTAATTATATGGGAGAAAAAAACATGGAAGATGCTTTTAAATCAGGCTACTATACGGCACTAATGGGGAGTGTAATTATTACTTTAATTACAGTTATTGTTATTGTTTTTGCATGGCCTATTGCAAATTTCCTATCAAACAATGAAAATGTGGTGAAAGAGAGTGTCAATTATTTATATATCAGCATGATAAGCGAGCCATTTATGGCATTTGGTGTTATACTTGGAGGAGGATTAAACGGAGTAGGGGATACAAAAAGTGTTATGGTAAGAGTGATAAGCAGTTTATGGCTTATAAGAATTCCTCTTGCTTTTGTTTTAGGAATTTTTCTAAATTACGGCTCATCAGGTATATGGTGGAGTATGAATATATCTATTTTTGCTCAGTGTTATTTAATTGGAAGATATTATTTCAAAAAAAGGTGGTTATATAATGAAATCTGAAGTGCTTGAATTAAGACACAAGGAAATACTTTTTGAAAAACTTAAGCAGGTTGAAACTAAAATTTCTGAGTACAGCTTTGCTAACCTTTTTCTTTTTCGCAATAATCATAAATACAACGTTATTTATGATAAAGAGATTTTTATTGAAGGTGTTAGCTACGACAATAAAAAGTATCTTATGCCCACAGTAGAAATTTTTAAACTTGATAGACTTTATTTAAAGGAAATTGCAAGGGGCTATGATTTTATTTTTCCGATTGATGAAAAATGGCTTGATTATTTTGATGATGATTTTGAATATCATTTCAGGGATGGGGATACTGATTATATTTATACCGTTGAAAAAATATCAACTTTTAAAGGGAGAAAGCTGCATAAGAAGAGAAATCTGTTGAAACAGTTTATTACCAATTACAGTTATGAGTCAAAGCCACTGTTAAAAGATAATCTGGTTGATGCAATTGATATTTTGGATACCTGGCTTGAAGAAATAGGAGAAGACCCAAATAAAACCGATTACTACCAGTGTAAGGAAGCTCTAAATTTAATGGATGAACTTGTAATTTGTGGTATAATTTATTATGCGGAAAATGAGCCTGCTGGTTTTATTTTAGGCGAAGAGATAGATAGCGAGACTTTTGTTTTGCATTTTGCTAAAGGAAAAAGAAAGTTTAAGGGGGCGTATCAATTTATCTACAACGACTTTGCTAAAAGATTGCCTAAAAAGTATAAATATTTAAATTTTGAACAGGATTTGGGGAAAATGGCATTAAGAGTTGCCAAATCATCATATGTGCCGGATTTTATGTATAAAAAATATAGAGTAAGTTTAAAAAAATAAGGAGCTTTTATGACTGTATTGACCTGGAAAATTGGTGGACCTGCGGGATTTGGAATAATGAGTGCAGGACCAATGTTTGCAAAAGCCTTAAAAAGGAGCGGATATTCGGTGCAAGGGTATCCCGAATACCCATCCATTATCAGGGGCGGGTATAATTGTTATCACATAACATTTTCAAATGAAAGTGTTTTTTCAGTCTATAAGAGGTGTGATATTCTTGTCGCCCTTGATAAAGTAGTATTTGACAATGAGGATATTACCGAAAATATGACTGTCATTGCGGATTTTGACAGCATAAAGTTAAGCGAAGATATTGTTTGCAAAAAGATACATATTCCTATTAAAAATATATTAAAAGAAAACGATTTTCCCGATATAGTCAAAAATTCAATAGCTCTTGGAGCATCTGCAAAGCTTTTAGGGGTAGATGAAAATATTGTTTTTAAACTGTTTGAAGAAAGTTTTCCCGCAAAAGTTGTAAATATGAATATTGAAGCTGCGAAAAAAGGGATGCAGTACTGTGAAAATGTTATTCAAAATAATTTCAAGCCTGATGACAAGGTTAAGGATTATCTTGTTATGACAGGCAATGAAGCAATAGCTACAGGTGCAATAAAGGCAGGGGTTGGATTTTATAGTACATATCCTATGACACCTGCATCTTCCATACTTCACTATCTTGCAGGTGTTGCAGAAAAATATGGGATAATTGTAAAACACACTGAAGATGAGATTGCCGGTATTATAATGGCAATTGGTGCTTCATACGCGGGAGTGAGGGCGATGACCGGGACTTCAGGGGGTGGCTTAAGCCTTATGACAGAAGGGGTTGGGCTTGCTGCAATGATTGAGACACCGCTTGTAATAGCCCTAAGTCAAAGACCTGGGCCTGCTACGGGGATGCCTACCTGGACAGAGCAGTCTGACCTGAAATTTGTAATGAATATTTCGCAGGACGAATTTGTAAGGATTGTGCTAACTCCGGGCGATTTAAAGGAGCTGTTTGTTATGACATTTGAGGCTTTTAACCTTGCCGATAAATATCAAGTGCCTGTTTTTGTATTGACGGATAAATTTTTATCCGAATCCCATTTTTGCGTGGACAACCTTGAGTATGATGGTTTGGAAATTGACAGGGGCTATATTTTTGAAGGGGATGAAAGCAAACCAATGGATTTTTTCCCAAGATATAAGGAATTTAAAAATGGAGTTGCAATGAGAGTAAATCCAGGTACGCCAGGTGGTTTGTTTAAGGCTCCGGGTAACGAACATGATGATTTTGGATTTGTTGCAACTGATTCCAAAACAAGAATAAAAAACCAGGAAAGAAGGTTTAGGAAAGAAAATTATATAAAAGATGAACTGCCATTACCGAAACTCTATGGTAATGAAAATGCTGAAATTACTTTTGTTTGTTGGGGGTCGACCAAATTACCTTTGATGGAAGCATTGAAATTTACCGAAAAGTTTAATTTTATACATTTTTCGGCTGTCAACCCGATTAATTGGGAAGATGTGAAAAATATTTTTAAAGGTAAAAAGTTAGTTGCTATTGAGACAAATTTTACCGGGCAGCTTGCCTCAATCATTGCTGAAAAAACAGGTATTGTTATTGAGGATAAGTTTTTAAAATACGATGGAAGGCCTTTTTTTGTTGAAGAGATTTTAGATTTTGTTGAGAGGGGGAGATAATTATGAAAGCAATGGAATTTAATTCTGGTAAAATACCTGTCTGGTGCCCGGGTTGTGGCAATTTTGCTATATGGAATGCAATAAAAGGTGCTCTGGCAGACCTTGAGCTGAATGGCAAGGATGTAGTAAATGTTTCCGGGATAGGTTGCTCAGGAAAGATGTTAAATCATTTACGCACTTATGGTTTTCATACTCTGCACGGCAGGACGCTACCTGTTGCAACAGGTGTAAAGCTTTCAAATCACAAATTGACTGTGATTGTAAATGGCGGGGATGGAGACGGCTATGGAATGGGTGCCGGGCACTTTATACACGCAATAAGACGAAATCTTGATATTACTTATCTTGTTCATGATAATCATATTTATGGCCTTACTACAGGACAGGCATCACCTACTACTGATAAAGGCTTAAAGAGTAAATCTACCCCTTCTGGTGTAATTGATGAGCCACTTAATCCGCTGGCGGTAGCTTTAAATGCAGGTGCTGCTTTTGTTGCAAGAGGGTATTCCGGTGAGGTTGAACACTTGAAGGAGCTTATAAAAGAAGGGATTAATTTCAAGGGGTTTGCATATATAGATATTCTGCAGCCGTGTGTTACTTTCGGGAAAAAATACAGTTATGAATATTATGATGAGAGAATTTACAAACTTGACGAATCTTATGACTGTACAAGCTTTGAGAACGCTTTAAAAAAGGTATGGGAAAAGGATAAAATTGCTCTCGGAATAATTTATAAAATACAAAAGGACGAATATACTTCTCTTCATCCACAAATTAAGGAGAAAACATTGCTTGAAACAACTGGCAAAATCAGGGATATTTCCGAGGAGTTACAGAGTTTTAAATGAAATTTACAGTTTTTAAAAAAAGTAGTTGACGAATAAGAGTTTTTGTTTTATAAACACTCCTCGTCAATTCGGGGCGTAGCGCAGGTTGGTAGCGCATCGGTCTTGGGAACCGAGGGTCGGAGGTTCAAATCCTCTCGCCCCGACCATTTAAATCGCAAAAAAACAATTCAGTATCCTACTTAGATTATCATTGATAATACTCATATTTTGTTTGAAAAAATGATTATTTTTGAAAATTTTCTCCTTGACAAAAATTGATAGTGTTTATATTTTGACGTTAGCACTCGCTTATTGAGAGTGCTAATAGATGGGGTGGCTTTGATGTTAACAGACAGGGAAGCTAAAGTTTTAAAGATTATTGTTGATGAGTATATTAACAGCAGTATTCCTGTTGGCTCAAGGTTTATATCAAAAAACAGCGATCTAAATCTTAGCCCTGCATCTATAAGAAATATTATGAGCGACCTTGAAGAGAAAGGTTTTCTTGAACAGACACATGTTTCTTCTGGCAGGATACCTACCGATAAAGGTTTCAGGTATTATGTCGACCAGTTTGTTACATTTAATAAGGAGCTTATAAATAAAATAAAAGATATTGAGAAAGTAAATCCAATTAATATGGAATTTCTCTTTAAAGAGATAAGTCGCAAATTGGGAGAGGTTTCTCATTCCGTTGGATTTGTGGTTTCTCCTAAGATTAACAGTATGTATTTGAAGCATATAGAATTTTTAAGGTTGAACAGGGAAAGCGTACTCTGCATTGTTGTTACAAAGTCAGGTATTGTACATAACCTTATTATGAATATGGGACCGGAATATACAGATCAAGATTTGCAAAGGGTTTCCAATTATCTGAATATGAGTTTTCATAATAAGAGTTTGATGGATATAAAAAATTCCCTTTATAGCGATATGGCGTCAAAAAAAGAAGAATTTGACGAGGTCGCAAGAAAAGCAAAGCAGATAACAAGCGACTATTTGCTAAATCATGACTTTGGCGGGGAGCTTGTAATTTATGGCACTAAAAATATACTTGGACTGCCTGAGTTTAAAGACTCTGACAGTCTAAAAAATCTGCTTGATTTTTTTGAGGAAAAAACACTTATTTACGAAATAATTGAAAAGTGTATCCAGGAGCCTACCATAAAAATTTTTATAGGCTCCGAAATAACGGATGAAAACCTTAATTTAAGCCTTGTTACAAAACCTTACAAAAGGGATGATAAAGTGATTGGTACCCTTGGGGTTATCGGTCCAAAAAGGATGAGGTATCCTGATATTATTCCTGTGGTGGATTATACGGCGGAAATAATGTCAAAGCTTTTGAATAAAATCGGAGGAGAAGATGAGTAAGAGAAAGAAGGATGAAGAGATTATGAGCGAAGAGAATAAAAATAATGAAAATATTCAGGAATCTGAAGAGGCAAAAGTCGAAGAAAGTGAAGATACTGAAAAGCTGATGCTAAAAATGGAGAATGAATCCCTGAAAAAAGAAGTTCAGGAATCAAAGGACCAAATGCTAAGGCTTGCTGCGGAGCTTGATAATTTTAGAAAAAGGCTTTCAAAGGAGACTGAAGATAAGTTGAAATATGCTAATCAGCAGATAATTTTGGATTTTTTGACGATAATTGACAATCTTGAGATGGCGTTAGCCCATATAAAAGAGTCAGAGGAGATTAAAGCTCTCAAACAGGGGGTAGAGCTTACATTAAAGCAATTTAAGGATACTTTGGCCAAATATGGTGCAAAGGAAATTCAGACAAATATTGGTGATGAGTTTAACCCTAATTTGCATGATGCTATGATGCTTGATAGCGACCAAAATCATAAGAATAATGCAATAACCCTTGTGATGCAAAAAGGTTATACTCTTCATGACAGGGTCATAAGGCCCACAAAGGTTAGGGTAAATAAAGTAGAAAATATAGAGGAAAAGGAGGACTAAAATGGCTAGTTCTAAAGTAATTGGTATCGACTTAGGTACTACAAACTCAGTTGTTTCTGTTATGGAAGGTGGACAACCTAAGGTAATTATAAATGCTGAAGGGATGACCACTACACCATCAGTGGTAGCTTTCACCGATAGTGGTGAAAGATTGGTAGGGATGCTTGCCAAAAGGCAGGCAATTACAAACCCTGAGAATACTATTTTTAGTATCAAAAGATTAATTGGTAGAAAGTTTGACTCTGATCAGGTGGAAAAGGCAAAAAAAATATTGCCTTACAAAATTGTACCATCAGACAATAATGATGCATGGGTAGAAGTTAAAGGGAAAAAATATGCTCCTCAGGAAATATCTGCAATGATTTTGCAAAAGCTGAAAAAAACTGCAGAAGAATATCTTGGTGAGACAGTAACTGATGCTGTTATTACAGTGCCTGCATATTTCAATGATGCTCAGCGTCAGGCGACAAAGGATGCTGGTAAAATTGCAGGTCTTAATGTGCTCAGAATTATAAATGAGCCTACTGCTGCTGCCCTTGCTTATGGGCTTGACAAAAAGAAAGATGAAAAAATTGCTGTATACGACCTTGGTGGTGGTACTTTTGATATTTCAATTCTTGAGCTTGGTGATGGTGTATTTGAAGTAAAGTCTACCAACGGTGATACCTATCTTGGTGGAGATGACTTCGATATAAGAATTGTAAATTGGCTCATTGATGAATTTAAAAAGGAAACAGGGATTGATTTAAGAAATGATAAAATGGCTTTGCAGCGTCTGAAAGAAGCTGCCGAAAAAGCAAAACACGAGCTTTCAACTTCACTTGAAACGGAGATAAACCTTCCTTTTATAACTGCAGACCAGACAGGGCCAAAACACCTTGTTAAAAAACTTTCAAGGGCAAAACTTGAAAGTCTTGTAATGGACCTGGTTGAAAGTACGTTGGAGCCATGTAAAAAAGCACTGAAAGATGCTGGACTTACAGCTTCTGATATTGACGAGGTTATCCTTGTGGGTGGTATGACAAGGATGCCACTTGTACAGCAGAAGGTTAAAGAATTTTTCGGTAAAGAGCCCCATAAAGGTATCAACCCTGATGAAGTTGTTGCAATTGGTGCGGCAATACAGGGTGGGGTATTAAGAGGTGACGTTAAAGATGTACTTTTGCTTGATGTTACCCCACTTTCACTGGGTATCGAAACTTTGGGCGGAGTAATGACCAAAATTATAAACAGAAATACAACTATTCCAACCAAGAAGAGTCAGGTATTTACCACAGCTCAGGATAATCAGACATCTGTTACCATTCACGTACTTCAGGGAGAACGTGAAATGGCTGCAGACAATAAGTCAATCGGTAGATTTGACCTTGTAGGTATTGCACCTGCGCCACGTGGCGTTCCTCAAATTGAGGTGACTTTTGATATAGATGCCAATGGTATATTAAGTGTTTATGCAAAAGACCTTGGTACCGGAAAAGAGCAATCTATCAGAATTACTCCAAGCAGCGGCCTTAGTGAAGAAGAGATCGAAAAGATGGTCAAAGATGCTGAGCTTAACGCTGAAGCTGACAAGAAGAAAAAAGAGCTTATTGAAATAAGAAACCAGGCGGATACATTGATATACTCCACTGAGAAATCACTGAAAGAGCACGGTGACAAAGTAGATGCTGCTACAAAAGAAAATATTGAAAAGGCGCTTGAAGAATTAAAGCAGGTTCAGTCAGGCGATGATGTTGAAAAAATCAAAGCAGGAATTGAAAAACTTGCAAATGCTTCACATAAACTTGCAGAGGAGATATACAAAAATGCCGGTCAGCAGCATGCTCATGGTGGAGAGAACAACACCGATTCAGGCGCTTCACAAGAAGGGAAAAAGGATGACAATGTAGTTGATGCTGACTATGAAGAGGTAAAAGAGGACAACAAATAAAAAGGGGGCTTTTTGCCCCTTTTATTTTTTTAAAAAAAGTGATATATGAGCAAACTTAACATTCTTTAAATACAATCAAAAGCCGGAGGGGTTAATTGGCTAAGGATTATTACGCTATACTTGGTGTTGCAAAAAATGCAACGGATACGGAAATAAAAAAAGCTTACCGGAAGCTTGCATTACAATATCACCCTGACAGAAATCCTGACAATAAAGAAGCTGAGGGAAAATTCAGAGAGGTCAACGAGGCTTATCAGGTTTTGAGTGACCCTCAAAAAAGAGCTCAGTATGACCAGTTTGGAAGGGTTTTTGATGAAAACGGGTCTTCAGGGTTTTCAGGCCAGGATTTTGGCTCAACAATATTTGAAGAGTTTTTTGGAGATGTTTTTGGGGATTTTTTTGGCAATGCAAGAAGCTCCAGGCAGAGAAAAAGACCCCGTAAGGGTTCAAATATAGAGGTCAGTGTTGATATTGAGTTTAAGGAGGCATGTTTTGGTACATCAAAAAAGGTAAAAGTGCCAAAGACATCAAATTGTAAGCGTTGTGACGGGACAGGTGCCGAGCCAGGCGGAGTTACGACATGTAACACATGTAAAGGTACAGGGCAGATTACTCAAAGACAGGGATTTTTTACACTTTCCACTACATGTCCACAGTGTGGTGGGACAGGAGAGTTTATTAAAGAAAGGTGTAAAGAGTGTAAAGGTGAAGGTGCAATAAGGGAGTATAAAACTCTTGATGTCAAAATACCGGCAGGTATTGAAGACAATATGACCTTAAGAATTTCCGGAGGCGGAAATGACGGAATTTATGGAGGCCCGGCCGGCGATCTGTTTGTCCATGTAAAAGTTAAAGAACACGAATATTTTAAAAGAAAAGGGAGAAATATAATTCTCGATGTTCCCATATCATTTGTAGATGCAGCTCTTGGAACTACTCTTGATATTCCAACAATTGACGGGCATGAAACAATTAAAATTAAGCCAGGGACTCAGCCGGATGAGCAGATTGTGCTTAAGGGCAAAGGTGTACAGGATGTTCAGGGGTATGGAATAGGGAATATGATTGTAAACTTAAAAGTTGTTATCCCCACCAAGTTGAATAAAAAACAAAAGGAGCTTCTTGAGGCTTTCAAAAATGAGTCTGACGAGAGCACATATTCCTCGGAAAAGAGCTTGTGGGAAAAAATGAAGGGATTTTTTAACGGCTAAATGAAGATATTTAAAAAGGTTCGTTTATTAATAATTTCTGCAATAATTTTAAACTTGATTCTTATAGTTTCAATATTTAACACTGAAAAGAGAAATTTGGGACATTTCAAAGCTCACATGGTAAATTATGGCAAGCTGATAATGAAAACCCTTGAGGGTGGCAACCGCATTTTTATGATGAATATGGGTTTTTCAAGACATAACCTCGAGCTTCTTGCTGAGGAGCTTGCAAAAAATGAAAGTGTTAAAAATCTTATTATTTTCGACGAGCAGGGAAAAATTATATTTAGCATCAAAGATGTTGACAACTTGCAGTTAAAAACACTTGAAAACGGTGTACTTGAAACAGAAAATGAACTGATTCTGAGAAATAAGATAATTTTTGATCCTGCAAGAAGAAGGTTTGGCATGATGGGAAGGTTTGATGAGTTTCCCAGGGAGAAAATTGTCTTCAATGCGTTTTTAATAATGGACCTGACAAATTACAACAACATTAAGAGAGAAATTTTCTTGAATATATTTTTTATAATTGCCACTGAAGTGTTGCTTATTTTTATCGCTCTTTATCTGTTTAAAATTTTTAAAAGCTATATAAATACACAAGAAAAACTCAAGAAGATAGAAAAGGAGGCTGAGCTTGGAAAGTTTGCAAATGTCCTTGCTCATGAAATAAAAAACCCTCTAAGCTCTATGAAGGGGCTGGTTGAGTTTAGCGCAAAAAAGGTTGGGGATGATAAAATAAAAGATTATCTTTCTAAGTCCCTGGAAGAGATTGAGCGGCTGAATAAAATTGTCAATGATTTTTTAAGCTTTGGCAGACCCGTTGTCCTTGACAAGAAAGTGGTTGATATTAAGAGTATTTTTTTAAAAGCAATGGAAATTTTAAGGTACGATATTTCAAATAAAAATATCAATGTGGAAATTGAAGGGGAAACTTTTTCTCAATCTGTTGACAGTGAAAAAATATTACAGGTGGTTATAAATCTTCTTCTGAATGCTCTTACTGCTTCACCTGCAAATGAAAAAATCAAGATAATTTTGGACAATACAAAAAAGTCTTTTAAAATCATAAATAAAATAGTTAATAAAGATTTTGATGAGAATAAGTTATTTGAGCCTTTTTATAGCACGAGGGCAAAGGGGAGCGGGCTTGGGCTTTCCATTTGTAGAAAAATAATTGAGCTTCACGATGGAGAGATTATAATTGAAAGTACAAATCCTTTCGTAGTTTCGGTAAATTTGGGAAAGTCAGCATGAGCAAAAAGATACTGATTATTGATGACGAAAAAAATCACAGACTTATGCTCAAGATACATCTTGAAGAGGCCGGTTATGAAGTAATCGAGGCTGAAAGCGGTCTTGACGGCATATATATGGCTGAAGAAAATGAGTTATTTGCAATTTTGCTTGATATTAAAATGAGTATTATGGATGGTATAACAACCCTTTCAAAATTAAAAGAAAAAGGAATAAATACTCCTGTCATAATGGTAACTGCTTTCAACAATGTGAGGACAGCTGTTGAGAGCATGAAGCTTGGTGCCATTGATTTTATTACAAAACCCGTTGATATAGAATTATTGTTAAAAAGTCTTGAGAATATAGGTTTAAACCAGGTTGAATCAAGTGGTGAAGATGCATTGGTAGATTTTGAGTTTGAAGGTGTTTACAGTAAGGATGGACTCGGGAAAATCTTGAATCTTTTAAAAATGGTTTCGCCGACTGACGCATCAGTGATTATTTACGGTGAATCGGGCACAGGAAAAGAGCTTGTAGCAAGGGCTATCCATAAAAATTCAAAAAGGGCTGACAGGCAATTTTTAGCGGTGAATTGTGCAGCACTAAATGAAAATCTCATAGAAAGCGAACTTTTCGGGCATGAAAAAGGTGCTTTTACCGGCGCTACCAACCAGAAAAAAGGTAAATTTGAGCTTGCAGATGGTGGAACTATATTTTTGGATGAAATTGGAGAGATGCCAATTTCTACCCAGGCAAAGCTCTTGAGAGTTTTGCAGGAAAGGGAGTTTGAAAGGGTTGGTGGGGTAAAAACATTAAAAACTGATGTGAGAGTTATTGCTGCTACAAATAGAAACCTCGAAGATATGGTTAAAAAAGGGGAATTTCGTGAAGACCTGTTTTTCAGGCTCAATGTATTTCCTGTAAACTTGCCTCCTTTAAGGGAGCGCAAGTCAGAAATTCCCATGCTTGTAGATTTTTTTATAAAAAAATATTCGATGAAGTTTTCAAAAATAATTAAAGGTTATACTGCTGAGTATATTGAGAAGCTAAAAACATACAGTTTTCCAGGAAATATTAGAGAGCTCGAGAATATAGTTGAAAGAAGTATTATTTTGTGTAGCTCTGAAAAACTTACAGGGGATTTGTTGCCTGATTTTAGGGAAAAAGTTCAAAATGAATCAGTGCTTGATGTAAAAGAGAATGAAAAACAACTAATTTTCAAGGCATTGAAAGAGTCGGGCAATAACAAGTCTCAGGCTGCCAAAATCCTTGGTATTTCAAGAAAAACATTATATAATAAAATAAAGGAATATAATATTGAGGTGTAATTATGAGTGAGAAACCCTGGGCAGGTAGATTTTCGTTACCTACGGATAAATTTGTGGAAGAGTTTAATGCCTCTATACACTTTGATAAAAGGTTTGCTGAATTTGACATAAAAGGCAGTATGGCACATGTAAAAATGCTTTCGAAACAAAAAATTATTACTGATAGGGAATCAGAGGAGATTTTAAAAGGGCTTGAAATCGTTTTGACTGAAATTAAAGAAGGGAAGTTTATTTTTAAAACAGAAGATGAAGATATTCATATGGCAGTTGAAAAAAGATTAAAAGAGATTGTGGGGCCTGTTGCAGGAAAGCTTCATACCGCAAGGAGCAGGAATGACCAGGTAGCCGTTGACTTTAGAATGTATTTGAGAAGTGAAATAGGTGAAATTAAAAATTATTTAAAACTTCTAATGAAAGTTATTCTTGAAAAAGCCAGACAGGAAATAGACGTAATTATGCCAGGATATACTCATTTGCAGACTGCCCAGCCAATTCTCTTTTCCCATTATCTTATGGCTTATTTTGAAATGTTCAAGAGAGACTACCAGAGGTTTACAGATTTGCTAAAGAGGCTTGAATTTTGTCCTCTTGGTGCAGGTGCGCTGGCAGGTACGACATTTGACATAGACAGAGATTTTACGGCAAATGAGCTTGGTTTTTTTGCACCAACACTAAATAGTCTTGACTCTGTAAGTGATAGGGATTTTGCTCTTGAATTTTTGTCATCGGCATCTATTTGCCAGATGCACCTTTCAAGGATTTCTGAAGAGTTTATAATATTTTCAACTTCAGAATTTGCATTTATTGAACTAAGCGATGATTATTGTACCGGAAGCAGCATTATGCCTCAAAAAAAGAATCCGGATATTCCTGAGCTTATCAGGGGGAAGACAGGAAGAGTATATGGAAATATGGTAAGCCTTTTTACCACAATGAAAGGTCTGCCTCTTGCTTACAATAAAGATATGCAGGAGGATAAGGAGCCCGTTTTTGACACAGCTGATACTTTGAAGGCATCCCTTAAAATATTTGCTCCAATGATAGAAAAAATGACTCTTAAAAAGGACAAAATGTATAAATCTGCAAAGCTTGGTTTTTCCACTGCTACCGATTTGGCTGATTACCTTGTAAGAAAAGGTTTGCCTTTCAGAGATGCTCATCATGTGGTTGGCAAAGCAGTTGCATTTTGTCTTGATAAAAAAATTGACTTATCAGATTTGAAGATTGAGGAATTAAAAGGCTTTTGTGATTTGATAGATGATGATATATATAACTTTATTACCGTTGAAGCTTCAGTAAACAGCAGAAAAGCTATCGGTGGAACTGCAAAGGTTTCTGTTGAATATCAGATTGAGCAGGGAGAAAAGTTTTTAAGTGAAATTTAGGCTTGTTTTTTTTGCACTACTTTTTGTTGTGTTATCAGCTTGCGGGAAAAAGACTGACCCTGTACCTCTTGATACGTTTAAAATCCCGGTACCGGTAGTTGAAAGCATTATAAGTTTAACAGAAAAAGGGGTAACATTTAACAACAATAGTAATTACAGCCTTTTAATAGAAAAAGCAGATATTGTTGATGATTGTGTTCAGGATTTTAAAAGAGTAGCTGTTGTAAAGCAGAAGTCTTTATTTGATGATACAAATGTTAAAAAAGGTGAGGGATATGTCTATAAGCTTTATAATATTGACGAAAATCTTGAAATAGCATCGAAAGAGGCTGTAAAGAAAATTGTTTACAACCAGCCGGTGAGAGTAAAAAATATAAAAGAAAGCATAATGAGTGAAAAATATTTGCACCTTGAAATCGATTTCAGCGATGAAATAGGTTACTATGAAATTTATTTAAACTCAAAATTACTTAAAAAATCAAAACAAAATTCAGTTGATATTGTATTTGAGGACAGAGATACAAATTCAATAGAGATAGTGCCTTTTGACAAATATTTTAATAAGGGTACAATTTTCAGGAAAAACTACATCTCCTATTCAAAATTCAGACTTGATGATATTAAAAATATCAAGGTTATCAAAAGGGAAAGTGATTACATTGTAAGCTGGGACAGCGTGACCGGAGCTTCGGGGTATATAGTATATATTATTGAAGAGAATGAAAAAAGAAAGCTTTTTGAGGTGGTGGAAAATTTTGCCATAATCCCTTCAAAGGATATTTGCAAGATTGCTGTTTCTGCGTTTAACAGTTATGTTGAAAATAATGCAGTAGAAATAACTCTTTGTGGTAAGTAAGTTAAATTATTTCCTGCGTGAGAGTTGCCTTTAGGATATTTTTAATCCTTTCTTCAATTTTATAAAGTCTTTCAGCCAGTACTTTTGATAGGATGAAGGAGAGTTTGCCGAAAAGCATCTGATTATCAGACTTTATTTTTTTAAACGCATCTTTTGATAAATACAGGAGTGTTGTGTCAGTTTTTGCAAAAGCGTTTGCTGATCTTGGATAATCTGAGATGATTGCCATCTCACCAAAGACTTCACCTGTTTTTAGTGTTGTGATAAAAAATACCACCTGGTTGGAGATAATTTTCGAAACACCCACTTCGCCTTCAACAATTATATAGAGTTTATCCCCTTGTTCCCCTTCTCTTATAATATCTTCCCCTTTTTTATAGGTTTCTACTTCACAAAATGATAGTATCTCTGTCAGCTCTTCTCGGGAAAGTTCAACAAATTTATGATCAGTCTTTAAAATCGAGAAGTATTTTTCTGCACTCATTTTTACCCCCGGGCTTGCTAATATCTGTTATAATATGCTATAAAAATTTTAAAGGCAATAAGAAAGGGGGTAAAGATGTCAGAATTTAGAATAGAAAAAGACAGTATGGGAGAAATGAAAGTGCCTGCAGCTGCATATTGGGGGGCACAAACTGCAAGGGCTATGTCCAATTTCAACATAAGTGGAAAAAGATTGCCAAAAGAATTTATAAATGCTGTTGCAATAATTAAGATGGCGGCAGCCAATGCAAATTTGAAATTAAAGCTAATAGATGAGGAGAAGGCTTACGCAATTATAAAAGCTGCTCTTGAAATTGTGGATGGCAAGCATGATGAACAATTTCCCATTGATGTTTTTCAGACGGGTTCAGGGACATCCACCAATATGAATGTTAACGAGGTAATTGCTAACAGGGCCATTGAGATTTTAGGTGGCAAACTTGGGGATAAAGGGCTTTGTCATCCTAATGACGATGTCAACAAGGGGCAGTCAAGCAATGATGTTATTCCCACTGCAATACATATTTCAGCGGCACTGTTGATGAAAAATCTTGTATTTGCCCTTGAAGGACTGAAAGATTCCCTTAAAGAAAAGGCTGAAGAGTTTAAAAATGTAATAAAAATAGGCAGGACCCATCTAATGGATGCAGTGCCAATGACTCTGGGGCAGGAATTTTCAGGTTATGCCTCTCAGATTGAAAAATCTGTAATTAGATTTCTTGATCAGGAGAAATGGATACTGGAATTACCTTTGGGTGGTACTGCACTTGGTACAGGTATAAATACACATAAAGATTTTGCAAAATACGCCATTCAAGAGATATCAGAGTATACCGGAATCGATTTCAGACAGGCTGACAATCTTTTTGAAGGGATTGCAGCAAAGGATGGGGTAGTTTCCCTTGCAGGTGCAATGAATTGCCTTTCAGTCAGTCTTATGAAAATAGCAAATGATTTGAGGCTATTAAGTTCAGGGCCAAGGTGCGGAATCGCTGAAATTACTCTCCCTTCTTTGCAACCTGGCAGCTCTATTATGCCAGGCAAGGTTAATCCCGTAATCCCTGAAGCCACAATACAGGTAGCAGCTGAAGTGATGGGAAATTGCCAGACTATTACAATAGCAGGGGCAAGTAGTTTGCTCGATTTGAACGTTATGATGCCCCTTATAGCAGATAATCTTATATACTCTCTGAAACTGCTGACAAATATTTGCAGTCACTTAAGTGAGTTTTGCATAAAGGGTATAAAGGCAAATATTGAGAGATGCAATGAATTGGTAGATTGGTCGATGGCAATTGTTACCCCTCTGGCTGCTAAAGTGGGCTATGATAAGGCTGCTGAAATAGCTTATAAGGCATTCAATGAGAGAAAAACAGTAAAAGATGTGGTAAAAAGTATGAATATTCTCCCTGAGGATGAGGTTGAGAAAATTTTTGATCCGAAGTCAATGGTGTAAATATGGAGCTAAATTTTAAAGTTGACGAAAAACTTTGTATTGCATGTAAAAACTGCGTTGAAGATTGCCCTGTAAAAATAATTGGATTTGATGGGTTGCCTTTTGTAAAAGATGATTCTGCCTGTCTCATGTGCCAGCACTGTCTTGCTGTTTGCCCCACAGGAGCATTGTCGATATTTGGCAAAAATCCTCTGAAGAGTATAAACTCTCAGGAGATCAATATAGATGGAAATGAGTTGGAAAAATTTATAAAATACAGAAAAACAATAAGAAAATTCAAACAGGATGAACTTCCCCTTGAGACTATAAATAAGTTAATCGAAGTGACCAGTTATGCTCCAAGCGGTCATAACAGCAAAAAAACAATGCTTACTGTTACCGGCACAAAAAAAGAAACAGATAGTCTGATTAATTTAATGATGGACAGATTCGAAAAATATCTGGAAAACAACAGGTTGCCGGGCAAATACGGTTTTTTAAAGTATGTGCTATATCAATACAAAAAGAAAGGGATTGATATAACCTTTAGAGGAGCTCCGCATATTATAATTACTTCTATACCTGAAGGGGACAATATATCTTATGTGGATACAATTATCGCACTTAGTTATTTTGAAATATACGCTCACAGTCTCAATATCGGGACAGTCTGGAGCGGAATAGGGAAATATTATTTTGACTTAATGCCAGAATTAAAAGATTTTTTACAAATACCTCCTGGTTACAAAATAGGATATTTAATGGGTTTTGGTTTTTCTGCAGTTAAATATTATCGCACTGCACAACATGACAAGTTACAACATAAAATACTGGGGCTTTAAGCCCCTTTTTTATTAGAATTTATTGTAGTGAATCCTTTCAGGTTTGAATCTGTCCACCTCAAACCCTTTTTTGTCAGAATACCCAACAATTACAAGTCCAAGTGGAATTATATTATCAGGAAGGTCGAAAAAATCTTTAAATTCTTTGACCCTTTCTTCTGTTGGGTAAATTCCACACCACACTGTTTGTAGATTTAAGGCAGGTGCTCCTGTTAAAATGTTCATTATCGCAGCTGAGCAATCCTGTACCCAGTATCCTTTGTATTTTTCAAGTGTTGTATCGGCAAGTACTATAATTCCCAATGGTGCATCATAAAGCATTTTGGCGTAAGGATGCATATCGGCGATTTTATTTTTTATACCTGTATCATCAACAACAATAAAGTGCCATGGCTGTTGGTTACCTGCGGACGGAGCACACATGGCAAGTTTTAAGAGCTCGTTTACCTTTTCTTTTTCAACTGGTGTCGGTTTAAAACTTCTTATACTCCTTCTTGTCTTTATTGCGGTGATTACATCCATACTATCCTCCTTCTATAGTTTTTGTTCTATTTTAAGAGATAGGGTTGAAGTGTCAAGGTTTCCTTTTACTTCATAAAAGCAGGAAGTTCAAAAAAATCTTGACTTTATTTTTTAAGCTTGTTATTAAATACAGCTCAATTTATAAAAATAAGAGGTGTTAAATGGCACATACATTGTCAGCTAAAAAAAGAATTAGACAGTCTGAGAAGAGAAGGCTCAGAAACAAAGCTTACAAATCAAAAATGAAAACATTGACAAAAAAGTTTATAGCTGCTGTAAACAGTGGTGACCTGAGTGTCGCTGAGGAAAGTTTTAAAACTGTTTCTAAAGAAATATTAAAGATTTCTTCTAAAGGTGTTATCCATAAAAATCAGGCAGCAAGAAGGGTTTCAAGACTTGCAAAAAAATTAAATTCACTTAAGTCTGCTTAATAAAAGGGGCTTTAGAGCCCCTTTACTTTTTTAAATTTTCACAACAACTCTGCCGGAAATCTGACCTTTCAAAATAAGGTCTATTTTTTCTGATAACTCGTTAAGAGAAACTTCTTCATATATATTTTTTACGAAATCTTTATTCCACCTGTTTGCAATATTGTTCCATACTTTTTCCTTAACTTCCAGCGGTTGTTCAACGGAATCTATTCCTAACAGGTTTACACCCCTTAAAATAAAAGGAAAAACAGTCATATTTAATTCGGCAGACTTTGTGAGACCGCATGTAGTTGCTGAACACCCGTATTTCAATGACTTTATGGCTGTAGTAAGAATATTGCCTCCAACAGTATCCACCACACCTGACCATCTTGGCTTGAGCAGAGGTTTTCCACTTTCATCATCAACTTCTTTTCTGCTTAAGACTTCTGATGCGCCTAATTTTTTCAAAAAGTCGATTTTTTCCTGTTTACCTGTGGCAGCAACAACTCTGTATCCTGATTCGGCGAGCATAGAAACTGCCATTGAGCCTACCCCTCCGGTAGCACCTGTTACCAGGACTTCACCAATGTCTGGCTTTAACCCGTATTTTTCAAGCTGAAGAATTGAAAGCGCAGCAGTAAAACCCGCTGTGCCAAAAACCATACTGTCCTTGAGAGATAAGGTTGAAGGTTTTTTGATAATCCAGGAAGAAGGCACGGAGATATATTCTCCAAATCCGCCTGGGGTGTTCATTCCAAGGTCATAGCCGGTAACTATAACTTCATCACCTTTTTTGAATTTATCTGATTTGGAACTATAAACTATTCCGGCGGCATCGATTCCCGGAGTGTGGGGATAATTTTTAGTAACCCCTTTATTTCCGATTGCAGATAAAGCGTCTTTGTAGTTAAGAGAAGAGTATTTTACATTGATTAATACTTCATTATCCGGCAAATCGGAAATTTTTCTCTCTTCGATTTTTCTTTCGTATTTTCCATCATTTTCTCTGACAACCATTGCTTTGAAATTCATAACTTCCCCCTTTTATTTTTTGAAAAAGATAATATAATGTTAGGGTAAAATAGTTATTATTTCAATAATTAATAAGGAGGAACCGATGTTTGTAGGCCATGAAAAGGATGTAGAGAAGATTAGATTTGATGGCGAAAATATAAAGTCTGTTATAAAACAGTCTTTAGTTGGACCAAAGCAGGGCTGGGATGGATATGTGATGAGAATCTTTGAGATAGAAAATGGTGGACACACTCCGAGGCATTCACACCCCTGGCCTCATATTAATTATGTTGTAGCGGGTAAGGGGACGCTTTATCTCAGCGGTAAAGAGTATGATGTGGAGGCTGGTTCCATTGCTTATATTCCAAATAATACCGCCCATCAATTTATGGCAAATAAAAAAAGCAATCTAAAATTTATTTGTATTGTGCCAGAAGAGGGTGATAAATAATTATGTTTGATTACTTTTTGAATTTGCCGCATACATTGCAAGCTCTGATTGCCACATTATTTACCTGGTTTTTAACTGCTCTTGGGGCATCAATGGTTTTTTTCTTTAAAACTATCAATAAAAGAATATTAAACTTGATGCTGGGTTTTGCTTCCGGTGTTATGATTGCTGCAAGTTTTTGGTCACTTCTTGCTCCTGCAATTGCCATGGTGGAAGAAGAGGGTGGTATAATATGGATTCCTCCGGTTATAGGATTTTTATCTGGAGGAGCATTTTTATGGCTTGTGGATAAATTATTGCCGCATTTACATATGAGTAGCCAAGAAAGTGAAGGGATATCGACCTCTTGGCAGAGAAGCGTTTTGCTTGTGCTTGCAATAACTCTTCACAATATTCCTGAAGGGCTTGCAGTAGGTGTAGCTTTTGGTGCTGTGGGAAATGGGCTTGCTTCGGCATCAATTGGTGGAGCAATTGCACTTGCAATCGGCATCGGTATTCAGAATTTCCCTGAGGGAGCTGCTGTTTCTGTTCCTCTAAGAAGAGAGGGTTTGAGTCGCTTTAAAAGTTTTATATACGGGCAGGCTTCAGGGATTGTGGAGCCTATTGCAGGTGTAATAGGAGCTTTGGCCGTGGTGTTTATGAAGCCTATTTTGCCTTATGCACTATCATTTGCAGCAGGTGCAATGATATATGTGGTGGTTGAAGAGTTGATTCCTGAGTCCCAATTTGGTGATGAGATAGACCTGTCTACAATAGGTGCAATGGTAGGTTTTGCAGTTATGATGACCCTTGATGTTGCTTTGGGGTAGGTGGTAAAGCCCTGTTGAAAAAAGTTTAAAAATATGTTAGAAAGTCAAAATTTTTTAGGAGGAAATTGGTTTATGGCAGAGAAAAAGTTGCCTTTTACAAAGGAGCAGATTGAAAGGATAATTGAAAAATATCCAACCCCTTTTCACATATATGATGAAAAAGGTATAAGGGAAAACGCAAGAAGGTTAAAGAAGGCATTTAGCTGGAATGATGGCTTTAAGGAATATTTTGCTGTAAAAGCCACACCTAATCCATATATTCTCAAATTGTTAAAAGAAGAAGGGTTTGGTGCTGACTGCAGCTCTATGGCCGAGCTTGTGCTGTCTGAAAAAGTGGGTATCGTGGGTGAAAATATAATGTTTACATCCAACGAGACTCCTGAATGTGAGTATAAGAAGGCAAAAGAGCTTGGAGCAATTATTAATCTTGATGATATTACCCATATTGAGTTTCTTGATAAAACATGCGGTCTGCCGGAATTGATATGTTTTAGATATAATCCAGGCCCACTGAAAGGGGGGAATGCAATTATTGGTAAACCTGAAGAGGCGAAATACGGTTTTACAAAAGAGCAATTGTTTGAAGGTTACAAAATTTGTAAATCCAGAGGTGTGAAGAGATTTGGACTTCATACTATGGTTGCTTCAAATGAGCTTGACCCTGAATATTTTGTTGACACAGTAAATATGCTTCTTGATGTAGCCCATGAAATATCCAATGAAGTTGGGATAAAATTTGAATTTATAAATATGGGCGGAGGGATAGGCATTCCTTACAGGCCAGAGCAGAATGCAGTAGACCTTGAGTATGTAGGGGGCAAAATAAAAGATTTGTTTGACAAAAAAGTTAAAGGGACAAAGCTTGACCCGCTGAAGCTTTATATGGAAAATGGCAGGATGATAACCGGGCCTTATGGATATCTTGTGACCAGGGCAATCCATAAAAAAGATATTTATAAGAAGTATATAGGTGTGGATGCGTGCATGGCAAATCTTATGAGACCCGGTATGTATGGGGCATATCACCACATAACAGTAATGGGGAAAGAAGACTTGCCAAAAGATATGGTGTATGATGTAGTTGGTTCACTATGTGAGAACAACGATAAATTTGCTATAGATAGAAGTCTTCCAAAGATAGAGCCAGGAGATATAATAGTAATTCATGATACAGGTGCTCATGGTCATGCTATGGGTTTCAACTACAACGGCAAATTAAGGTCGGCGGAGCTTTTGCTTAAAGAGGATAAAAGTGTAGAACTTATAAGAAGGGCAGAAACTCTTGATGACCTTTTTGCAACACTTGACTTCTCAAGGCTTTAAAAAATAAAAGGGGTTTACTATAAGCCCCTGAATTTATATTCCCCTATACAAAAGTCGGTTTCTGACTTTATTTTGAATTTTCCAGAGTCAGAGTTTTCAGAAATTATCACTTCAACATTTTTACATGTGTTTGGGATTTCTTTTATAAACTGGCAGGCTATTGTTTCAATAAACGGTAGTTTTGTTTTAAAATTAAAAAGCGCAGTTTGAAGATAATTGAAGTAGGCAGTGTTGTTGACGTGAAGGTTTGAGTCAAAATCGGAGTATCTTAATGATATATTGTCGAGAAAATCAACATTTCCATCAAATACAAACTTTTTCTTATGAAGTAAAGGAAAATTTGGCTCCAAATTTAAGGAATTGTATTTTTCGATGATGTGAGCAGGCACTTTTAATGGTCTTCTCTTGTTTATATCGATAAAGTACCATATCGAGGTTGCTTTTGCAAACTTTAAACCGTTATGGCACAATTCAAAATCTCTGGTGGCAACAAAACCTTTTGCTCCAAGAGACCATGTGAAGATTTCAAGTGGATCACCAAGTCTTGGCATATGGTCCAAAATTATCTGGATTTTCCCCAGCACCCATGTGTAACCTAACTGTTTTAGAAATTCCGTTCCTGCTCCTACCATCTCAGAATGATTTACCGCAGCAAATTGAAGATACCCAAAAAGCGAATCGAGTCTGAGGGTGAGGTTCTGGTCAACTTCGTTATAATTGACAGTATGGTTAAACTTAATTTTTTGACTTTTCATGGTAAAATGCAGCAAAACTTTTATCTGAACCCAGAATATGTTTTATGAGCCATTCATTGAGCCCTTTGAAAATTTGTTCAATTAACTCACTGTTATTGCCATTTATTTGTGATTTGATATGGGCGATAGTGTTTTTAAATTTTTTGTGTTCTGCGATATGACTTTCCGCTTCACTGTAACCTGAATTTTTCATAATAGTTTCTTCATCATGGAAATGTTTGTCTGCATATTTCTCAAGATACTGGACTACTTTTTCTACATCATCTTTTGTGGCATTTTCTATTACTTTTGAAATAAATTTATCAATAAATACAAATAATGACCTATGCTGAGCATCGAGAAGTTTTATACCAAGGGTCAAATTCTTTAAAAAAATAGTATTGTTTAAAAATGGCAAAAATGTGTTATCTATGTTTAAAAGGCAGTTGTCCAGGTAATTTGTCAGTATATCTTTTACCTTTTGTTTTAAAGTGTCTTTAAAATTATATATTTCTGCTTCAAAGCATATTTCTCCAAGCTCTTTCAGGTAGTTGTCTGTAAGTGTTCTATAGGTTTCTTTATCAGGAAAGTTATATGTTTCCATAAGATTCCAGAAAAATTTATGAAAATTTTTAAGCTCATTTGCTAAGCTCTTTATTTCCAGGTAGTTTAACTTGTCAATTTCATTTTCAGAAATAGATTCCACTTTTTTGCAAATAGTTTCATAAGTTTCAGTGAAAAGTTCAATCCTTAATAAATTTTCTTCAGACATGTGCAGCCTCTTATTGAATTTATTGAAAGTTTACATTACTATTATTTGAGTAGTCAATACAAAATTTAGGGGTCAACTATGAGATTGGTTGCTGCTTTTAAAAACTCAAAGATAGATGGTGTCTTTTATAAAAGCTTTTATCAGCTTAAGCTTGTGGATGAGGACGGAAATATTGAGCCATTTGTTGATAACGATTACTATACCATTTTTGATTCTGTTGCCAGAAAGTTTAATAATGACAGCAGACTTGAGTGTAATGTGGAGAATGTTGCCGGTAGCCCCCATATAGTTGTCAAAGTAAATTTGATTAATCTTCTTGACACGGGGACATTCAACGAATCTAATTTGTCAGATAGAGATATTGATAGAAACCTTCTGTTAAAAAATGTCCAGGATATTATTTTGGAACATTTTATTCAAAACGAACTGCTTCAAAGAACAATAAGGTATAAAAAGATATTGCATAATCTGGAAGTAAACAAATTAAAGTTTGATATTTCATAGATTTTTCAAAAAAAGGTTGATTGATTTTTTTTAATGTTATATAAACACATTCATTTTAGGGGCCATAGCTCAGCTGGGAGAGCGCATGAATGGCATTCATGAGGTCAGGGGTTCGATCCCCCTTGGCTCCATATCTTAAAGATAAAGCGAGGTATTTATGAATATATTTTTACCTGATGGTAATTCTATTGAGCTTAGTGATAAAGCAACAGTGCTTGAACTTGCCGAAAAAATTAGTAAAAATCTTGGCAAAATTGCTGTGGCTGGTGAAGTGAACGGTAATCTGGTAGATTTAAGTTATAATCTCAAAGATGGTGAAAAAGTAAGAATAATTACAAATAAAGATAAAGAGGCGCTTGGGATATTGAGACATTCAACGGCTCACCTTATGGCACAGGCTGTCAAAAGATTGTTTCCTCAAGCAAAGGTGACAATTGGTCCTAATATTGAAGATGGTTTTTACTACGATTTTGATATTGACAGACCATTTACCCCTGAAGATTTGGCCAGTATTGAAAAAGAGATGGAAAAGATAAGCAATGAAAACCTTGAAATAAAGAGAAAAGTATTAAGTAAAGATGATGCTGTCAAGTTGTTTGAGTCAATGGGGGAAAATTACAAAGTAGAGATTATCAAAGAGCTGGAAGAAAATGAAGTTTCCCTTTACGAACAAGGGGATTTTGTAGATCTTTGCAGGGGGCCACACCTTTCAAGTACTGGTAAAATAAAATTTTTCAAGCTGTTGAATGTGGCAGGAGCATATTGGAGAGGCGATGAAAAAAATAAAATGCTCCAGAGGATTTACGGAACATCCTGGTTCAAAAAGGAAGATTTGGCAGACTATTTGAACCGATTGGAGGAAGCCAAAAAAAGAGACCACAGAAAGCTTGGTAAAGAGCTTGAGCTTTTTTCAACATTTGATGAAATAGGCTCAGGGCTTATATGTTGGATGCCAAAAGGTGGCAGGATGAGGGCTACCATTGAGGACTTCTGGCGCAAAAAACACTATGAAAACGGATATGAACTCCTTTATACACCACATATTGGTAAATCCAATCTATGGCAGACTTCGGGACATCTTGATTTTTATAATGAAAATATGTACTCGCCTATGGATATAGAAGGTCAGGATTACTTTATAAAGCCAATGAATTGCCCTTTTCATATAATGATTTATAAATCAAAAACAAGGTCATACAGAGATTTGCCTTTAAGATGGGCAGAGCTTGGTACCGTTTATCGATATGAGCGCTCAGGAGTGCTTCACGGACTTTTGAGAGTCAGGGGTTTTACTCAGGATGACGCCCATATTGTTTGTGCTCAGGATCAGATTGAATCGGAAATTAGGGAAGTTTTAAGATTTTCTCTTGAAATGTGGAAGGCTTTTGGGTTTGAGAATATAAAAGGATATATTGCAACCCGCCCCGAAAAAAGTGTGGGTGATGAAAGTATGTGGGAGACTGCCACTAACTCACTTACGGAGGCAATCAAAACATCCGGCATCGAATTTGAAGTGGATGAGGGTGGTGGAGCGTTTTACGGCCCAAAGATAGATTTAAAGGTAAAAGATGCAATTGGCCGTGAGTGGCAGATGACTACAATACAGTTTGATTTTAACCTTCCAGAACGTTTTGATATGTCATATGTTGATAAGGATGGTAGCCACAAAAGACCATTTATGGTACATAGGGCACTTTTAGGCTCTCTGGAGAGGTTTTTTGGCGTCCTTATAGAGCATTATGCAGGTGCTTTTCCTTTCTGGATTGCCCCAGTGCAGATTAAAATACTAAACATAAGTGATGCGCAAAATGAGTATTGCAGACAGTTGCATGATAAGTTGAGGGCAGAAGGATTCAGGGTGGAACTTGACTTAAGAAATGAAAAAATTGGTTACAAAATAAGGGAAGCTCAGGTTGAAAAGGTGCCACATATGATTATTATAGGTAATGAGGAGATGGAAAAGAATCTTGTTTCTGTCAGACTTAGAAACGGAGAAAATAAAAATAATCTTGATTTTTCTGATTATATTAGTGTATTAAGGGAGCTTGAAAATTCGAAAGCGACTGTGCTTTGGAGGTGAGTTATAGTTAAAGATACTGATAAAGAAAGGGTAAACGAGGAAATTACTGCATCGGAGGTGAGGTTAATCCTTCCGGATGGTAGTCAAAAGGGGATTGTTTCTTTAAAAGAGGCGCTTGAAATTGCAGAAGAGGAAGGTTACGATTTGGTGGAGATAGCTCCACAGGCCAAGCCACCTGTCTGCAAAATAATGGATTACAGCAAATTCAAATTTGAAAAAAGCAAAAAAGAGAAAGAAGCCAAGAAGAAACAGAAGCAACATCAGATTGATATAAAAGAAATTAAATTTAGACCAAAAATCGAAGAGCATGACTACGGAGTCAAATTGAAACATATTAGGAGATTTTTGGAAGAAGGGAACAAGGTCAAGATCGTGGTCAGATATAGGGGTCGGGAAATGATGTTTATGGACCAGGGTCTTGAATTGCTTGATAAATTAGTTAGTGATTTAGAAGATCTCTGTGTTGTAGAAAAAAAACCAGAGATGCAGGGTCGTCAGCAGACAATGGTCTTGGGACCAAAGGCTAATTAGTTAGGAGGTTTTAGATGCCTAAAGTGAAAACCCACAGGGGTGCTGCCAAAAGATTTAAAGTGACTGGCAGTGGAAAAGTCAAGTTTAAGAGAAACGGATTGAGGCATATCCTCACCTCAAAATCCGCCAAAAGAAAGCGCGCTTTGCGCCGCCCTGACATCCTGACAGGGGCTGATGCAGCAAATGTTAAGAAGCTGCTCCCCTATGCATAACAGGTAAAAGGAGGAAGACGTGCCAAGAGCAAAAGGTGGTTTTAAAACCAGAAGAAGAAGGAACAAATGGCTTGAGGTAAGCAAGGGGTTTGTTGGAGTTCCCAATAATGTTTACAAGAAAAGCCGTGAGGTAGGAGAAAGGGCGTTAGCCGAATCCTACAAAGGTAGAAAACAGAGGAAAAGAGATTTCAGAAGACTCTGGATTATCAGAATCAATGCTGCTGTTAGACAGTATGGATTGAGCTATAGTAAATTCATAGGTTTGTTGAAAGACAAAAATATTGAAATTGACCGCAAGGTACTGTCTGAAATGGCTGTGAATAATCCACAGGAATTTGAACAACTTGTAAAAAAGGTTTCTGCGTAAACCTTAGTGGGGTGCAAACGCACCCCTTTATTTTTATCTAAATTTATACTATAAACGTTCTGTTTAAAATATTTCGGGGTGCTTTATGGATTTAGGAGTGGATATTAAGAGTATTATAGCTGAGATTGATAATGCTTCAAATTTGAATGAACTTTATCAGCTGAAAGTCAAATATTTGGGAAAAAAAGGTATTATTTCACAGTTAAACAAAAACTTAAAGGATATAGAGCAGGAAAAAAGGGTTGAATTTGGCAAGAAGATTCATGAGCTCAGAGTGTTGTTTGAAGAAAAATACGAAGAGAAAGAAAATTTTCTCAAAAACGAGGGAAGAAAGCAGAAGCTTGCTTCTGAAAACATAGATATAACTTTAGCCGGTTTCCCTTTTAAGTTCGGTAGTTTACACCCTTTGACAAGAGTGTACAACGAAATAGTGGACATTTTTACGGCTATGGGGTTTGAAGTTGCAACAGGCCCGGAGATAGAATCTGATTTTTATAATTTTGAGGCATTGAATATTCCAAAAGCTCACCCTGCAAGAGATATGCAGGATACATTTTATATAACTGATGAAATTTTATTAAGGACACATACTTCACCGGTACAGATAAGAACTATGCTTGCTCAAGAGCCTCCGGTGAAAATTATCGCTCCCGGTAAAGTGTACAGGTGCGATCACGATGTTACTCATACACCTATGTTTCATCAGGTAGAAGGTTTGCTTGTAGATGAGAAGGTTACATTTGGAGATTTGAAAGGGACTTTGACACTTTTTATAAAAAGGCTTTTCGGAGATGATGTCCCTGTTAGGTTCAGACCGAGCTTTTTCCCGTTTACTGAACCATCCGCTGAAGTAGATATGGGTTGCGTAATATGTGGCTCCAAAGGCTGCAGAGTTTGTAAAAATACAGGATGGCTTGAAATCCTTGGTTGTGGAATGGTGCATCCCAATGTTTTTAAGTCTGTAAATTACGACTTCACAAAATACAGAGGTTTTGCTTTTGGTATGGGGATTGAAAGGATAACCATGCTTAAATACGGTATAAACGATTTGAGATTGTTTTTTGAAAATAACGTAAAGTTTTTGGGTCAGTTTTAGGGGTGAAATATGAAAGTAAGTTTTGAATGGCTAAATGAATTTTTAGATACAAGCGGTCTTGACCCTTACAAGGTGGCAGACAAACTCACTATGTCCGGGCTTGAAGTGGAAGCTGTAGAATATTACCCTGAAATCCAACATATTGTAGTGGCAGAAGTTATTGAAAAACAAAAACATCCTGATGCGGATAAATTATCCGTTTGCAAGGTTGCTGACGGAAAAGAAGAGTATCAGGTCGTTTGCGGTGCAAAAAATGTTGATAAAGGGCAAAAGGTTGTATTTTGCAAAATAGGCGCAGTGCTCCCCGGTGATTTCAAGATAAAAAAGGCAAAAATAAGGGGTGTGGAATCTTTTGGAATGATTGCATCTTTAAGTGAGCTTGGTCTTGAAGAAAAAAGCGATGGGATTTATGTGCTTCCTGATGAAGTCAATATAGGGGACGATCCAAATAAGATTTTGGGGCTGGGAGATTATGTTCTTGAAATATCTATTACTCCAAACAGAGCCGATTGTTTAAGTGTAATAGGTGTTGCAAGGGAGATAGCGGCATTGTTTAATCTCCCATTGAAAAATAGGGAATTTTATGTTGAGGAAACGGATGAAGAGGCTAACAAGTATTCATATGTCAATGTTATAAACAGCGATATTTGCCCGGTATATCTTGGAAGAATTATAAAAGGTGTTACGGTAAAAGAGTCACCCATTTTTATTCAGAATAGGTTAAGAAAGTCTGGCATCAGACCTATCAACAATATTGTTGATTTAACAAACTATGTACTTCTTGAATATGGGCAGCCGCTGCATACGTTTGATTTGAAAGAGATTGAAGGCGGAATTATTGTAAGAAACGCACTCAAAGGGGAAAGGATTGTTACCCTTGATGGCAAGGAGAAAACACTTGATGAGTCAATGCTTGTGATAGCAGATGAGAAGAAAGCGGTAGCTGTTGCAGGTGTGATGGGTGGCGAATACTCGGGGATAAACGATAGTACGACAGATGTATTTCTTGAGTGTGCCTACTTTAAGCCTGATAGTATAAGGGTTACAGCCAGAAGACTTGGTATGCAGACCGATTCCTCTTACAGGTATGAAAGAGGAATTGATATGAAAAATACTTATAAAATGGTTGATTATGCAGCATACCTAATAGCTAAATTCTCTGGTGGAAAAATTTTAAAAAATACTTTGTCCGATAATCCGAAAAAATATGAAGAAAGACAGCTCACTGTTAATGTGGAAAAGATAAATTCTTATCTTGGAATAGAGATATCCAAAAATGAGATGGTTGATATATTAAATAGATTAAATTTTGTTGTAACGGACAGTGGTAATGAAATAACTGTTGTTCCGCCATCTTACAGGGTTGATATTGAAATATGGCAGGATATAGTGGAGGAAGTAGCAAGGGTGTATGGTTATAATAATATACCTGTATCAACTCCGGAAATTCTTGCCGATTCAAGGGTAAAAAAACCTATTTTGAGTGCTGTGAGAAATATAAAAGAAAATCTTGCCGCATTGGGATTTACTGAAGCAATAAATTATTCGTTTGTACCGGAAAAATACCTTTCAATTTTTGATAACAACGGCAAATTTGTGAAAATACTAAATCCTTTGTCTGAAGATTTTGCAGTAATGCGCACATTTGTTTTCCCATCACTTCTAATGAATGTTAAAAACAATATGAACCAGGGTTTTAAGTCTTTAAAATTCTTTGAAGTTGCAAGCACATTTGTGGAAAAAGAAAATGACTTGCCGGAGCAAAAAATTAATCTTGCAATGGCTGTTACCAGTGATTTTTTTGGGCTTCATTGGGACAAAATTAAAGTTTCAGATACTTTTTACTGTTTAAAAGGCATTCTTGAAAATATTTTTAACTATTTCAGGGCAGAAGTTAATTTTGTAAGATCAAATAAGAGCTTTTTACACCCCGGTAAATCTGCAGACATTTATTTTGGTGATAAGATGATAGGTTTTGTGGGTTGTCTTCACCCTGAAATTATGGAGCAGCTTGATATTGTCGAGAACGTATATATATCGGAAATAATGCTTGACGAGCTTGTCGATATGACCAACAATGTGGTTCCAAAATTCAGGAGTTTTTCTGTATATCCTTTTGTTTACAAAGATTTGTCATTGCTTGTGGATAAAAACATCTTCAGCGAAGATATAAGAAAGTATATCCTTTCTTACAATAGCTTAATTGATAACTGTCTTGTTTTCGATCTTTTTGAAGACGAAAAAATAGGGGCAGGCAAGGTTAGTCTTGCATTTAGAATATACTTTTCCCATAAAGAGAGAACGTTGACAGATGAAGAGACCAATAGCATTTTGGCAGAGCTTGTCAAAGATATTGAAAAGAAATTCAATGCTAAATTGAGATAATAAAGGGGCTTAATGCCCCTTTTTCATTTACCTAAAATTTTTATTGTTGACCAAATATTCTATTTTTTTTATTCTTTATCTTGTTGTAATTTACAATTGATGTTATAACTTTTTAACTTATTGGCAACTATGCTTTGGAGAGCTGATATGAATGAGAAAAATTACAAAGTCCTTGTAGTTGACGATGAAGACTACATTAGAGAGAGTATCGAAATTATTTTAAGGACAGAAGGTTTTGAAGTATTTTCGGTAAACAGTGGATTTAAGGCTCTCGAAGTCTTGCAGAAAAACAATATTGATGTGGTACTTACAGATATAAAAATGCCTGAAATGGACGGTGTGACGCTTCTTAGAAAAATAAAAGAAAATTATCCTGTTGAAGTTATATTGATTACAGGCTTTCCAAGTCTTGATACGGCGGTGGAAAGTGTCAAGTTTGGTGCTTATGACTACATTACCAAACCCTTCAAGGTGGATGACCTTATAAATAAGCTGTTAAAAGCTATTGAGAATAAAAAGCTTAAAAGGGAAGTCGTAGAGTTAAATCAGATAATCTCCATTTATGATTCCAGTAAATATTTCGCAAACATTCTGCATGTGGATGAAGTGTTTAACAAAATGGATGATATTATAAAAATTAATCTCAAGGATAATGGGTATTTCGTTAGAATATTTACAAGGGAATATTTTAAGAGTGTAAATCTTGATGAGACGACTAAAAGATATATTTTTGACAACTTTAATTACAAGGAATGTCTTACTATCTTTTCAAACCTTGAGTATCTGGAAAGCTGCTTAAAGTTAAATGGTAAAGATGTGAATCTTTTGCTTTTGCCCATGACAAGCAGGGAAGGTTTATGGGGGGTAGTGGGTGTTTTTAGGGATGGCTCAAATACTTTCAGCGACATTGACTGCAAGGTTCACAGTATATATGTTGACCAGTTTTCTCTTGCCCTATTAAACGTCTATAGTTTTGAGGACTTGTCCAAAGGTTATCTTGAAACAATTACCGCGCTTTCAAAGGCAGTTGATGCAAAAGACCACTACACCATGGGGCATTCTGAGAATGTCAAAAAATATTCTCTGATGATTGTTGAAGAGATGGGGCTTGGCGATGAGTTCAAAGAGACTATGGTTTATGCCGGATTTTTGCATGATATCGGGAAAATTGGTGTTCCAACCGAAATAATTATCAAGCCTGACAGGCTAAATGATAAAGAGTATGAAGAAATGAAGAAACATCCGATTTACGGAAAAGACATATTATCTCCGATAGAATTTTTGGGGGATGTGCCATATTATGTTCTCTATCATCATGAAAAACTTGATGGCAGTGGTTATCCTTATGGTTTGGTGGCTGATGAAATACCTTTGGGAGCCAAAATACTTCATGTTGCAGACTCCTATGATGCTATGACGACAGACAGAAGTTACAGACAAAGGAGGAAACCAGAGCTCGCATTTGAGGAGCTTGACAGATGTACAGGCACTCAGTTTGACAAAGATATAGTTGCGGCATTTAAGTCCGCCATGAAAAAGTTTTAAAATAGTTTCAGGGTGATAAATTGAAAAAGTTACTGGATAAAAATTTGTTGGAGCTTGGCAAAGAGGCCTTTGATATAAAAAAAAGTCTTTATGGTGATGATGTTTTTTTTGTAAAAAACGTTCATCTAAACTACACAAACATTTGCGTAAATCATTGTAAATTTTGTGCATTTGCAAAAGATGAGGGTGAGGAAGGCTCATATGAAATGAGCGTGGAAGATGTTGCCAGGTATCTTTCTGATAAAGCCTCAGATTGCTCTGAGGTGCATATAGTCGGCGGATTGCACCCCTCAAAGCCTTTTGAGTTTTATGAAGATATGATAAAGTGTATAAAAGGCAGCTATCCAGAGCTGACAGTCAAGGCTTTCAGTGCTGTTGAGATTGACTATTTTTCAAAAATTTCCGGCTTAAGCGTGGATAGTGTTTTGGAAAGACTAAAGCTTGCAGGACTTGAAATGCTGCCCGGTGGTGGAGCAGAAATTCTCGATGAAAAAATAAGAAATCAGATATGCCCTGAAAAGATTGATGCAGAAAGATGGATTTATATTATGGAGGCTGCTCACAATAATGGACTAAAAACCAATGCTACCATGCTTTATGGCCATCTTGAAACAGAAGAGGATATTTTAGGACATCTAATTAAAATAAAAAAGCTTCAGAGCAGGACAGGTGGATTTTCAGCCTTTATCCCATTGTCTTTCCATCCTGAAAATACTTTTTTGTCTCATAGATTACCTGTTACCGGTGTGGAAGATTTGAGGGTGATTGCTTTAAGTAGAATTGTTTTGGACAATGTACCTCACATTAAGGCTTACTGGGTAATGTTAGAGGAGAAGACTGCCCAGGTTGCCTTAAACTTTGGAGCTGATGATCTTGACGGTACTATTGTAAAAGAAAAAATAACCCATGCTGCTGGAGCAAAATCAAAGGAAGGTCTGACCCTTGAAGAACTTGTATTTATGATAAAGTCTGCCGGTTTTAATCCTGTGCAAAGGGATGCTTTTTATAATGAAATTAAAAGATATTGATAGGTTTATTTTTTTAAACCCTTCCCCCAATATGAGTATTTTGGCAAGAAAAGTAAGCCAGTTTGGCCGAAATGTATTACTTTGCTATAACAAAGAAAGAATAAATTCAGATTCTAATAAATTATCAATATGTTATGACGGCAAATATTTTTTTTATGATTTAAGTAGCAATGAAAAAGAATTTACTGACAGGCAGGCATACAGATTCAAAAAGTGGATTTTTGAAAAGTCTTCTGATATAAGCAGTCTGCCATTTAGAGGTGGATTGAGAGAATTTTATCTTTTGGGCAAGGGGAAAATTTTAGCAGAGCAACCTGCAAATATTGCTGAATTCAATGGAAATTTGTCAGACAAAGATATTGTTATTACTTCCTATACCCCAATTTCTGGCATAAAAAAGGCTACAAAAAAGTATATTGAGATTTATGAACTTGATGAAGATATTTTAAAGACTTTGATGCTTAGTTATTTTGTTTTTTTTATAAAAGACTTAAAGTATGAAATGTTTATAAGTGGCAACAAACTTTATGTGGTGGGGGATAAAGATTCAAATATTTTGTTTAAAAACAGGCTGCCTTTTTTGCTGAAGAATGGAAAAAAAAAGACAAATGAATATTCATTATTTTTTAATAACAACAGCTATCTTGTAAATTTTGAAAAAAAATATATATTGTTAAACGATTTTAGTTACTTTAATATTTCTGTTAAAATGCCTGATGAGTGGTACGAAAGACTGGGGCAGTATTTATGTACAGGAAAGCTGTAGTTAAAGGGACTTTTTATCCTGATTCTCCTGGAGCTGTGTCTGAATTTTTGGACAGTATCAGTGTCTCCGGAAAATATAATGCAAAAATAGCTATAGTGCCTCATGCCGGATATATTTATTCAGGTGAAACAGCTATCAAGACTCTTAAAAGTATAGAAGAAATTAAAAGCACAGTTGTTTTGCTTGGTCCAAACCATACTGGGCTTGGAGAAAAAGTGGCAGTTTACCCTGGGGGAAGTTGGCAGACAGTCTTTGGAGATGTTGATATTAATCAACAAAAGGCGGACATACTGATTAATACAAGCTCTCTTTTTAAGGGGGATGTTTTGGCACATTTACAGGAACATAGCTTAGAAGTAATTTTACCTATTTTAAAAAAAATCAGACATGATATTAGCATAGTTCCAATAACAGTATCGCATCTCACCAAACACGAATGTTTCAGTGTGGCCGGGGATTTGCTTAAGATTATTGAAGAAGATGTAACAGTTGTTGTAAGTACTGATTTTAATCATTTTGAAAATGAGGATGTCACAAATTTAAAAGATAAGCTTGCTATAGATAAAGTGCTGGATATTGACCCTGAAGGGCTGTATGATACGGTTTTTGAAAATCGTATATCCATGTGTGGTGTTTTTCCCGTGACAATAGCGCTTTATCTTGCTAAACTTATGGAACTTAAATCTGCAAAACTAATCGAACATACCACAAGTGCCAAAAGAAGCGGTGATTACAATAGAGTGGTAGGTTATGCAGGGATATTAATTGGGTAGGAGGAATTTTTATGATTAAAAAAGCTATTATACCTGCGGCGGGTTTTGGGACAAGGATGTTGCCATATACCAAAGCTGTGCCTAAAGAGATGATTACACTTGTTGACAGACCAGCGATAGATTATGCCATAGATGAGGCAGTCAGCGCAGGGATAGAAGAGATTATCCTTGTTACAAGCAAATCGAAAAACCTCATTGAAGATTACTATGACAGATATTTTGAGCTGGAAAATGCCCTTGAAAAATCCGGGAAAAAAGATGCTCTTGAAGAAATTGTAGGTCTTGCTGGTAAATGTAGAATTGTTTCCGTGAGGCAAAAAGAGCAGCTTGGACTTGGGCATGCAGTTTATTGTGCGGCAGACTTGGTAGGAGACGAACCATTTGCAGTTATCTTGCCGGATGACCTTTTTTTGGCCACCAAACCGGTTCTTGCCCAATTAAAAGATGCATATGAAAAAAACAATGGCCCGGTTTTGGCTATTAACGAAGTACCGATTGAGGATACATCAAAATATGGTGTTGTAGATATTGAAAGAGATTTGGGTGGTTCTCTTTTTAAGCTAAAAAGTATGGTTGAGAAGCCGAAAAAAAATCCTCCTTCGAACTTTGCAATAGTTGGAAGATATATTTTGACAAGAGATATCCTTGATGAGCTTTACAAAACTTCAAGGGGAGCATTAGGTGAGATACAGCTTACTGATGCAATAAATGCTGTTGCAAAAAGAAAAGAAGTATATGGACTTGCATATGAAGGGAGAAGGTTTGACTGTGGCAGCAAAATAGGTTATCTTGAGGCTGTTGTTAATTTTACAATGCAGAGAGAAGACTTGAGACAGGATTTTATAAAAATAATTGAGAAGATAAAAAAGTAGTATGAAAGATTTTAAAGGTATCTACTATCTTCATGGTTCTCTGAATAAAGCGATTGAAGATATTTTACACTCGATTTACAAGCACAGGGAGTTTGAAATTCCTGCTAGCCCAAAACTGGATGTTATTGTAAACAAGCATTTTATCGACATTTATGCTGATATGCCAGGGGTAGACATAAACGATTTTAAGGTTTACCTTGTGGATAGAAAACTTATTATTGAAGGTGTAAAAAAGATGTACAAACATCATCAAAAGGTAAATTATATTTTGATGGAAAGAGAGTTTTTCCCTTTCAGGAAAATTATTGAGTTGCCTTATGATGTAAATTACGAAAATGGTTTTGCCAAGCTTAAGGACGGTGTGTTGCACATTCGCCTTGAGAGACATGTCTATGAAAATTATTAGTAATCGGAGGAGATTGTGGAATTTAATGAAAACGATATAAAAATACCTGATGAACTGCCGTTACTGCCTGTAAGAGATGTAGTGGTGTTTCCATTCATGGTAATTCCCCTTTTTGTGGGGAGGGAGTCCAGCATAAAGGCTGTGGATGATTCCCTCGCTGATAAGAGGATGATTTTTCTTGCCTCACAGAAGGACCCCATGAAAGAGGAGCCCGGTAAAGATGAAGTTTATTCGGTAGGGACAATTGCGGTTATTTTAAGGATGCTCAAACTGCCTGATGGCAGAGTAAAAATATTGGTTCAGGGGCTTAAAAGAGGAAAAATCCAGGAATTTTTGCAGGAAGAGCCGTATTTTAAAGTAAAGGTTGAGCAGATTGAAGAGAAAGAAGAAACTGATGAATTAAAAACCGAAGCTTTGACAAGACATGTGAAAGATCAGCTTAATAAAGCTGTAAGCCTTGGAAAACCAATGCTTCCTGACCTTCTTGCGATAATCGATTCAATTGCTGAGCCTGGAAAACTTTCAGACCTTATAGTGTCAAATCTTGGACTTAAAATTACCGAATCCCAGGAAGTGCTGGAGACTATTGACACAATTGAAAGACTTAAAAAAGTAAGCGAATTTTTGAACAGGGAAATTTCTATACTGGAAGTTCAGCAGAAAATTCTAAGCGAAGCCAAAGGTGAAATAGATAAAAGTCAGAAAGAGTACTTTCTTAAAGAGCAATTAAAAGCCATAAGGAAGGAATTGGGTGAAGATGACGACTTCAACCGTGAAATCGAAGAGCTGAACACAAAGATTAATAAGCTCAAAATGCCAAAGGATGTTAAGGAAGAGGCTTTAAAGCAGTTGAAAAGGTTATCCAGAATGCACTCTGATTCCGCAGAGGCTACTGTTGTAAGGTCTTATCTTGAATGGATTGTTGAGCTGCCATGGAAAAAATCTTCAAAAGATAATCTGGATATAAAGAATGCCAAAGCCATACTGGATGAGGATCATTATGGACTTGAAGAGGTAAAAGATAGAATCCTGGATTTTTTATCCGTAAGAAAGCTTAAAAATGATATGAAAAGCCCTATTCTGTGCTTTGTAGGACCTCCAGGTGTGGGTAAAACTTCCCTGGGGAAATCTATAGCAAGAGCTATGGGAAGAAAATTTTTGAGAATCTCTCTTGGTGGAGTAAGGGACGAGGCAGAAATAAGAGGACACAGGCGAACATATATTGGTGCAATGCCCGGTAAAATTATTCAAGGGCTTAAAAGTGTTGGTACTGACAATCCTGTATTTATGCTTGATGAAATAGATAAACTTGGGAATGACTTTAGAGGTGACCCTGCATCTGCTTTGCTTGAGGTTTTAGACCCGGAGCAAAATAATAGCTTTGTAGATCACTATCTTGGTGTTCCTTTTGATCTATCAAAAGTTTTTTTTATTACCACTGCAAATTACCTCGAACCGATTCCTCCTGCTCTTAAGGATAGGATGGAGATTATTGAAATCCCGGGATATACTGAGGAGGAAAAAATCAATATAGCCGAGAGATACCTTATACCAAAGCAGTGTAAGGAAAACGGTATAGATATACTGAAATTCAAAAAGAAGGCGATTTTAAAAATTGTTTCCGGATATACAAGGGAGTCAGGACTAAGAAATCTTGAAAGGACTATTGGAACCATATGCCGTAAGGTAGCCAGAAAAGTCGCAGAGGAAAACTATTTTAAGAAAGTGATTAATGAAAATGACGTAGTAAAATTTCTTGGGCCTGAAAAGTTTTACCCTGAGGATGAATTGAAGAATAATGAAGTTGGAGTGGTCACTGGCCTTGCCTGGACACCTTATGGTGGTGATGTTTTGTTTGTAGAGTGTACGAAATATAAAGGGAAGGGTAATCTTATAATAACTGGTCAGCTTGGTGATGTTATGAAAGAATCTGCAAGAGCTGCTCTTACCTATGTGCGTTCAATTGCTGATAAGTTTAAAATAAATGAAGAAGATTTTGAAAAATATGATATACATATCCACGTTCCGGCAGGAGCAATACCAAAAGATGGCCCATCTGCAGGTATTACAATGGCCACTGCAATCTTGTCGATTTTTTCAGGACGACAGGTCAATAAGGAAGTTGCTATGACTGGTGAGATTACTATCAGAGGTAAAGTTCTTCCTATTGGGGGCTTGAAAGAAAAATTACTTGCTGCCAAGAGAATGAATGTTAAAAAGGTAATCATTCCAAAGAGAAATGAAAACGATTTGATAAAACTTCCCAAATATATAAAAGGCTCTTTGGAGATTGTAACAGTTGAGAGCTTTGAAGAGGTAGCAGAAATAGCACTTATTTAGGGGGGGGATTTATAAAATTTCGTGACAGATTGGCAAGGCTGCTGACTATTGACAGATCTCCCCATATTGTTGCGCTTTCCTCAGCGATAGGGATGATAATAGGGTTTTCCCCTTACATTGGATTTCATACTGTTCTTGCTATCGGAATTTCGTATTTTTTTAATCTTCCTGTTTACCCTTTGATTCTGGGGGCATATATTACAAATCCTATTACAATTGTTTTTATTTACGCATTTTGCTATAAAGTTGGACTGATTTTGACCGATACTAATGTTGATATTGTGCTTGACTGGTCAAAACTTAACTGGGATATTATGGTGCACAGTGTGAAGCAGATTTTTTGGCCTCTTTTTGTAGGGTGTCACCTAATAGGTATTTTGGTGGCGATTGTTACATACTTTGTAGTATACTTTATTATTAAAAAATACAAAGGGGTAGTTGTTGGCTGAAATAATTGCTATAGCAAGTGGAAAAGGTGGTGTGGGTAAAAGTTTTTTTGCTGCCAATCTTGCGATGTCAATTGCCAAGAAAGGGGTAAGTGTTTTGCTTGTTGACGGCGACCTTGGTGGAGCAAATTTACATAATTTTGTTGGACTAAAAGCTCCAGGAAAAAGTTTATATAACTTTATCAGGGAAAAAATGCCGATTGAAGATGTTATTCTTAAAACACCTGCTAATGTTGATTTTGTGGGAGGTGCTGGTGATGTGCTTGGAATGGCTCACATAAATAATTTTGAAAAACTTAAAATTTTAAATTACCTGAAAAGATCTCATTATAAATACGTTATTCTGGATCTTGGAGCTGGTACAAGCTACAATATGATAGATTTCTTCAATTTTTCAGAAAAAAAGATACTTGTTATGACGAGCGAACCAACTTCCATTGAAAATTCTTACGGTTTTTTAAAAGTTTCCATTTACAGAAAAGTAGAGAAGTTTTTAAGCGGGGACAATAGATTTGAGAGTGTTTGCAAGAAGCTTAGAAGTAGAAGCATGAATTATCAGAAGGTAGAAGATATATTGTCAGATATAGGTCAAATTAACAAAGATGTGAGAGAAAAAGTTGAGAGCCTTTTAAATGGTTACAAAGTTGGCATTGTGCTGAATATGCTGAAGTTCAAAAAAGAGCTTAATATATTTTATGGCTTTGAAAATGTATCAAAAAAATATCTTGGCATTACTATTGAAAAAATAGGATTTATACCTTATGATATTGGTGTGAGTGAGAGTTTGAAAAGGCTATTGCCCTATTACAACAATCTCGAGGATATTTCTTTAAGGGAATTTTTTGATGATGTTAGGGAGCATATATTTGAAAAACTTTAGGAGCGTACTATGAGTGAACAGCAAAATATCTATATTGAAGACCTAAGTGAGTTGAAGGATGAAAACAGTTTTCAGCTTGTTGGTTTTAAGTTGGGGGATGAAGAGTACGCCATTGATGTATTGAAAATTCAGGAGATAATAAGGCTCATTGAAATAACTACTGTTCCAAGGACAGACCCATATATACTTGGTGTGATAAACTTGCGTGGGAAAGTTATTCCTGTTGTAGATTTAAGAGTGAGATTTGAGCTTGACAGGTCTGATTTTGATAAGAAGACCAGAATAATAGTTGTAAAGTTTGAGAAAGAGAATATTGGATTTGTTGTAGATGAAGTAACCGAAGTTATAAGGATAGATAAAAGTATTGTTGAGCCTACGCCACCTCTTGTTGGAGCGGTAGGACAGGAGTACATACTTGGTATCTGTAAGTACCAGAAAAGACTTATAATTTTACTTGATATAGACAGGGTGGTTTATGATGATGATAGCTTAGCAAGTGATCTCAGGAAAAAAATTATAAATGCTCAGGATAAACAAACAGGAGTTTTAGAGCATTCTGCAGAGGAAGAAGATTTGGAAAATGGGGGAACTGAAACTGAAATTAAAGATGTTGAAGAGCTGATTGTGGAGGAAAAACAGCAGGACAAGTTTGAGTTAACTGAGCGGGATGATAGTGAAGCTGTTGATAATGAAGTAACAAAACAGGAAGATCAGACTGATGAAATTGACGATATTGATAAACTTATTGCAATTGAGTTGGCAAAAAGGGAACAGGAAACAGAAGAGCTTCTAAAAAAGAAAAAAGATGGGGATAATGCTGAATCTGTAAATGATCCAGTAGAGGACATTTTAAATGATGCTTTAAATCAGGCAAACTCTAAGATTTCTCCAGAAGTAAGCCATGTTGATCAGGATGACCTTGATAGGCTTATAGCCGAAGAACTTGCTAAAAGAGAAAAAGAGACAGAGGAGCTTTTAAGAAGGAAAAAAGAAGAGGAAAAAAAAAAGATAAATGAAGCTGAGACTGAGCAGGTAGAGGCCAAAACCGAAGAAAAAAAAGATGAAATTGTAATAGAACGGGACTCTCTTAAAGAGCTCAAAGAGCTTGCATCAAAAATAATAAATGGAGAAACCAAAGATATAGATATAAATATAAAAGGTGAAATCGGAGAACTTTTAAAGCTTCTTATAGACACAAAAGATAAGCTGGATGTTCTTGAACCTTCCGTTGAAGACTCGAGCAAAGATGTTCCATTTATAGCTAAAACTCTTGAAAATGTTAATGATTACACTGAAAAGGCAACCTTGAATCTTATGGAGGCTGCCGATAAGATGTCAGGCTTTTTTTCTGAGCTTAACGAAAGTATGAGTAATATTGAAAAAATTATCCAGAAAGGGGACATGGAAAAGTTTGAACTGTCGATAAATGAAGTTGAGTCAAGGCTTGCAGAGGCTGAGAATCTTGGATTTAATATATTGCAAGCCCTCGAGTTTCAGGACATAACAGAACAAAAAGCGAGAAAGGTGATAAAAAAGGTTGAAGAGATAGGTGTACGCCTTGGTACAATTTTGGGCTATGCAAAAATTCAATCTACCAATGCAGGTGCAGAATCACAAGCTTCTCAGGAGGACATAGATAAATTACTTGGGGAATTTGGATTGAGTTAAAAAAACACCTTTGATAAACATAATTTTATATAAATTTCGCATTTATTGATTATTTCCATAAATTAAAATGTTTATTATATTGTTTTGTATAGCTGCTTCTGCAAATATTCTTGAATTTATAATATATTGACGCATAGTGGTATTTTTCAAAAATGTTGACATCAAATGTAGAATACTGTAAAGTCATTCTATGGAAGTTTTGGAAAGACTTTGCAGTTTGGAAGAAAAAATTGATAGATTATTGATGGAAAATGAAAGGTTGCTCAAAGAGAATGATGAGCTGAAAAAGAAGGTAGAACAACTAATTAATGAAAGAGAGGAAGTTGCCGAAAAAATTGAAAAACTTTTAAACAGTTTGCCTTAGGGAGTTGGCTTTTGCAAGTTTCTGATGTTTATATTTATGGTAATAAATACAGATTGAAAACGGACATGAGTGAGGAGACGGTTACATCCATTGCTAATTTCGTTGATGGAAGGATGAGAGAGATACAGAGCAATATGAATGTGTTGACGACTTCGAAAATTGCTGTGATGGCTGCTTTTGATATTGCTGCTGAATATTTGATGCTGAAGAAGGACTTAGACAGAAGTATTGATAAAATTAGTGAGTTAGAAGAAAAAATAAATAGTGTATTAAAAGGGTAGCCCCTGAATTGTTCGTGATGAAGTAGGAAATTTGGAGCCAACACCTCTAAAATATGGGATGATACGAGGTGTGGTGTGCAGGCCTGCCATGTAGCAGGAAGCCTAAAGCACCTGTGATTCCCTAAAACCTGGTTAGCCAGGGCTGCAAATGGACTATGAACACGGCAATTCGGGGGCTTTTTTGTATATAAAGTTTGAGTGATATGAGACTGTATGAGATTATTGAGCCAGAAGATATAAATGATATTGTAGGTCAGGAGCACCTGCTGGGTGACAATACCCCTTTGCGCAAAATGATTGATAAGGGGGAGTTTGAATCATTGATTTTTGTGGGCCCACCGGGGACAGGGAAGACAACCGTTGCAAAACTTATAGGCAAAAAGCTTTCTTTGCCTTTTTATCGTTTGCACGGAGCTGCTACAAGTGTTAATGAAATAAAGAATATTACAGAGTCATCTAAGCATTATGGGCGTCCATCAATTATTTTTATCGATGAAGTTCATAGATTTAGCAAGACACAACAGGATTTGTTGCTGAAGGTAATCGATGAGAAACACTCATACATAATTGGGGCATCCACCGAAAATCCTTACTTTAGTCTAACTCCTGCAATGAGGTCGAGAAGTTTTATATTTGAATTTAAAGCTTTGAATGAGGATGCTTTGTCGAAAATATTGAATAAAGCGACTTTTGCCATAATGGAAAAATATGGTGTAAAAAATGTTGAGTGCCAGAATAGAGAATATTTTATTCAAAATTGCGGTGGGGACGCAAGAAGAATGCTTAAGCTTTTTGAAACAGCTGCCAGCCTGGGTGAAATCAAAGATTCAAATCTGTTTATTACAGTGGATAAAATCGAAGAGCTGACCCAATATTCCGTTTACTCAAAAGATGAACACTACGATTTGCTGTCAGCAATGATAAAAAGTATAAGAGGCAGCAATCCGGATGCAGCGCTTGTCTGGTGTTTTAAGCTGATAAATTGTGGTTTTTCCCCTGAAGAGATTTTTAGAAGACTGTATATTTCAGCATCTGAGGATATAGGGAATGCATATCCTGATGCTGTTACTTTTGTAAATTCTGCGTTTAATGGTTTTTTAAACGTTGGAGTCCCGGAAGGTTACATAATACTTGCTCATGCTGTTACATTTCTGGCTTCTTGTCCTAAAAGTAACAGAAGCTATGAGGCCTATAAAAGGGTTAAAGAGTATTTGAAAAAGAATGACCCCTATCCCCCTGCAAATATTCGCCATAATCCCAAGGGGTACAAATATCCCTTTGAAACTGGCGAGTTTGTAAAGCAGACATATTTTGAAGGCAGTGAAAAATTTTATAGTCCTTCAGAATATGGATTTGAGATAAAAATCAGGGACAGGTTAAAAAGGCTTTGGGGCGAGAATGAGTTCTAAGCAAAAAGGACATTTGAGAGCGATAATGCTAAGTGAAAGAAAAAAAATGGATTTTAAGGAGGTTCACGAAAAAAGCGAGAAGATTGTGAATAAGTTTTTGAATTATTATGAGAAGTACAAATCATTTATATTATATTTTAGTTTTGACAATGAAGTGCAAACTTTACCTCTTGCAAATCATCTTATTGGAAAGGGGAAAAGTGTTTACAGTACAAAATTGAATGGCAATGAACTGATGCCTGGTGCTGTAAAAGACCTGGGTAGCCTTCAGCGAAACATTTATGGCATTTGTGAGCCTTTAAACTATGAAAATGTTTTTGAATTTGATGTGGCTGTTGTTCCGGGGGTTGCTTTTGACAAAAAGTGTAACAGACTTGGTTTTGGAAAAGGTTATTACGACAGGTTTTTGCCGAAATTAATTTGCAAAAACATTGTAGGTTTTGCTTACGACTTTCAAATTGTGGAAGAATTATTTGTTGAAGAGTTTGATATCCCGATGGATGTTGTAATTACGGAAAAAAATATTTACAGGAGGAATTGATGATACTGACCATTTTATTGTCTGTAGCCGGCGTTGTGATAGGCCTATTTGCCGGGATTATAATTCAGAAAAAAAAGGTTGAAGCTGAAAATCAGAGGTTAAACAAACAGTCCAGTGATATAATCAGCAGGGCTAAGAGAGAAGCAGAAGAGATATTAAAAGAAGCCAAAATTGAGTCAAAAGAGATTATTTACAAAACTAAGCAAGAACTTGAAAAAGAGGCTAAGGAGAGAAGAAAAGAGCTACAATTGCAGGAAAAAAGACTTATCAGCAAAGAGGAAAGTCTTGATAAGAAAATTGAACTTATTGATTCAAAGGAGGAAATGCTTTCCAAAAGAGCAAAAGAGCTTGAGGACAGGATAAAAGCTAATGAAGAGTTAAGGGAAGAGTTAGAAAGTCAGAAAGATAAACTTCTTTTGGAGATTGAAAGGATTGCTTCAATGACAAGAGAAGAGGCCAAAAATATGCTGGTGCAGCAAATGGTGAGTGAAGCTAAGGTTGATGCTGCAAAGCAGATTAAAGAGATTGAGGAAGAGTTGAAGAATGAAGCTGATAAGAAAGCAAGGAGCATTATAGCGACTTCTATTCAAAGATGTGCTTCTGACTATGTTGGTGAGATTGCCGTTTCTGTTGTTAATTTGCCAAGTGATGAGATGAAAGGTAGAATTATCGGAAGAGAGGGCAGGAATATTAGGACATTTGAAAGTGTAACGGGAGTGGATATTATTGTTGATGATACCCCTGAAGCGGTTATTTTATCATCTTATGATCCATTTAGAAGAGAGATTGCAAAACTTACGCTTGAAAAGCTCATTTCTGATGGAAGAATACACCCTGCGAGAATCGAAGAGCTTTATGAAAAGAGTAAGGATGAACTTGAAAAGCATATTATTGAGGTTGGCGAAGAGGCTGTTTACAATCTGGGTCTTCACGATATTCATAAAGATATAGTAAAACTTGTGGGCAGGCTTAAATACAGGACAAGCTACGGCCAGAATGTTCTTGGTCATTCAATAGAGGTGGCAAGGATTGCCGGTATTATGGCAGCAGAAATTGGTGCAGATGAAAAAATGGCCAAAAGAATGGGGTTGTTGCATGATATAGGTAAGGCGATAGATTATGAAGTAGATGGCTCACATACTGAAATCGGTGTAGATTTGATGAAGAAGTACAATGAAGCTCCTCAGGTAATAAATGCGATTTTGTCCCACCATGGTGAAGAGGAGTTTAAGTATGTTGAATCTGTACTTGTACAGGCAGCCGATGCAATGTCTGCCTCAAGACCTGGCGCAAGAAGGGAAGTGCTTGAATCATATATAAAAAGGCTCGAAAACCTTGAAAAGATTGCATCAAGTTTTGAAGGTGTTTCAAAAACATATGCCATCCAGGCTGGAAGGGAGGTAAGGATTGTTGTAGAGCCTGAGGTTGTAAGTGAAGAAGCTCTGGTAGCTCTTGCAAGAGATATTGCAAAGAAGATTCAGGATGAGCTTACTTACCCCGGTAATATAAAAGTTAATGTTATCAGGGAGTCAAGAGCTGTTGAATACGCAAAATAGCACGTTAAATATATTGTTTATAGGTGACATTGTTGGTAGAAGTGGCCGCAAAGTTGTAAAAGCGGCCATCTCCGAAATTAAGAGAGAGCTTGACATTGATTTTGTAATTGCAAATGCAGAAAACTCTGCAAGCGGTTTTGGAATCACATTAAACGTTTACAAAGAGCTTGCTGGTAGCGGTATAGATGCATTTACGTCAGGCAATCATATTTACGACAAAAAGGAATTTATTGAAGAAGTATCAAAATTTGAAAATCTTGTCAGACCTGCCAACTTTCCATTATCTTCTCCGGGCAAACCTTACATTGAGTTTGAAATAAAAGGAATAAAACTTTTGATAGTCAATTTAATAGGCAGAATATTTATGCCTTTATCGGATTGCCCTTTTAATAGGTTAGATGATATATTGCAGGGAAAAAATGATTTTGTAACTATTGTCGATTTTCATGCTGAGGCTACAAGTGAAAAAAATGCATTTGCATATTATTTTGATGGAAAGGTTGCGGCAATACTTGGTACACATACACATGTGCAGACAAATGACGACAGAATACTACCAGGAGGGACTTTGTATATAACTGATGTTGGTATGTGCGGTGCACTTGACTCTTGCATTGGTGTAGTTAAGGAAAATTCTATTGAAAGATTTTTGACTGCAGTGCCTGTTAAATTTGATGTTGAAAAAAAAGGAAAGATGTTATTTAATGCTATGTTTTTTAAATTGGATAAAAACACAAAAAGGGTAGTGGAATTTAAAAAAATTTACAAAATTTATGGGGAATAGTATTATGGATTTAAAAAAGGAAATCAAAAAACTTTTGAAAGAAAAAAATGCTGTTCTTTTAGCTCATAATTACCAGATGGATGAAATTCAGGAAATCGCAGATTTCACCGGTGATTCTCTCGGACTTAGCATAGAAGCTTCAAAAGTGCAGCAGGAAACTATTGTTTTTGCCGGTGTTCACTTTATGGCTGAGACAGCATATATGCTCTCTCCACAAAAAACTGTTCTTCTTCCGGAAATCGATGCAGGCTGTCCTATGGCTGACATGGTAACGGCTGAGGATTTAAGAGAGTTTAAGAAAAAGTATCCTGGTGTACCTGTAGTTTGTTATGTAAACTCTTCTGCTGAAGTGAAGGCAGAGTCCGACATTTGTTGTACATCTGCAAATGCTGTTAATGTTGTCAAATCAATTGACTCTGACAGAGTGATTTTTGTGCCTGACAGAAATCTTGGCCACTATGTTTCAAGATTTGTGGATAAGGAAATAATTTTGTGGAATGGGTTTTGCCCCATACACGAAAGAGTTACAAGGAGAGATATAGAAGAGTTGAAAAAAGAGCATCCAGATGCTGTGGTGGTTTTGCATCCTGAGTGTCCTCCTGACACCATTGAGCTTGCTGACCATGTATGCTCTACTTCAGGGGTGTACAGTTATTGCAAAGAAAGCAAAGCCAAAAAATTTATAATTGGTACTGAAAGCGGGGTGGGATACAGACTCAGGAAAGAGAATCCTGACAAGGAATTTTATTTTGCCTATTCCCCTTTTAAATGTAAAAATATGAAAAAAACTACACTGAAAAAAATATATGATGCGCTGGTGGAAAACAAATACAAGATTACGGTTGAAGAAGAGATAAGAAAAAAAGCAGTGGTATCAATTGAAAGGATGCTGCAAATACCAAGAAATTATTAGGTAAAAAAGTTCCTTATTGACTATGAATGTTTTATTTTTTATAAGACTTCATAAATAAATTTTGGCGGTATGATGTGAAAATAGGTTTGGCATCTGACCACGGCGGTTTTGAACTTAAAGAGACAATCAAAAATTTCTTGAATGAAAAAGGTATAGAGATCGTTGACTATGGTACTTCAAATGGCAATGAATCTGTAGACTATCCCGATTATGCAAAAAAAGCAGTACTTGGCATATTAAAAAATGAAGTTGATAAGGCAATAATAATGTGTGGTACAGGGATAGGTATTTCCATTTCTGCAAATAAATTTCCTGGTATCAGGGCAGCTTTGTGCTGGGATTCATATACTGCCAAAATGAGCAGGTTGCACAATGATGCAAATATACTTGCAATGGGGGGCAGGATAATTGGTCCCGAGCTTGCAAAAGAGATAGTAGATACATGGTTGTCATACGAGTTTGAAGGTGGAAGGCATAAAAGGCGAATTGATAAAATAGATTCTTTGGCTAAAGAGTATTGGAATAATATAAAATAGGGGATGTCTATGTCTTTGTATGAAACTGTAAAAAAAGTTGACAGGGAAGTTTATGATGCT
>JAIHAR010000067.1 GCA_020054865.1 Deferribacteraceae bacterium
GCCAATAACTTTACCATTATTTACATTACTACTAAGGCCTGAATCTTTATTATAATCATATTCTATTCCTATTGGATGATTTGCTTTGCTGTAGTCTATTTCCAATTTACCCATATTGAGGCTTGCAAAATAACTCTCAGTATATCCAGTTGATTCTGACATCCCATCATGACAAGCCATACAGGCTTCTGATGATGGGTTAATAGATGTGTCTTGAATATTATCAAGAGTATTGGTAGGGCTAGTATATGCCGAATATGCCGCACCATCATCATATTTATTTACATCGTTCCACAAAGGTATTTTAGTCCCTGCATTATGAGGCTTATGGCAAGGAGCACATGGACTAACATCAGCCCCATCACTACGTATGAAGTTATGAGGACTCGTCTGTCCATTAATATCAGCACTATGACAATTATATGTTGCACAGCTTGAAGCATACAAATATCCAGAAGTCAGTAAGAAAAAAGCAAATAAAAACAATTTTAAATTATTTTTACACATATGTACCCCTAAGTTAATAACTTATCAAGACGGGGCACTTCGCCCCGCCACAAAAAGCTATTAATTGTTATGGCAAGTCTGACAAAGTGTTGTTTTTGATGCCCTTAAAAAGTCTCCATTTGTATCATCATGTGGATCATGACAAGTTGCACACTCTAAAGTATCAGAAGAAGCCCCATAAAATTTAAAACCTGCTGACTTAACAGTTGCTAAAGCTACCAATGCAGTATTAGTTCCTGCATCATCATACTTAATAGCTACAGGGTGCTGGCCACCTGAATTATTGGTATAATCTAATTTCAAACCTGTAGTAATGCCTGCTTTTACTGGTTGCGCACTTGCAAAATCAACATTTACAGATTCTACCATACCATCGTGACAAGCCATACAAGCTTGTGAAACATTACCCAAAGTACTTCCAGGTGTTTGATTCAAAGCATCTGTTGGAGATGAATACGCAGCATAAGTGGTATCATCAAGCTCGTTTGAATCATTCCACAAAGGGATTAATGTACCTGCGTTGTGAGGTTTGTGACAACCTGAACATGCAGTAGTACCGTACTTATTGCCTGCACTTGAGAAGTCGTGTGCAGTCCCCGCAACCGCTGCAAAAAGCATGGTTGGTAAAGCCAATAAAGCTAACAACATTAAAAGTTTTTTCATAAATACCTCCTGTCTGTTTTATGAAACAAATTTGTTGAATTACTTATAGCATTAACTGTGCCAACAATTGTCATTTTTTTATGAACCATTGCCTACTTTAATAATCTAACGTATCGCACTATATAAAGGTGGTTCACTTATTTTCATACCAAACTTGTAAGATTTTTTGGCTTGCCAGAAAATTGATCACTTATTATTGATACAAACTGTATACAAAATACAATATTTTGACACAGTGGTGGTACACTTTTGACACACTTTTGAAACAGATTTGAAACATTAACAATAAAAGATTGGACAACGACACAAATCGATACTAATTTTCAGTTTAACAGAGAACTGCCCGAAGCTATTTAATGCCGTGCCTGTCCAGCATTCTATATAGTGTAGATCTGCTAATTCCCAAAGCTTCCGCTACTTTGACCTTATTGCCATTATAATCATCAAGGGCTTTTATTAAGGCATTCTTATCGACAAGTACATTCTCTGCCTTGTCAATTGGACAGAGATTGAGGTCTGTTTTTAAAATAACACCGCTATCCTTTGCTTTTACTATTGCATTTCTGATAACATTTTCAAGCTCTCTTATATTCCCCGGGAAATCATATTTTAAAAGGCACTTTTCAGCCTCTTTAGAGAGCTTCAATATTTCATCACCTTCAGCATACTTTTTAAGAAAATAATTGGCAAGAGGAAGGATATCCAATTTTCTTTCCCTCAAAGGGGGCAGCTTGATCTCAGCAACCTTTAATCTAAAATATAAATCTTTTCTAAACTTCCCATCTTTAACCTTATTTTCAAGGTTTACATTGGTTGCAAAAACATACCTTACATTGAGCTTTATTTCCTTTTTACCTCCTACTCTCCTAATAGTGTTTTCTTGCAAAACTCTCAATAATTTTACCTGAATATCAAGCTCAAGATCGCCTATTTCGTCTAAAAATAGAGTCCCATTGTTTGCAAGTTCAAAATATCCCTTTTTATCTTTATCTGCGCCTGTAAATGAGCCTTTTTCATATCCAAAAAGTTCAGATTCCAAAAGAGAAGCCGGAATCGCATTACAATTTACGGCAAAAAACTCATTATTCTTTCTGTTACTATACTTATGAATTAGGTTAGCTATTACTTCTTTACCTGTTCCACTTTCACCCAAAATTAAAACTGGCATATCACTTTTAGCTATCTTAGCCAAATCTTTTAAGACTTGAACAAAGTTAGGAGAATTGGCTATAATTTCGTCTTTATTTTCTGTTTCTGTGTTGTTATTGTTTTCTACCGAAATTGCAGCCTCTTGTCTCTTTTCATAATTTTCAATTATTCTTTTTAAATCTTTAATTTTGAAAGGCTTGCTCAAATATTCATAAGCCCCCTCTTGTATTGACTTTATTGTCAGCTCGCTTGTACCAAAGGCAGTTATTAATATAAAAATAGCATCGTTACCTTCACTTTTTATCCTTCTGAGAAGCTCAAGTCCGTCAAGCTCATTCATAACAAAGTCACATATTATAACGTCAAATTTTTCCTTTTTTAATATATCGTAGGCGTGTATTCCATCATAAGCGACTTTAACATCATAGTCTTTTTGAAGCCCCATTTTAATTATTTCTCTTGAGTTTTTGTCGTCATCAACCACTAACACTTTAAGCTTCATAATAATTAACCGGTATCCTTATCCCAAAAGTTGTATTTTTATTGTTTGATTCAAAGTATATTTCACCCTTTAAAGCCTCTGCCAACTCTTTACAAACGGATAATCCGAGGCCGGTACCTTTGCCGGTTTTTTTAGTGGAAAAAAACGGATTAAATATTTTATCAATAACCTCTTTCGGCACACCTTTCCCATTGTCTGTTACCGAAATATCCACGATTGGCTTCTTGATTATAGATTTTACTTCAATTTGACCATTATCAGCTCCAATACTATCAGCTGAATTTTTTATAAAATTAAAAAGTATCTGCTCTATAAATCCCCTATCAGAAACAATGTCATAATCTGATGTAGAATAAGTAATTTTAATATTGTCAGAAATTGTAAAAGATATATCCTGAATCAAATTCTCTATCAGCACTTTCAAGTTAAACTCTTCTATATTTGGGTCAGGTTTTTTTGAGGCATAAAGATAATTTTTGATTATAGTCTTCATTTTAGATGTCTGTCTTACAATACTTTCTGCCCTTTCTTTTACAAACTCATCTTCATACATTTCAAGCAATAAATCAGCGTTGCCCAAAATAACGTGAATAGGCGTGCCAAGCTCGTGAGCCATTTTAGATGCAAATTGACCAAGAAGTGAAATTTTTTCAAGCTGATTAACTTTTTCATTAAGAGCAATTTCACGTTCTTCAATTTTTTTCACGACCAAATACAGCATAAAAATATATGCTATAAAACCTAAAAGAGTAAATATGGAAGCCCTCACTCTGACATGATTAATATTATGTATTACATTGGTAGCATTTTTATAAACTTCCATTACCCCTTTTATTTCGCCGGAAAAAACAACAGGTATATAAATTTCTTGTACATATTCAACATTTTTTATATTCATGAGATAATGAGCGCTTTCAACTTTATCTATATGTTTAATCTCATAAAAATTTTCCCCTTTTAAAGCTATCTTCAGCCCATCACTTTCATTATTCAAGCTTAATAACTGCTTTGAATTTTTCACAGCTAATCGCTTACCTTTATTATCATAAACTACAATATCAATTAATTCCGGTTCAAAATCAAGACTGTTAAAAAGTGTAGAAAAGTCAATATACTCATTCCATAAATTTCTATATACATAAAGACTTGTCTTACTCACTAATATATTTCTAAACTTTGCATCAAAAGATTCCTGCTCACTTTTAATAATAAAGTTTTTAAAATCTTGATAAATCATAATGTTCATAATGAATAACAATCCGAAAACAATAGTTACAGTAGTAATAAGAAATTTCTGTGTCAAAGATATCCTGTCAAAGAAATACGCTAACCTGCCAATTATATTTTTAATCAATCTACCACCTAAGCATAGGCTCTTCAACCGTCATATTTTTTCGAGCTTTCTTGTATATATCACTCAAATATTGAAAAACAACCAATCTTCTATTCGGTGCATCAAGCACATATATCCTATCCTTTGAATCAATAATTATATCTTTGGGATTGTTAAATCCCCCCAAATATACAGACGGCTTCTGATCGCCCATATAGTATAAAAATGTTCCATCCTGACCAAATATTTTAAACCCATTTGAAGCGATGTCAACTATATATATGTGCCCTTCAGAATCAAAAGCGATTCCGTTAGGAAAATTTAGCGCCCACAAATTATCCCCCGGCTCGAGTAAATCTTTTATAAGATTACCATCTTTATCATAAATAAAAACCTTACCGACAAATTTTGAAACAGCAAAAATTCTCCCGGTGCCATTTTCAACAGCCAAAGCAACTGGTGCAGGAACTTTTTCAATACTCTTTACAAACTTGCCATCGAGAGTCAGTATGTCGATTTTACCAAACAGCTGATCTGACACATATATTTTACCATCATAAACATAAAGGTCTGTTATATCTTTATAAAGTCCCGTAGAATCAAAACTTCCGCCACTTTCAAATTTCTTAAGATCTTCATCTTTAACTTTCTTACCATATGACCATAAGACCTTTTTATCTTCATTTATTTCCATTATACTTCCAGAAGCTCTGTTAGCAATAAAGATTCTTCCATCGGGAGTAACATCAATGGCACATGGCATTATACTGCCAAAATTCAAATCTCTAATCTCCTGTTTTACAAAGTCAATAATCTGTATCTTAAAGGCAATCGGAGAAGCAATATAAACTTTACCTTTCCCGTCAGTAGCCATTCTGATTGACCTGTTTTCTATCCACTTAACATTAACATCACCAACTAATTCTTTTAAGATTGCACTCTTCCCGCTCTCCTTTTTTGGGAATTCATTAGAATTGGTAATAACTCTCAAAGCCTGTATTTTTGGATTTGCTGACTCTTTTGGCCATACATACTCATCCAATACAAATTTCGGAGGTTTAGAAGCACAGCCAAATATAACAAATACAATAAAAATAAAAAATAATTTCCTCATATCCCAACTCCTACAATTTATCATTATGACATTTTAAACACAATTCCATAAAATCCGTTACATCCTGTTGAAATAACTGCTTGGATTTACCGTAATGAGGGTTGTGACACGACACACATGATAATTCTTCCCCCGTGCTTCGAATGATTTTATCGGAAGTAGGGTGCGCATTGGAATTAAAATTAGCAAGTACATGAACACCTGACTTTTTATCGGTATGACAGTTATTACATATCCCATTAATTTTATCATTTAAAAGAAATTTCAACTCTGATCCGTGAGGGTCATGGCAAATGTTACAATAGCCGGCTACTGTCGGACCGTGGGCAAACTTGGCCTCAAACATTGCCGACTGAAATTCCTGATGGCACTGCAAACACTTTGTAGAAACCGGTTGCGTAGGGGTAAAATAGTTATTTTTATCGTGGCACTGAAAACATTGTATTGCAGCAACAGGGCCGTGTACAAACTTTGTCTTAGTTTTTTCTTTATGGCATTTCATACAATCGGACGACTTCTCAAAGCTATGACAACTCACACATAAAGTCTTATTTTCATCCATATGGAAAAAAGTTTTCTTTTTTACTTTATCCCTATATGCAACTGTAGAAGTTTTGAAAAATATTTTCAAATTTTGCTGTGAACCTTTGTAGTCGATAAGTATGTCATTCTCATCTTTATCTAAAGTTACACTTTTCATAAAAACGTATTTTTCTCCATCTTTGGAAGCCAATTTTCTAAAGTTACCAATCTCTTCTACCTTATTATTAGTCTTAATAGTAAACTCTTCAGATTTTTTTACATATCCTACTATATGAATGGTCCTATTAAATACAACGGTATTATTTGTAGGATATACAATAGTTAAATCTGCGGAATAAGCCTTTGTAAAAACAAAAAACAGCAATAAACTAATCAAATATATTTTTTTCACACGCTTTCTCATAATATTCGCTGGCTTTTTCGTAATTTCCTAATTTTGCATAATTTTTTGCTAACAAGTAGTATAACTTACCCTTACTTGGAAAAATATTTTCAATGTTTTTCAAAATATCAAGGGATTCATTATATTTCCCACTCAGATATTGCACATAGGCAATATAAAATTTTGCATTCATATTAAATGCAATAGTATTCAACATTTTGTTTGCATCGTCATACTTTCCAAGCATTATATATACTTCACTCAGTTTAAGTTTTTCAAGCTGATTTAATCCATCAACTTCAATCTCTGCCAATCTTCTTTCCGCATCATCTTTTTGACCGTCCTCGATTAATCTTTTAACAAAATTAATCTTTGGTAATTCGCTTCTCTTTGTAACAACCTTGTTATTACTTTGAAATTGTTCATATTCCTCTTTAGTAATTTTACCCCGCAAATAGTCAATATATCGGCCTACTTTCGCCACATATTGACCTTGATACCCCAAAGCATCAATAATCATATTTTCTTCATTTAAAAATATTGTTAC
>JAIHAR010000027.1 GCA_020054865.1 Deferribacteraceae bacterium
GAAAGAAAAACCACATCAAATTTATCTTTATTTTTCAATATTACATCTACCGCCTGTCTTCCAATAGACCCGGTAGAGCCTACAATGCCAATCTTTTTTTTCATATTAAAAACAGCTCAATGTAAAAATATAAAACCGGTGCACCAAAAAGTAGTGAATCTATTCTGTCAAGCATCCCTCCGTGGCCAGGAAAAATATTGCCACTATCCTTAACATTTGCCTTCCTTTTAAACATTGATTCAACAAGGTCGCCTACCACGCCAGCTGATGCTACAAGAAGTGATGTTAAAATTACATGCAATAGTGGCATCTTTATAAAAATCAGCGAATAAAACAATCCTACCAGAACACCGCCTAATACCCCTGCTACCAACCCTTCGACACTTTTTTTCGGGCTTATCAGCTCGTAAAGTCTTCTCTTACCGTACTTTATCCCAAAAAAATATGCAAAAGAGTCGCTTGCCCAGATAATTACAAGCAGATAAAAAATGTAGTGATAGTTTATGTTTTTCAAAAGCTGTATAAAGGAAAAATAAAACGGCACATAAAAAACATTTAGAAATGTAAATCCCACAGTCCTGTAAGTATCATCAAGAGGTCTGCTCCCGAAAAGCTTTATAGTAAGTGATAAAAATGAAATTATAAAAACGGAAAACAAAAATACATCGACTCTTTCTATATAAAAGCTGAAAGGAATCAATACCGAACCAATAAGTGTAGGAAGTTTCAGATTTTTATATCCGGCTTTTTCTATCAGTAATGAAAATTCATAAGTCGCCACCAAAATAAAAACCAGTAGCCCTACAAAAAAAACAATATCTGATGAGTAAATAATAAACAAAATCAATGAAGGGATAAGAAACAGGGCTGTAATTATTCTCTGAGACTTATTTGTCATATTTGTCCTTTGTCATATATTTGCTCATCTGTCTTGCCAAACCTTCTTCTTCTCGTCATATATTCATCAATTGCAAGATCAAATTCATCTTCATAAAAACCTGGCCAGAGAGTCTGAGTAAAATAAAGTTCACTGTATGCAACTCTGTAAAGCATAAAGTTACTGATGCGCTGCTCCCCACTTGTCCTGATTAAAAGGTCTATATTGGGTATGTCAGGATTGTACAAATAATCAGAAAATTTTGATTCAATATCTTCTATGTTCAATATTCCATTTTTAACATCTTTTGCTATCTGCGCTGCTGCATCAATAATTTCTGCTCTGCCCCCGTAACTCAGGCATAGATTCAAGGTCATCCTTTTGTTGTCTCTGGAAATTTCCACGGCATCCATAAGTTTCTTCTGGGTTGCTTTTGGCAACATGCTGATTCTGCCTGAAACCTTCAAACTTATCCCTTTTTCTATAATTGTATTGATTTCTTTTTGCAGATAGTCATTCAAAAGTCTCATCAAGGCAGAGACCTCTTCTTCCGGCCGGTTCCAGTTTTCTGTGGAAAAGGCAAAAAGGCTCAAATATTTAATCCCTCTTTCAGCTGCATGCGCTACAATCCTTCTAACCGCCTTCACCCCTTCTTTGTGTCCAAATACTCTGGGAAGCCCTCTTCGCTTTGCCCATCTGCCATTTCCATCCATTATAATGCCGATATGTACCGGGAAGCCGTTATCCATGGATTATATTTCCATCACATCCTTTTCTTTTGCTGCTGTTACCTCATCAATTTTTTTCACAAACTCATCAGTAATTTCCTGAATCTTCACTGTGGCCTTTTTCGCATCATCTTCAGAAATTTCCTTATCTTTTTCCAGTTTTTTGATCTCCTCGTTAGCATCTCTTCTTATATTTCTCACGACCACTTTGGCATCTTCAGCCATCTTTTTTATTAGCTTGACTATCTCTTTTCTTCTCTCTTCCGTGAGCTGAGGAATTGGAATTCTTATCAAAACGCCGTCATTGGAAGGATTAAATCCAAGATTGCTTGACATAATAGCCTTTTCAATAGCCGGTATCAAAGAAGGCTCCCATGGCTGAATAGTTATCAGTCTTGGTTCCGGAGCACTTAGTGTTCCAACCTGATTGAGAGGGGTTAAAGTCCCATAATAATCAACCTTAATCCCTTCAAACATGGCCACTGATGCCCTGCCTGTCCTTATACCTTTAAGTTCATTCTTGTAATGATCAAGTGATTTTGACATCTTTTCTTTTGCTTCATCAATTACAACATTAATCATGACTTTCCTCCACTAATGTACCTATTTGTTTACCCAAAACTATATTTAAAATATTATCTTCACCATACAGATCGAAAACAATTATTGGAATCTTGTTATCCATACACATACTAATCGCAGTAGAATCCATTACTTTCAAGCCTTTGTTCAAAACATCAAGGTATGTGATTTCGGAAAACTTTTTTGCATCTTTCTCCTTCACCGGATCAGCATCATATATACCGTCTACTTTTGTCGCCTTAAGTACTACCTCTGCATTTATTTCAGAAGCCCTTAATGTCGCTGCTGTATCCGTGGTAAAATAAGGATTCCCGGTACCAGCTCCAAAAATCACCACTCTGTTCTTTTCAAAATGCCTCATCGCACGCCTTCTTATAAAAGGTTCCGCTATTTCCCTCATCTCAATAGCAGTCTGAACTCTTGTGGGCACCCCAATATTTTCAAGGGCGTTCTGCAATGCAAGTGAGTTTATCACTGTAGCAAGCATCCCCATATAATCGGCACTTACCCTATCCATCCCCTTCGCAGATTCAGAAACACCTCTGAATATGTTTCCGCCACCTACTACCACACCTATATTTACTCCAATTTCATGGACTTTTTTTATTTCACGGGCGATATATTTAACCGTATCTCCATCAATACCAAACTGCTGCTTGCCCATCAATGCTTCGCCGCTTAATTTTAAAAGTATCCTTTTGTATTTAGTTTCCACCTTCATCTCCTTTTAGAGGTCTTTCTTTCTCTATCTTATAATTAAACACTATGGGCTTTCTTAAAAAAGGGAAATTTACCGTTTCCTTATATTCTACTACGGTTGTAATTGTATCCTCATAGTTTCTTATAAATTTTATATTTTCCTTTCTTACCGGTATTTTTAAGGAATCAGCTTCCTCAATCAGACTCTTAACAACCCTGTCCGCAGGTAACCTGTCATTATTCATCATAATCCTTTCGGCTGCACTTTTATAAATTGCAAATTTACCCCACGGAAGCCCCACCATAACCAGGCAGTATATCACAAAAATGGTAATTGCCGACTTAAGTATCATCCCCATAAAAATTTCCTTTTAGAAATTATATCATCAAATTCATTAATATTTCAATGAATAAACTTTAAAATCCTGTTCAACCTCAGCTCAAATTCAGGACTAAACTGCCAGGACCAATAAATTAAAAGCGCCTTCCCTTTTATCATGTCCCTCGACACAAAACCCCAGTACCTGCTGTCAAAACTTGAATCTCTATTATCCCCCATTACAAAATATTTTCCCTTTGGGACAGTAAACTCATCAAAATTATCTCTTGGGTTTTCTTTACTGTTAAATACAAAATCACTCTCATATCTTACATAATTTTCATCATATGATTTACCGTTTATAAATAACTTTTTGTTTTCCATTCTGATTTTATCACCTGGAAGCCCTATCACCCTTTTTATAAAATCTTTTTCGGGTTCAATAGGATACTCAAAAACGACAATGTCTCCCCGTTTGGGCTCTGTAAAAATATAAGCTGCCTTGTTCACCAAAATGTGGTCACCTATCAAAAGGGTATTCAACATTGAGCCGGATGGAATTTTATACGCTTGCAAAAAAAATGCCCTGATAATCATTGCTATGACAAATGCAACTATTATAGAATCAATTGTATCCTTAAATTTATTCTTCTTTTGAAGTTTATCGTCCATTATTCCTCTCCGATTTTCAAAATAGCGAGAAATGCCTCCTGAGGCACATCCACCTTTCCTATCTTCCTCATTCTCTTTTTCCCTTCTTTCTGTTTTTCCAAAAGCTTTTTCTTTCTTGTAATATCACCACCATAACACTTGGCGGTAACATTTTTTCTGAATGCTTTTACTGTGCTTCTGGCTATTATTTTATTGCCCATTGCAGCCTGAATGGCAATATCAAACATCTGACGGGGGATTACATCTTTCATCTTGTCCACAAGCTCTCTCCCCTTGTAATAAGCATGGTCTTTATGAACAATGATACTGAGCGCATCCACAGGTTCACCATTTATAAGTATGTCAAGTTTTGTAAGGGATGATTCTTTATAGCCTGCATGCTCATAATCAAAGGAAGCATACCCTTTTGATGCAGACTTCAATTTGTCGTAAAAGTCTATTACCACTTCGGAAAGGGGGAGTTCATATTCAAGGATTACCCTTGTTTCCGAAGCATAATGCATATTTTTCTGAATACCTCTTTTTTGTTGCAGCAATTGAATAACGTTGCCAACATATTCATTGGGGAGTACTATTGTGGCATTTATAATCGGTTCTTCCACAAAATCAATCTCACCTACCGGCGGCAACTTTGCCGGATTATCGACTTCCACTACAGAACCATCTGTTTTTGTTACCCTGTAAATAACTGTAGGTGCTGTGGTTATAAGATTTAGATCAAATTCCCGCTCAAGCCTCTCCTGTATAATTTCCATGTGAAGAAGCCCCAAAAACCCGCATCTAAATCCAAATCCAAGAGCCATGGAGTTTTCAGGTTCAAAAGTTATAGATGAATCATTAAGCATAAGTTTTTCAAGAGCATCCCTTAAATCCTCGTAATCTTTTGGGTCTACCGGGTAAAATCCGCAAAATACAACAGGCTTTACATTTTTAAACCCCGGGAAGGGTTTATCAGTAGGGTTCTTGGAGTGTGTAACCGTGTCACCGATTTTTACATCTTTCAGTTCTTTGACACCTGTAATAATATAGCCAACCTCTCCTGCAGACAACATATCAACCTTTACATCTTTGGGTGTAAAAACACCTATACTATCCACATCATACTCTTTTCCGGTTGCCATAAACTTTACTTTATCCCCTCTGGAAATAGCACCATCAATAACCCTTATCAAAACTACAACCCCCTGATACGAATCATACCAAGAGTCAAAGATTACCGCTTTTAGTGGTTTTTCGGGCTCTCCTGCAGGATATGGAATAAATTTAACTATACTTTCCAGTATCTCCTTTGTCCCTATTCCCTCTTTTGCACTTGCTGGAATTGCATGAGAAGCATCTATACCTATTATCTCCTCTATCTCTGCTTTCACCCTTTCAAAATCGGCACTTGGCAGGTCAATTTTATTTATAACAGGTATAAGCTCCAGGTTTTGCTCTATTGCCATGTAAACATTTGCAATTGTCTGTGCTTCAACCCCCTGGGAAGCATCCACCACCAACAAAGCCCCTTCACAGGCCGCAAGACTTCGCGAAACTTCATAAGTAAAATCCACATGTCCAGGTGTATCTATAAGGTTTAACTGATATATGTTGCCATCATCGGCTTTATAATAAAGCCTCACCGTCTGCGCCTTAATTGTAATCCCACGTTCTCTCTCAATATCCATTGAGTCAAGAAGCTGAGATTTCATCTCTCTTTTGTCAATTGCTCCGGTATATTCAATCAGTCTGTCTGCTATTGTTGATTTACCATGGTCAATATGAGCAATAATTGAAAAATTTCTTATAAACTTTCTGTCCATATTTATAAAGGCCTTCCCACACACGTATAATTAAATCCGAGACTTTTCATCTTTGAAGGTTCATATATATTTCTCAAATCCGCCAAATTGGGGGACTTAAGTTGCGACTTTATTCTTTCCATATCAAGTTTTCTAAACTGATTCCACTCTGTAACTATCACAAGGCAATCAGCATTTTCGCAGGCACTATATTCATCTTCTGAATATTCTATCCTGTCAGAAAAAATCTTCTTTGCGTTATCTGCAGCAATCGGGTCAAATGCCTTTATCTTTGCACCTTTTTCCAGAAGCTTTTCAATAATCACAATAGATGGAGAGTCTCTCATATCGTCTGTATTGGGCTTAAATGAAAGCCCAAGTATCGCTATCACTTTCCCGGCAAAAGCATCAGATTTGTTTATATCAAGTCCAAGAAGTGTTGCAATCTTATTTACCATCCTGAGCTTCTGCTCTTCATTCACCCTTACAACTGTCTCTATGGTCTTGAATTCATACCCCTTTTCCCTTGCAAGATGGGCAATTGCACTTGTATCTTTAGGAAAACATGAACCACCATAACCTGGACCCGGATGTAAAAACTTTGGGCTTATTCGTCCATCCATCCCCATAGCTTTGGCAACCTTATGAACATCAGCTCCTACAAGATCACAAAGATTTGCAATTTCATTTATGTAGGTAATCTTTAGTGCAAGAAAAGCATTGGAAGCGTACTTTATCATCTCGGCTGTCTCAATATTTGTCACCACAAAAGGTGCTTCTCCAAGATAATGGGCGCTATAAATATCTTTCATTATAGCGACAGCTTCATCGCTCTCAGCGCCGATAACTATTCTGTCTGGCCTCATAAAGTCGTTTACCGCTGCCCCCTCTCTTAAAAACTCCGGATTGCTTACCACATCAAACCTGTATCTATCCCCTACTACAGACTTAATAATCTGCTTAACTTTCTGCCCGGTACCTACCGGAACTGTACTTTTATCCACTATCACTTTGTAGCCGTTCATATTTTCGGCTATATCCCTTGCCACCTGTTCAACATATTTAAGATCAGCACTCCCATCATCTTTTGGAGGTGTCCCAACGGCAATAAAGATTACAAGATTATTTTTAACAGCTTCGGCAATATCTGTTGTGAAATTAAGTCTTCCAGCCTTATAATTTTTCTCAACTATTTCATCAAGACCTGGCTCATAAATAGGGATAATCCCTTTTTTTAGATTTTCTATTTTTTTCTCATCAATATCCACACAGGTAACAAACATCCCAAATTCAGCAAGACAGGCACCAGTAACTAGACCGACATACCCTGTTCCCACTACCGCTATTCTCATAATTTCCTCCTATCTACAAATTAACAAAATCCTTCATTAATATATTAATGAAGTAACTTTTTCAAGCAAAATCGCCCCATTTAAAAGTTAACGCTACTTATCCCCGGCATAAAAGTGGTTGATAAGGCTCTGCCTATTTTTATCATTGAACCTTATTGAGCTTTTTATGGCACCAAAAATGTACTCCTTTGCATATCTTACCGCAGTAATCACATCATACCCTTTTGCGAGATTGCATGCAATGGCCGAAGACAGGGTGCATCCCGTCCCATGTACATCTGTTATCTGAAGTTTTTCAGCAGTAAATTCAACAACATTCTCCCCGCATATCAAAATATCTGTTGCGCTATTGCCTTCAAAGTGTCCACCTTTTATGAGAATACTTTCAGTTTTCATCCCCTTAATTTTATCTATTTGGTCAAGAATACTGCTTTTATCTTTAAACACGGTTTTAAGCAGTACCTCGCACTCCTGTTTGTTTGGTGTAACCAATGTACTAAAGCTTATCAACTTTTTCAATTCATCAATAGCATCGTCATTTAATAGCTTTTTGCCACTGCTTGATACCATTACCGGGTCAACCACAATGTTTTTGATTTTATATCTCTCAAGCATCTCAGCAACAGTGTTGATAATTTCGGCATTTGACAGCATACCTATCTTTACTGCACTTATATAAAACTCTTCTGCTACAGCTTCAAACTGAGATTTTACCACTTTTGCAGGCAGGTCATATACATCTGTCACTTTTCTTGTATTTTGTGAAGTGATCGATGTAATCACAGTGCAACCATAACACTTGAGGGCAGAAATTGTTTTGATATCTGCCTGTATGCCGGCTCCAGCTATTGGGTCTGACCCACCTATTGTTAGCACTACCTTCATTTAATCCTTCTTTATGACAAATTCTATTTTATCTTCGCCTATAAAATCTTCTATCTGTTTGAAAAGGGACACTTTCGGTTTCACATGAAAGCTTTCTGATGCGCTTAAAATCACTTCATACTTATCTTCTCTTTTTATTGCAAATTTTAACGGTATACCTCCCTTATTAATGGTAACCGCTTGTTTTATTTCAGCTACCTTCTCCTTTGTCATACCAACAGGATTAATTTTTATAACTATATATTCCGTAAGCTTCTCCAGAGCTTCAGCAATATCGTAAATCTCTTCTGCCACAACAGATTTTCTATCTTCGTTTATATTATATCTCCCCTTTACAATTATAATTTTATCTTCTTCAATATGTCTTACATTCTGCGCAAAAAGTTTTGGAAATATTACGACATCGCAAACACCTTCAAGATCTTCAACTGTAATAAAGGCCATCTTCTCCTGGGACTTTGTCAAATGATATTTGACATCTTTAACAATGCCACCAATTGTAACCTGACTATCGTGTTGCATTTCCTCAAGCTGAGATAAATTTATGGTCATTAATCCCAGCAGATACTGATATTTTGAAAGAGGGTGGCTTGAAACATAAAATCCCAATACCTCTTTTTCATGCTTCAAAAGCTCACTTTCCGGTATCTCATCAATATCCGGGTAATCTATATCATCTGTATTGTTTTCTTCCTCATGCATATCACTCAGCAAATCAAAGACAGTAACGATACCTTGCATAGCTATTTTCTGGTGTTTCTGGCTGTTGCTCAATACATCATCCAGCACATTCAGCAACTGACTTCTCTTTTTACCAAAACAATCAAGCGCGCCTGCCTTAATAAGCGACTCGAGAACCTTTCTGTTTACCTGCCTTAAATCTATCCTTTTGCATAAATCAGATATGTTTTTATACTGTCCGTTATTTTCCCGCTCTTCAACAATTATGTCTATAGCCCCGCTTCCTACATTTTTAATTGCCCCAAGCCCAAACCTTATGGAGTGTTCATCTATTGTAAAATCCTTATAACTTTCATTGATATCAGGGGGCAATACCTTAATCCCCATTCTTTTGCACTCTTCGATAAAAACAACTACCTTATCCCCCTTATCCACCTCATTGGATAAAAGAGCTGACATATATTCCATAGGGTAATGCGCCTTAAGATATGCTGTCTGATAGGTAACCATTGCATAGGCTGCTGAATGGCTTTTGTTAAATCCGTATTCAGCAAATTTTGCCATTAAATCAAATATCTCTTCTGATTTTTTGAGGTCAAACCCTTTTTTCTTTGCTCCGGGTATATTTAATTTTTCATCTCCATATAAAAATATTTCTTTATGTTTTTGCATCTCTTCAGGCTTCTTTTTACCCATTGCCCGTCTTAGCAAATCGGCACTGCCAAGAGAATATCCGGCTATTACCTGAGCAATCTGCATTACCTGCTCCTGATACACAATAATGCCGTAAGTATCTCTCAGTATCTCCTCAAGCTCAGGAATAAAATATGTAATCTCTTGCTCCTTATGTTTTCTTTTTACAAAATCATCCAGCATACCGCTACCCATAGGTCCAGGTCTGTATAAAGCGACAACAGCCACAATATCTTCAAAAGTAGAAGGTTTCAGTTTTTTCAAAAGATTTTTCATCCCGGGACTTTCAAGCTGAAATACCCCGGTAGTATAGCCATTTGACAAAAGCTCAAATGTTAAACTGTCATCAAGGGGGATATCCTTTATATCAAAATCTTTTTCTTTTTCTCTTATTTTATTTACAGCATAATCTATAACCGTAAGGTTTTTAAGGCCAAGAAAATCAAACTTTACAAGCCCAATCTCCTCAAGGGTATTTTTTTCGAATTGTGTAACCACTTCGTTATTTTGCCCTCTGCACAGGGGGACATAATTGATTATGGGTTTATCAGATATTACAACTCCGGCTGCATGCATACCCGTCTGTCTCAATAGCCCTTCAAGCTTCTTTGCGTGGGTCAAAAGTTCTTTGCCGGACGGAATATTTTCTATCTCCTGCTCTATTGTAGGGTCAGACGACAGTGCCTTTTTAAGGGTCATACCCGGTGATTCCGGTATTAGTTTTGCAATTTTATCGACAGTTTTCAGAGGAATTTCCAAAACCCTGCCTACATCTCTGATTACACCCCTTGCAAGAAGCTGACCAAATGTAACTATCTGGGCTACCCTATCCTTTCCATATTTTTCAATAACATAATTAATAACTTGCTCTCTTTTGTTTTTGCAGAAATCAATATCAAAGTCAGGCATGCTTTTTCTTTCAGGATTTAAAAATCTCTCAAAAAGCAGATTAAACCTTATCGGGTCGATATCGGTAATGCCCATAGCATAAGCTGCCAAAGAGCCAGCACCCGAACCTCTGCCTGGTCCAACAGGGATATTGTTGTTTTTGGCAAAGTTTATAAAATCCCAAACTATCAGATAATAACTTGCATACCCTTTAAGTTTTATAATTTCGATTTCAAACTCCAGCCTTGCATAATAAATTTTTTGCTTCTCAACGGAAAAATGGGAAATTTTCTTATGCAATCCCTGCCTTGCCACATGTTCAAAATATGTTTCAGGAGTATAGCCTTCCGGCACCTCAAAAACAGGAAGATGTACATTGCCAAATTCCATATTTACATTGCACATTTCAGCTATTTTTACTGTATTGACAAGAGCTTCACTGCAATTGTCAAATGATCTCCACATCTCCTCGGGAGATTTTACATATAGTCTGTCTGAGTGAAATTCCAGTTTGTTTTTACTGCTAATGGTCGCCTGCATCTGGATACACATCAAAATCTGGTGAGAAGTATGATCCCCAAGGTTGAGATAATGGCAATCGTTAGTTGCAACGAGAGGAATATCCTCGTTTCTTGAAATATTTATCAGCTGATTGTTGACAATTTTCTGCTCTTCAATACCGTTATCCTGCAACTCCAGATAATAATTCCCTTTCCCTAAAATCTCTTCATACTGTTTCGCAGAAGCTATCGCCTTCTGATAATCACCCCTGACAATATGTCTTGGTGGTTCCCCCGCAAGACATGCGGACAATCCTATAAGCCCTTCTGAATATTGGGACAAAATCTCTTTATCTATCCTCGGCTTATAATAAAATCCTTCCAATTGTGCAATGGAGACAAGGTGTTGAAGATTTTGAAGCCCTTTGTTGTTTTTTGCAAGAAGAATAAGATGGTAATTCTTATCTTCACCTGATGAATACTCTCTATTCCTTCTGTCATCAGGCGCAACATATACCTCACAACCGATAATTGGCTTGATTTCCTTTTTTATACATTGTTTGTAAAAGTCTACTATCCCATGCATAGTACCATGGTCGGTTATTGCACATGCTTTAGCCTTTTGTTCTTTTAATTTATCCATCAAATCAGGTATTAAAATTGCCCCATCAAGAAGGGAGTACTGGCTGTGTAAATGTAAATGAACAAATTCTTTCATTATTCCTCTATCTCAATCTTTATTTTAACTTTTTTATATCTTTTTAAAAATCTGTATGCCTGTAAAAGCTTTTTAATACTTTTCTCAAGAAGAGGCTCACTTACCCCCGTTATTTCGATTTCCGGCATAAAAAGGTCTGCTTGAGCCACCAGAAAATCAGCCACTTGTTTCACATCTTCAAACCCAAATTTTCTCACATCGTTTCTTGGAATATTTACACTATCTGTTATAACGCCAATTAGCTCAGGTTTATCCGCCGACAGAAAAGGTTTACCAACAACTTCTCTAAAAATTTCAATTTTGGGCAGCCTGCTCTGTTTATAACCTTCAGTAATAACCAAATCCACATCTTTGAAATAATTTAAAACTATCTCTTCAAGACTCTCTTCATCTTCCGAAAAGCTTTTGACAATTGCCATTTTTTCAGAGGAAGATATGGCTACCATATCAGCTCCGGCATGCTTAAACCTGTAAGAGTCTTTGCCTGGCTTGTCTATTTCAAACTTATGGGCATCATGTTTGATAACACCGAGCTTTATCCCTCTTGACTTAAGCTCTTTTATAAGTTTTTCTATAAATGTTGTTTTTCCGCTTCCAGAGCTTCCGATAAATGAAAATAACGGTGTGTATTTCATATATCTCCCTTCTTTTTGTATCTTTTTTATTCAATTTAAATTTAAATTCAAGGACTTTAAGCCATTAGTCTGCATAACTGCCTGCACTACAAAAGATATTTAAAATCCCCTTTTCTTTATACATTAAAGGTATTAATATGTACATATGAATCTGGCGATTATAATAATTGTTTTAAATGTTTTTTTTGCGGACACCGCATATGCATGGGGTTTTGAAACACACATCAGTATCGGTCTAAAGATCTTGGAAAATACGACTTTTCACATTATTAACAACTATCCTGCACACTTTTTGCTCGGAAATATATTCCCCGATTTTTTCAATCTATTTAAAAACTATTCCGCTTTAAAAAAATCCCTTAATACTCATTCCTGGCAAACGGTTTCAGCCCTTTTTTCTGCTGCTGATAAAGACTCGGAAAAATCATTTGCCTACGGTTATGCGGCTCATCTTTCAGCAGATATTGTAGCCCACAATTATCTTGTCCCGGAATACTATCTTTCAAGGAGCGATAAAAAACTCTTTGCCCATTTCCTTACCGAAAGTGCCGAAGAGGCTTTGACTGACAAACTTTTCAAGCCATCACTATTTTATCTTCTGGACAATGCTTCTACTCTTGGCAGCCTTTTTATAAGAGTCAAAAATATCGATGAAAAATACTTTTCAAGGCAGATAAAATATATAAAATTTGGCCTTAGCTACCAATACACATTAAACATAGGCAAGATATCCCACAATATCAGAAAGAGCAGTGACCCAGATTTTGTTGAAAAATGCAAAAATTACCAGGAAAAGGCCTTCAATTTCGCTTCCAAGTCTGTCCAAAGCGGCTTTGGCCAATTTGTCAAATACGACCCAAGCGGCAAAAAAACAATGGAAAATGCCCGAACAACAAGAAAAATGCTTATCGGCGATCTTGGGAAAGGGGTTGTAAGTAAACTTAATTTCAACAAAAAGAGCGGGGATTAGCCCCGCAATTCATGTCTGTTTTATCGTCTTTTTAATTGTTGAGATTTGGATCTATGTAAATTTCTGCTTCGTTTTTCAGATTTTCGATGTATCCTTTTAAAACTTCTTCCTGCTTTATAGTCAAAAGAAATCCTTGAAGAGCTTCCTTCTCAGACGCAAGACCACCAATATCAGGCTTTTTAACTTCAACCACCTCAATTGCGTAAGGCCTGTCATTAAGGGTATATACCTTCTTTAAAACACCTTTTTTTGCTTTAAAAATATCATTTATCATATCGCTATCTGAACCAAGGTCTGGAACCGGCTCAAGTCTTTTAAATGAAGGGGTAATAGTAACAGATACTTTGAACATTTTGGATAATTCATCAATTGATGAAGCCTTTTGTAGCTCTTCATCAAGTTTATTTTTTGCAAGCTCAAGCGCCTTGCTTTCAAGATAATCATTTTTAACATTCTCTTTAATGTTGTCAAGCTGTGGGATATATGAATCTTTTTTGTCCGTTACTTCAAAAATGTACTTTTTCCCATTAATATCCTGAACAGAACTTATCTCCGCAATATCCAGTCTGAAAAGGGCATTTTTAACCACGCCCTGCTCTGAAAAAGGGGCTACCTTTTCATCTTCGCTGAAATAATCGGTTTCATAAACCTGCAATTTGCCAGGATTTTTTTTCAGATATGCAGTTATATTTGCCTCATTGAGAATCTCTCTGTATGTATCAAAGACATAGGCCTTAAATCCGGCTTTTTCTTTTTCTTTGGTAATCTTTTCAATAATCTGCTGTTTGACTTCATCAAGTGCCAGGTCTTTTTCTTCAAGTTTTTTCTCAACTTTAATAACATGATAACCAAATGGTGATTTAACCACCTTGCTTGCTTCACCAGGTTTAAGAGAGAATGCTGCTTCTTCAAATTCCTTGACCATTACCCCCTTTTCAAAAAATCCAAGATAGCCGCCATTTGCCGCTGTTGAATCCTCAGAAAACTTTTTGGCCACTTCTGCAAAAGGTTTGCCTTTTTCAACCTCTTTTAAAGCTTCGTTTATTTTTTTCAGCGCCAGGTCATTTTCAGTCTTGTTATCAAAATCTTTTACCCTGACCAGTATGTGTCTTGCCTCTACCTGTTCTTTTTGATGAAATTCATCTTTATGTTGAAGAAAATAGTTTTCAACCTCCTGATCACTTACCTTCACATCTGCCTTAAAATTGCCTTCGTCAAATACCACATACTTTACTTTTATTTTTTCAGGCACCCTGTAGAGCTCTTTATTATCTTCATAATATTTTTTTACTGCATCCTCCGTGATTTCCACATCACTCTTAAACTTGGAAGGATTTAAACTCAGATATTTGATAACTGCACTACTGTTTCTATAATTGTATTCTTTTTCAATCTCTTCATCGGTAATTGCAACTGAATTTCTTATGAGGTTTTCCATTTTGCTGACAAGCATACTTTCTCTCAAAGACTCTTCATATGCTTCAGGGCTTATACCATTTAAGTTTAAGACCTGAACATATCTTTGCTGGTCAAATTTTCCGTTATTCTGGAAAGATTTTGTTGAAGCAATCTGGGCAAGCACCTCTGAATCTGAAACAAATACACCATTCTTTTTTGCTTCTTCAATCAGTAAATATTTGCTTATCAAATCATTGACAACAGTTTTGCCCAAATCTTTAAATTGCGGAATATTATTTGCCTGATCGCCAAAAATTTGTCTTAACGTATTTGCAGTATTCTCATACGCATTTTGATATTCTCTGTAAGAAATCTTATAATTATTTACTTTGATGGCATAATTTGTTGAACCTGTTTTGCCGCCCATCCCCCATACGAGGAAAATAGTCCCTATAAACGAAGCAATTACAAGCCATAAAAAAAAGCTTAAAACTTTTCTCTGATTCCTCATTTTAGTTAGCATACTTTTACCTCAAGTCTAATAATAAATTGCCAGGAAAATACCAGAGGCCCGACAGGTAAACTCCGGCACATAGGAAACCATGCTACCGTTGCTCCCTTCCGGGCCTGGCGGGGTTCACACAGCTCCTATTGCAGAGCACCCATCAGGCCACTGATATCCTCTGCCACTCTGAAATTGTATTGTATAAACACAACACACAATAAAATCAAGTGTTTTTTAGTTTTTTTAGTACACTTAAACTTCACAGCTATAATAGTGTTACCAATTACCCAAAGGAATGCTTTTAGTGGGCTACTGAAAATCCTTCAATATCTTTTTCAACTTCTATTTCGGTAATTTCCACGGAATCAACCCTGCTACCCAATGGACCTCTTTTAGCAGCGGTGATAAGTTCATCTACTTCCTTTTTTTCACCTCTGCAGATAATCTCAACTGAACCATCAGGAAGATTTTTTACGTAACCCTTTAAGGTTGGCAGTTTCAGGGCATTTCTGTATATAAATGCCCTGAAGCCCACACCCTGAACTATACCTTTGACTATAATCCTTTTGTATATCATATTCTTGCTACTTTTTCAAAACCCTCACTCAAGGCTTTTCTGTTTATTTCCAGCATACTGTGATACTTTTTTGGTATTGCGTGCACCAGTGCCTCGTTTGCAGTTTCAATGGCAAACAACCCCGAAATCTTCAAAAGTGCTCCAATCATAACCATATTAGCTACTTTTGTGTTACCTATTTTCTGTGCTATTTCAGAAGCATTTATCCCATAAAATGTGACATCACTCCTATCGCACTCTTTTTTATCCACAAGGGAAGTATCCACTACTACACTTGCCCCTTTTTCAAATCTTGGCTTGAATTTAACCAAAGACGGATAATTCATTATAAATCCATATTTTGGATTTGGAATTACCGGAGAACCAATCTCCTCATCAGAAATAACTACTGCACAGTTTGCTGTCCCGCCCCTTTGCTCAGCGCCGTAAGAAGGAAACCACGTAACATTTAGATCCTGGCTTACTGCCATATGTGCAAGTATCATCCCTGCGCTCAGTATCCCCTGACCACCAAATCCAGCCATCACACAATCAAAGTACATTATTCACCCCTCTGAATATCCTTGAATGTCTCAAGCGGGAAATAACTTTCCATCTGTTCGTCAACAAATTTCAGCGCATTTACAGGAGTCATACCCCAGTTTGTAGGACAGGTGGAAAGTACTTCAACAAAAGAAAACCCTATATCGTTTACTTGATTTTCAAATGCTTTCAAAATCGCTTTGGATGCCTTCATCACATTTTTAGGATCGGTAACCTTAACCCTCGTGGAATAAGCAACCGCCGGAAGACTACCGATAAGCTCTGCCATTCTAAAAGGAAAACCATGTGATTTTGTATCTCTACCCATAGGAGTCGTGGTAGTTTTTTGTCCTAGGAGGGTCGTTGGAGCCATCTGACCTCCTGTCATACCGTAATTTGCGTTATTAACAAAAATCACAGTAATATTTTCACCTCGCCCTGCTGCATGAATGATTTCGCTCATACCAATTGATGCAAGGTCTCCATCCCCCTGATATGTAAAAACCACCATATCAGGTCTTACCCTTTTTGCACCGGTAGCAAGAGCAGGTGCCCTTCCATGGGGAGCCTCCACAACATCAAAATTGAAGTAATCATATAATAGAACAGAGCAACCAACAGGTGCTACGCCATATGTCTTTTCTCTGACACCAAGCTTATCAATAGCCTCTGCCACAAGTCTGTGAATCAGGCCATGGTTGCAGCCAGGACAATATATGCTTTTAGCATCTGTCATGCTTTCAGTTTTTTCAAACATTACCTTCATAGCAGCCCTCACTTTTGAAATATTTGAATAGCCTTTTCATAAATATCTTTTGGAGAAAATACTTCTCCTCCAGGTTTTCCCAAAAACTCTATCTTTTCGTCATTTTGAACAGACAATCTTACGTCAAAAAGCATTTGCCCTGTATTCATTTCAGCCACCAAAATCTTTTTAGCCTTTTTCGAAGCCTCTTTTAAAGATTCATAAGGGAAAGGTGAAACGGTAATAGGTCTAAAAAGTCCTGCCTTGATACCATTTGTTTCAAGCTGCCTAACCACAGTTTTGGCAACCCTTGCAGCAGTACCAAAAGCAACAATCAGATATTCAAAATCATCCCCAAAAATCTCATATTTCGTTTCATTTTTTTCAATCTCCAGAAACTTTTCATGAAGATGCCAGTTATGCTTTTTAAGCTCCCCTTCAGCTAATCTCAGCGATTTTACAGACCTTGCTTCTCTCCCTTTAGCACCATTTAATTCCCAGCCTTCATCTTTTGAAGGTTTTTCTTTAAAATCTGGCAAGACAACTGTCTCAGCCATCTGACCAATAGCACCATCTCCAAGAATAAGTACAGGATTCCTGTATTTTTCAGCCACATCAAAGGCATTGTAAGTCAAATCAACCGCTTCCTGGACCGTATGGGGTGCATTGACAATAAGATGATAATCCCCGTTACCGCCACCCCTTGTTGACTGGTTGTAATCACATTGGCTTGGTCCTATATTTCCAAGACCTGGACCACCCCTTACTATATTAACAATAACCGCAGGCACTTCAGCACCACACATATAAGAAATCCCTTCCTGCATAAGAGCAATACCGGGGCTTGAAGATGTTGTCATAATTCTTTCACCCGTTGCTGCAGCGCCATAAACCATGTTGATTGCCGCAACTTCACTTTCAGCCTGCACAAATGCTCGCCCAAGTTCAGGCATTCTGTATGACATATAGGCAGTAACCTCATTCTGGGGAGTAATTGGGTAGCCAAAATATCCCTTGACTCCAGCCCTTACCGCAGCCTCAGCAATCGCCTCATTACCTTTCATCAAAACCTTTTCAGCCATTTTGTCCCCCTACTTCTTTTCTTCTTTATATAAAGTAAAAACTATATCAGGGCACATCAATGCACAGCTTTTACAAACGATACATTTACTTTCATCGATACACTGTACATAGTCATAACCGGAGGAGTTAAATCTCCCTGAAAATTCTAAAATATGCTTCGGGCATACCTGAACACATAAACCACACCCTTTGCACTTTTCAATGTTTATTTCGACCTTTGGCATTTCAACCTCCAAGAAGATGTTAGAAATCTACCCTGCTAATATAACCAACTTGAAAATAAAGTGCAACAATAAAAACAATTACACACAAAAATACAAAGTTAAACTTAACTAAACAGCATGCTACTGTTTTATAAATTTACTTACATAAAGTGTGTGCAATCTCAGTATACTTAATTTCGAGAAAAATTGATGGGATTCAAATTCAATTCATTTGAATTTTATCAAATTGTATGTCATAATTCCCATATAAATCATTCCTCATAGGGAGGTGTTTTTATGCATATGGCCGATGCTCTTATTTCAGTGCCTGTTGCTTCAACTTTTTGGGCAGTTTCTGCCGGCGCTGCTGCTTACTCATCTGCAGCACTTAAAAGAAGGGTTGAAGAGGAAAAAATCATCCCTTTTATGGGGGTAATGGGGGCACTTGTATTTGCATTACAAATGGTTAATTTTACAATACCTGCAACAGGCTCAAGCGGACATTTTGCAGGTGGATTTTTGCTTGCACTTTTGCTTGGCAGTGAAGCATCTTTTCTGATTATGTCTTCCGTTTTACTCGTCCAGGCTTTATTTTTTGCTGACGGAGGTCTGCTTGCTCTTGGGTGCAACATTTTTAATATAGGATTTATACCTGCCTTTATAGTTTATCCCCTTTTTAAAAAATTTACTGAAAAAAATATGTTTTTTATTTGGCTTGGAGCTTTTGTCAGCCTTCTGGCAGGCGCGGCAATGGTATCTATACAGACAGCTCTTTCGGGTATTTCCGAGCTGCCATTTTCCAAAATGTTTTTCTTGATGATGGGCATTCACGTACTGATTGGAATTGTAGAAGGTCTCATAACTGTTGGCTCTTTCAAATTTATCAGTTCATACTCCCTTGCCGATACAAAATATACTCCAGTCCCAAAACCATATATTGGGATTGCAGGCATTTCGTTGATAATAGCCGGTATAGTCTCACTTTTTGCGTCTGAAAATCCTGATGGCCTTGAATGGTCTGTTTTTAGAATATTGGGCAACGAGTCCGAGCCCCACTCAGCCACCAGTAAGCTTCACGACATGGCTTTATCATTACAATCCAAAATATCCATTTTGCCGGACTACAATTTTAGCGGACAAGAAACCGCATTAGGCACATCTGTTTCAGGAATAGTTGGTGTAATGATTACAATTTTTGTGGCTGCTACAATTGGATATATTGTCAGTAAAGTAAGTAAAAATTGAAAAGTGCAGAGAAAAATTTACACTACTTAATTAATTTTGATACACTCTCAAAGCAGGGTTGCGTTTTAGGCAAAATAAACCCTGCTTCTAAAATTTTTGTATTCCTGACCTTTTTAATTGCACTTGTTAGTATAAATAAATACGATATTTTAAAAACACTCCTATTATCCTCTTTCACTTTTGCAATGATAAACATGTCAAGGCTAAAGTATTCCACTTTCATAAAAATATGTGTTGTCCTAAGTCCATTTATATTACTTTTTGTTGTTTTCAATCCAATATTGGATAAAAACATATTTGCATTTTATAATTATTCCATTAATGCCGGATATATCTCAGCGTTGACGACACTGATAAAATTCATCAATACTACAGCCATTTCTCTTCTAATAATAACAAGCACAACGGTGCATGAAATAGCATATGGCCTTTATAAATTGAAAATTCCAGGTTTTATGGCGATTCAAATTATCTTGATGTATAGGTTTATCTTTTTATTTCTTTCAGATATAATCAACACAACAGAGTCTATAAAATCGCGTGGCGGATATAGGGGGAATATAAAATGGAAAGATATGAAACAGATAGTGTCTTCATTTTTTGCAAGGGCAATATATAGAGGCGAAGATGTTTACTACTCAATGCTTTCTCGTGGTTTTAACCTCCAAAATCTGAACGCCGATACCAGATTTAAATTAAAAGATTTTCTTTTTTTATTCCTGTCTATTTGTTATATTCTGCTCTTGAGGTTATTTTAATGAGTCATCATTACGTAAATATAAAAGATTTAACTTTCACTTATTCTGATGGCAACATAGCATTGGAAAATATAAACATGTACATCACCCATGGGGAATCAGTTGCTATTCTTGGCTCAAATGGCGCCGGAAAATCAACACTTTTAAAACACCTTAACGGCACACTGCTTAGTGATAAGGGGGAAATAAACATTGGTGGTATCCCCGTCACCAAAAAAACGCTAAAGAAAATCAGGGAAACTGTGGGAATTGTTTTTCAAAATACTGACAATCAGCTATTTATGCCCACCGTATACGAGAATGTAGCTTTCGGCCCCAAAAATCTGGGAGTTGATGGCGAGCAGCTTAAATCAATTGTTGAGTTAGCCCTTAAGGATACAGGCACAATACACCTTTTACAAAAACATCCATTCAGGCTTTCAGGAGGAGAGAAAAGGAAGGTATGTATTGCTTCCGTAATTGCATGTAGCCCTGAGATCCTTGTTTTTGATGAACCAACAGCCGAAGTTGACCCCAAGGGGATAAAAGATATTGTCAACATTCTGAAAAAATTTCACCACACGAAAATAATCTCTACTCACAACCTAAAATTTGCCTCAGCAGTTTGCAAAAGAGGAGTTGTGCTAAAACATGGAAAAATTATATTTGATGGACAGATGGAAGATATAATAAATAACACTGAGCTTCTAAGGGAAGCCGAAATATTGGATGACTATTAAATGAGCTTTGTATTTGGACCTGTACCGTCAAGAAGACTTGGAGTCTCGTTAGGTGTTGATATTGTGCCAAGAAAATACTGCACCCTTGACTGCATCTACTGTGAAGTCTGCAAAACAGATAAACTGACCGTAAGCAGACAAGACTTTTATGACACAAATGAAATTATTGAAGATGTCAAAAAAATATACTCCAAAATAAAAGAGAATATAGATGTGGTAACAATAACCGGTTCGGGCGAGCCAACATTAAATAAATCTTTTGATGTTATCGTAAAAAAGCTGAAAACCTTCGTTTATCATCCTATTGCGCTCTTAACCAACTCCACACTATTCTATGACAACAAAGTAAGACAGCAGGCAATGGTTTTTGACATTATTGTCCCAAGCCTTGATGCGGCAGACACAAAAACATTTCAAATGATTAACAAGCCGGCAAAAGAAATAAATTTTCACAATATGATAAATGGACTTGTGGATTTTTCAAAAAGTTATAGAGGTAAACTTTTTGTAGAAGTATTGCTGATAAAAGGGGTAAATGACAGCCTGAGTCATTTGACAAAACTTGCTGACATTATAAGCTCTTTAAAATATGATGTAATCCAGCTAAACACAGCATTTAGACCAACAGCCTATAAAAATGTGCAAAGGCTTAGCGATGCAGAGTTGCTGGATGTAGCCTTTTTCTTTCAGAAAAGAGGGCTGAAAGTCGAGCCTGTGAAAAACTTTATCTCAAAAAATATTCAGGACAACGATAAAGAGGAGCTTTTCGAAAAAATGCTCCACATGCGACCATTAAGCGAAACAGACATAGTGGAACTTTTTGGTGAAAGTTTTCTTAAAAAAGTAAAAGACGACAACAAGTTCCAATTTTTTACATATCAACAGGAAACTTTCTTTAAAAAATTTTGAATTATGTGTTATAATTAGGCACATTGGCTTTACAAAAAATATACTTTAATTTAGAATATATTTAAAAAAGGAGGCGTTATGATTTCAAAAAAAGTTGCTGATGCTCTGAGAAATCAGCTAAAAAACGAGTTAGAATCATCTTATCTATATCTTTCTATGTCAGCATGGGCTGCAGGCAAGGGACTTAAAGGATTTTCAAATTGGTTTTATGTGCAGGCAAAAGAGGAGATGTATCATTTCTTTAAATTTTACCACTATATCCTTGACCAGGGGGAAAAGGTGGAGCTTCCGGCTGTTGAAAAACCCAAAAGCAAGTTTGCATCCCCTCTTGAGGCCATGAAGGATGTACTTAAACACGAACAGTTTATAACAAAATCCATCAATGAACTTGTCGATGTGGCTTTAAAAGAAAAGGATCATGCCACAAATGCATTTTTACAGTGGTTTGTGTCAGAACAGGTTGAAGAAGAAGCAAGCGTAAATGAAATACTTGACCAGTTAGAGCTTATTGGCGAAAATGGCAATGGAATCTTTATGATTGACAAAGAGCTTGGACAAAGGACTTTTGTTACACCAACTGATATTACTTTATAGAGCCTTCAAAAGGCTCTTTTTTTATCAAAACAGGGGGGTTGTGTTATGAGGCATATTTTCGCAAGCATAATAATAATTCTTGCCACTTTCACATTTTCTTTTGCAGAGTTTTCTAAAACTCCATCAAAAAATTTTAGTCTCTTGCAACAAGGAGAGGAAAGGCACTGGTGCCCCGTATGCGGAATGAATCTTAAAAATTTCTACAAAACAAACCATGCCGTAAAATTAAAAGATGGCTCCCATAAGCAGTACTGCTCAATCAGATGCCTTGTTTTCGATTATGAAAAAATTAAGGAAGATATCCAATCTATAATGGTTGTAGATGCCGAAAATGAGAATTTCATAGATGCGTTTAAGGCATTTTATGTAGTAGGGAGCAAAATCCCCGGTACAATGACCACCACAAGCAAAATTGCCTTTTCATCTGAAACTGCCGCAAATAACTTTAAGAAAGATTATGGCGGAGAAATTAAAACATTTAATGACACCTTTGAAATCGCCAAAGAAAATCTGAATGCTGACATTGTTTTTTTTAAAAAGAAAAAAGAAATGATGATGTACCCCATGGGTGAGAAAATTTACAATTCGGTATGTAAGCCTATCGACTTAAAAAACTACAAAAAGATAAACGAGTTGAAGGCCGCCTTAAAGGCAAATAACTTTTGCGGTGAACTTGATGAAAAAAAGGCTCAGGCTGTGGCCTTATATTTGTGGGAAGTAAAAAGATTTGAAAACAATAACGTAGAGCAAATACAGGCAACCCATAACGATAAATGTCCCGTATGCGGTATGTTTGTCTACAAATACCCAAACTGGGTTGCAGAAATAAAAACCGATTCCACGCATTTTCTTTTTGATGGCGTCAAGGATATGATGAAGTTTTACTTTTTTCCTGATAAATACCAGAAAGGATTTACTAGGAATTCATTTACCAAAATACTCGTAACTGATTATTACACTCTAAAAAGTATAGACGCAAAAAAGGCATATTATGTTTTGGGAAGCAGAATCTATGGGCCAATGGGCAAAGAGCTCATACCTTTTGTGTCGCCGGAAGATGCCAAAACATTTATGGCAGATTATGGTGGCAGCAAAATTCTAACTTTTGATGAAATTACATTTGAAATCTTAAAGAGTCTTGATGAGTAAAGGTGGAATTTTCGTACTGATATTTTGCTTATTGCTTAATGTATTATTTATACTATCCCTGTTTGTTATCAATTTGCCCAAATTTGAAACTGCTGTCAGCAGTCTCAAAGCAAATGTAAAGCTAATTGGTCTGCCTGATATTTCTCTTGTTACGGAAGCAAGATTTATACGGCATAGAAGTTTATCAGACACTTACTCCATATTTGATTACTCCTCGGAATCAAGGGAAGTTTTCCCCATGTCATTCGTGTATGACATTTCAGATTCCTATATGAGCGAAAAGGTCATTTTAAATGAAAATAACTAAAGAATTAAGAATATTTTTATTTGCGCTTACCCTTACAGCAAAAAGGAAGACATCATACTTCATCTTTTTGATACTCACTATTCTTGTGTTTCTTATCAGCGCCGCTACTTTCATAACTGAATCTATAAAAAAAGAGCTTTTTATCACCCATGAGGAGTTGCCTGACATCGTTATTCAAAAAGTTATTGGTGGCAGGCAGCAATACGTCCCTTACTCTTATGTTGACAAAATTTTGGATATTCCGGGCTTAAAGGATATTACGCCAAGAGTATGGGGTTATTATTATTTTGATTACGCAAGTGTAAACTTTTCCATTGTGGGGGTTGACCCGCTTGAACCTATGTATAAAAAATCTCTTGAAGATGCTTTTGCAAATATTGATATTGGAAAATTAACTGAAACAGAGGATTGGATGATTTTAGGTTATGGTATAGCAAAACTTTTTGACGAAATTGCATACCGAAACGAGGCCTATTTCAGAAAGCCGGATGGCGAGTACATAAAATTTGTCCCATACAAACAACTGGATAAAAAGAGTGCTATCTTCAACAACGACATAGTTATTATCTCAAAAAATGCAGCAAGAAAATTGCTCGGACTTGAAGAAAATCTTTATACAGATATTGCGGTCAACGTCTATAACAAGAATGAAATTGTCACAATAGCAGCAAAAATAAGGGATAGACTAAAAGATGTAAGGACAATAACCAAAAAAGATGTATTAAATTCTTATCAGAATGTATTCAGTTATAAAACAGGCTTTTTCATAGCACTTTTTGGAATACTCCTTTTTACAATGATGGTAATAGTGATAGACAAACTAAGCGGACTTAATGAATCTGAAAAGACAGAGATAGGTGTGTTCAAAACTGTAGGCTGGACAACTTTTGATATTTTGAAACTGAAACTTTACGAGTCATTTATAATATCTTTTCATGCCTTTATTGCAGGCATACTTATAGCCATGTTTTACGTGTTTACATTCAAAGCCCCTATATTCATAGATATGTTCAGCGGATATTCGAGTCTTAAAATGCAATACAATCTGATTTTCGTATTTAATTTAAAGATAATGTTCTTTATTTTTATATCTGTGGTGCCATTTTACGTGGCATCAGTTTTGATTCCATCATACAAAATTGCAACAACCGACACATATGAGGTTTTCAGGTGATAGAAATAAAAAATATTACAAAACATTTTGATGATAAAATTATTTTGAGCAAAATAAGTTTTACAATAGAAAAGGGCTCTTTTACTGTAATCAACGGCCCCAGCGGAAGTGGCAAGAGCACACTTTTATCTATTATCTCAGGGCTTGCCAGACCAACATCAGGTGAAGTGCTCTATAACAATATAAATATTTCAAAATTACCGGAAAAAGATGCTGGAATATTCAGAAATGAGAAAATTGGCTTTGTATTTCAGAAATTCAACCTGGTAGAAAATCTTACTGTCTATGAAAATTTGCTCCCGCCGGTTATCATTGCAAACAAAAAATTTGACAAACACCATATTTACGATATGTTGAGACAGCTTGAAATTGACTCTCTGGCAAACACCAAAATCAGCAAATTATCGGGCGGTGAACAGCAGAGAGTAGCGCTTGCAAGAGCACTTATCAACAATCCGGAAATCATCATTGCAGATGAGCCTACTGCCAATCTTGATTATAACCTGAAGATGAGCATTTTAAAATTTTTTGAAAAAATTAATAAAAGTGGAAAAACATTAATTGTCGCAACGCATGATGATATATTCGTAAGAATGAAAGGGGTCAAAGTAGTTTTAATGGAAAATGGGCTTATTAAGGCAATAAAATGAAGTTTATATCTCCCGAACAGATTGTTATATATTTTATCAATTTTGTGTTTATATTTTTTTTGGTTGTTGCCTTAAAAATATCTTATTTAATGATAAAAAAGTTTGACTTTAGTAAATCTACAAGTTTTCAATATTCTCTTGAAAAAAGAAACGTTCTCGTATCAACAATAGTATCTTTTTTTATTTTTCTTAAAGTCCCTTTGTTATTTTACTTTTTGTTTTATCTCGACTCACTTGCCCCTTCTATCCCGGGTGCTATGTGTGCAGTAGGTGTCCTTAATTCTACCCCTTACGGAGCTTATCTTATAATTGTAAAAGTGGCTGTACTTTTTATGCTTGTCTGGTGGTTTTATATCAACAAGTTTGACCTGAATACATATGGTTTTAAATATACAAAGTTAAAATATAAATTTCTTATATTAATCTCCTTTGCAATATTTCTGGAATTTTTACTCGAAATAAATCTTTTCAACAACATTAGCCCTGAGAAAATTGTAAGCTGTTGCGGGTCAGTTTTTGGAAAGGATGTTAAGTATTTCTCTTCATTTCTCTTTAATCTGAATGACAATCTATCACTTTTGATAACAGTCGTAACATTTCTTCTGCTTGCAATCTTTTTCAAAACAAAAAATTACGTGTTTTATGGACTTGCAAGCCTAATTTTTCTCATCGTCGCGGTTTATTCACTAATAGATTTTTTTAGCACTTATATCTATGAACTGCCCACTCACAGGTGCCCTTTTTGTATTTTGCAAAAAGATTACGGATATATAGGCTATGTTATATATTTTCTTCTGCTTACCGGCACATTTTACGGCTCAAGTTTGCTTGTATTGAAAAATATTCTGGATAACACTACAAAAATAAGTTGGGCAAGAAACAGCTTTTTTATGATTTTTTGTTACCTGTTAATTGTTGGATTTTATGTTGTTAAATACTATATGGTCAATGGCGTATGGCTAACGTGATAATATTTTTCATTTTACTTTTTGCTTCAATTAATTTAGTGGCGGGAGAAAGATTTGCCGTCCCATATAGGCCAGATATCGACCTTACAAAAAATGCCGTTTATTTCAACTGCAATGACGCAAATTTCACAGTGGATATCTCAAGGCCATTAATTCCATTCAATAAACTAAAAATGACTTTAAAAACAGATATAGATACATTAACAGAAGTAAAAGCAACTTTAAATATGAAAATGGATATGGGAAATTTTAACTATACTTTCAGAAATATCAATGGATTATATGAAACTGAATTTATTTTACCCAAGTGTCTGTGGGGAGATAAAAGATGGTTTGTAAAACTTTCCATAATATACAATCATTCTCAGTGTGAAAAAGTGTTACTTTTTGATATGGTAAGATAGTTTAGCTTATATTTCCGGTGTCAATTACAGTAATGTTCAAATTAATTGTTTAATTACCAACTCTTCTCTGAAAATGTTATCTTCAGCTAAAGAACTCTTTTTTTTGTATCTTTCAAAGAAATCAGTGTTCATAAATTTTATTGAATAAAGGGAGTATACTATTTTTAAAAATATTATCCCAACTGTAATCCTTTAAAGTTTTTCTGAAAAACCATGTTGTTTTTGTGCTTTCTGAAACTCTGATTACCTTCTCAGCGATGGAATCTATATCTTCATCTAATCTAAAAAAGGTTGCATAGTTGTTTGCAATCTCTTTAAAGGGTGGGATGTCTGAGCAGACAATCGGAATTTTCAACATTCCAGCCTCAAGTAGAGGTATTCCAAAACCTTCTTGAATACTTGGCAAAAAAAGCATATCAGCAATATGATACAAATCTCTTATTTTAACTCTGTCACTTTCTATAACTTCACCTGATGGTAAAGTGTATCTTGCTAATAGAATAGCATGTTCCCTGATGTCAAGCTCATCTATCATTGAATTGAGCTTATTAAAATAATCTAATGTGGATTTTTCATGAGGGTCAAAAGTTCCAGTAATAAGTGCTTTTGCTTTAATGTTTCTGTCAATTAGAATCTTAATTACTTTTATTGTTAATTCGATATTTTTTTTTGGATGAAGTCTTGATGGTTGAACAAGGATAATGTGGTAATGTCAATTTAATTGTGTCAGTCACCACCCTTGAATTAATTTTATCCATTAAAGGCCTCCTCAATAATATGAGAATACCTCAATTTTCTCTGCTGATATTTCAAACTCTTATCACTGAAAAACATATATAAAAACTTTTTAGCACTATCCTCAGAATGAAAATATCCCCTAATTCTGATATTGTCCTTAAGCTCTTTAAAGCACCTTTCAAGCCAATTGGTAGTTCTG
>JAIHAR010000028.1 GCA_020054865.1 Deferribacteraceae bacterium
CAGATAAAGAAATCAATATGTACGAAGTTCTTTGTAGGATTGATCTGGGCGACAAAATTGTTTCGGCATATGAGTTTATTGAGATTGCAGAAAGGGTGGGAAGCATTTTGAAAATTGATTATTTAATGCTTGAAAATACATTCAAGATGTTAGAAAATGAAGATATCACACTATTTATAAACCTTTCACCAAAATCCCTTGTAATAAGTGAATATATAGATAACCTGATTAGTTTAACCAGGAAATATAATATAAACCCGGAAAATATTGTGCTTGAGCTGACGGAAAGAGAGACTGTGAAAAACTTAAAAATTCTTGAAAAATTTGTCTTAAACCTTAAGGCGGAAGGGTTTAAGTTTGCAATTGATGATTTTGGCTCTGGTTTTTCTTCTTATGATTATATAAAAAGATTCCCTGTCGATTTTGTTAAAATTGAAGGAGACTTCATAAAGAATATGCTTTTCAACACCAAAGACCTTGCTATCGTAAGATCGCTGTTGATATTGACTGAGGAGTTTGGAATAAAAACTATAGCTGAGTTTATTGAAACAGAAGAGATTGCAGAAAAGGTAGCAGAACTGAAGATAGACTATATGCAAGGGTATTTTATAGGCAAGCCATTACCAGTAATAGAAAAGATTAATAGATGTAATTGGTAAGAATACCGCCATTTTTAATGGAAGTAATGTAAATCGCAGGTTTGTCCGTAACAGGGCATTTAAATTGACATATTCCGCATCCGATGCAGCTTTCAGGATCAATTACAGGTTTTTTTAGTTTGATTTTTTCTCCATTTTTATCAAATGAATCTTCAATGTCAAAATGGATAGCTTTTTTGGTGGTCGGGCAATGTTCTTCGCATACGGCGCAATTGATTTTGTAAGCATAAGGAAGGCATCTGTCTTTATCAATAAATGCCGTACCTATAACAAATTTTTGTTTTTCCGAAACGGAAAGTTTTTTAATAGCTCCTGTTGGGCAAGCTTTTCCGCAAAGGTTGCAGTTATAAAGACAGTAGCCGAAGTCCGGCTTACCTATCGGGCTAAATAAATCCAGTATTCCGCCCTCTACAATAGATGGTGCAAGAAAGTTTTCAGGACAAACCTTCATACAGGCTCCACATCTTATGCAGGTCTTCAAAAATTCATCTTCCGGTAAAGCTCCAGGAGGTCTAATGAGGTACTCATTCTTTGCCGGATTCTTCTTGGATACAGCAAATATTGCAATTGCTGCAGTACTTAGGCCCAGAGATTTGATAACTTTTCTTCTACCAAAATCAAGATTAGATGGTTTTAAATCTTTTGAATATAAAACAGCTTCATTTTTGCAGCTATTTAGACAGTTAAATAGCAACATACATTCACTACTTTTAAAATTCTCAGATGAAGGGTTTGCACCTGCCAAACAGCTATTATCACATAAATAGCAATTTGTACATTTTGTTGTTTTGATTTTGAAAAAGCTATATTTGGCCATGACTCCGTAAAAAGCTCCGAGGGGGCATATGTATCTGCACCAAAATCTACTTTTTACAAAATTCAAAAGGATTAATAATGTAAAAATCGTTCCAAAAAACCATGCCCCTTCATAGTACATGGTCTCTCTGCCAAGTACATTGTAAAATAGGATGTCCTGTAGTGCATAGGGGAGGCTGTTAAAATTATAAATGACTTCCAATATTGGGAGAATAAAAATATTTAAGATTTTAAATAACAAAGCCAAAGGGTCCAGATACCCGGAAACATTTATTTCAAATAAAGACAAATATACTATGGTAAATAGAATATAGTACTTTATGGTTATTTTTTTGTCATATTCCGGTGTTCTAATATTGAATGATGTGATTTTTTTGGCAATAAAGCTGAAAAAGTGAAGGATTGTTCCCATTGGGCATACAAAACCACAAAATACTCTTCCAAATATCAGAGTCATCACAACAAAAAAGGCAGAAATTATAAAAATCCATTTTAGAGTGCCTGTAGCAAAAAATGCAGTAACTGCCAAAAGTGGATCGCTTGCAAAAATATAGACTACCCCCTCTTTAAGTTCAAACTCACTATTAAAAGCGGTATTGTTTATGAGCGTGTTGATAAAAAAATAAAAGAAAAGTAGTAAAAAGAAAATTTGACTGAACAGTCTAAATTTTTTCATAATAAATTTTTATGGCACTTTTTGAAATGTTCCCAAATTTTTTTCTTTGTGCAATTTGAAGATACTCTATTGATTCCGGGGAAAAACCGATATATCCTGCAGCGACAGAGTCCCCTGCTGCTTGGTCTTCTGTTGCAATAATTCTGTTTAAGACTTTTACATCATTTAGATTTCCACCGGTGGGACCATTTCTTAAAAGTACTCTCGAGCAGTCGATAATATTCAAATCAGGCCTGAAAAAAGCTGCAAGTTCATAGATAGCAACATGAAGATTCTGATGCATAAACCCTCTGAAACCGCCCACTGCACCAAGCCAGTTTTTCATTGAAGATGTTAGCACTGAAGAGCCATGTTGCTTTGCAACAGGGATATTTATCACTTTGTCAACATTTTTAAAAACTTCCAAAACATCCCACTCTTTGATAAATTGTCCTCCTATCTTCATTTCTTTATAATCCCTTTTTTGAGGGATAAAAACTTTTGCACCGGTTTTTTCGGCATGTTTTGGAATCTCTGAAAGTAGAAATACAGAACGGGGATTATTGCAGGGGTTATCGGTAATATACACCTCTTTTGCTCCTGCCTTAAAACATAAGTTTGCAACTTCAGCTACTACAATGGGGTTTGTATTGGCTGCATACTCAGGTGCTCTTGCCCAGGCCATATTTGGCTTTAAAGCTACTACATCATTTTTTTTGACATACCTGGCAATCCCCCCGGCCATATCAACAGCATGCCTTACTGCTTTTTTTATATCTTCTGATTCTGCAATAAAAACATTGGAATATTCGTCCGGATAAACCTTTTTTGCAAATCCAGTTAAATAAGCCGCAGCAAGTGATGATATTTTGAGAAAGTTTCGCCTGGTAAACATAAAAGCTCCGGATTTAAAATTTATAATAAAACTAAAGCCTTTTTTAAAAAAATCAAGTTGCCAATTTTATATTTTCAGCTTAAAAGTTTTGTAATATTTTGCTATTAAAAAATTTAAATTTTAGGGTGCAGAATGTCAAAAAAATTTAATCCCAAGAAACTGCAAAAGTTAAACAATCCTGAAAGACTAAAAGATATTCCACCTTATGTAATTAGAGATATTGTTGGCTTGGGCAGTGTGGATGTAATTGTGGATATTGGAGCCGGCACCGGTTTTTTTAGCGTAGCTTTATTGAAGGAGTTTTCCTGCCAGAGAATTTATGCATGCGATTTGTCAGATGATATGATAAATTGGATGAGGGAAAATTTGTCTGAAAAGTATCCAGAGATAATCCCGTTAAAATCAGATGAAACAAAAGTACCTTTGGACAGTGAAATCGCGGATGTTGTTGTTATGATAAATCTGCATCACGAACTTGAAAATCCGGATTCAATTTTAAAAGAGTCTTTCAGGCTGCTCAAATCAGGTGGTAAGATTCTCATAGTTGATTGGAAAAAAGAGGAAATGGACGAAGGGCCGCCATATGAAGTCAGATGCGAGGTTGATGATGTGGCAAAACAGCTTACCTTGGCAGGCTTTGAAAATGTTGAAATTTATAACACGTTAAGAAAACATTTTATTGTGGCAGGTATAAAAGCACCGGCTATTTGCTAACCGGTGCAAATTGCTAATTTTCATTAACTCCACAGCATTTTTTATATTTTTTCCCACTACCGCATGGGCATGGGTCGTTGCGTCCAACTTTTGGCGTATCCCTTCTTACTGGAGATTTTCTGTCACTTTCCTCATTTGAATTTCCAAAAATATCTCTCCTTTCTTCTTTAAGCTCAGTTTCTTTTTTCTTTAATTCAAGTTCTTCCTGGTCTTCTATCTTTATCTGGACATGGAAGAGAAATCTTACCGTCTCAAGATTTATTTTGTTAAGCATATTGACAAAAAGTGTATAGGATTCTTTTTTGTATTCTATTAACGGATCTTTTTGACCGTAACCCCTTAGCCCTACGCTGTCCCTCAAATGGTCCATATTTAAAAGGTGTTCTTTCCATTTACTGTCGAGAATGTTCATCATCAAAAATCTTGAAAATCCTGTGAAGTGCCCTCCAAGTTCTTCTTTTTTGTTTTGAAACTTTTCAAAAACTTTTTCCTTTAAACTGCTGCTGTATGTTTCAGAATTCTTTTTGCTTATACCATCAAATGAAAATTCTATCCCGAAAATTTCTTCAACATGTTTTTTAAGAGAGTCTTCATCGATTATGTTGGGGGCTATAACATAATCTTCAAAAAGTCCGTCAATTACATTTTCAATATTTTCTTTCAGAATATTTTCTATATCCTCTCCGTGGAGAATATCTTTTCTCAATGAATAAATAACATTACGCTGTTGATTCATTACGTTGTCATATTCAAGAAGATGTTTACGGATTTCAAAGTGCATGGCTTCCACTTTTTTCTGGGCATTTTCGATTGACTTTGTAATAAGTGAATGTTCTATCGGTTCCCCTTCCTGCATACCAAGTTTGTCCATTATATATGCGATTTTTTCTGAGCCGAAAATCCTTAAAAGGTCATCTTCAAGGGAAAGATAAAATCTTGATGAACCAGGATCCCCCTGACGCCCTGTTCTACCTCTTAACTGGTTGTCAATCCTTCTTGATTCATGTCTTTCGGTACCTATAATGTGAAGGCCGCCCAAATCAAGGATTTCCTGCTTGACCTTGATGTCTGTACCACGGCCAGCCATGTTTGTGGCAATCGTTACAGCACCTTTTTCGCCGGCCTTAGCAACAATTAACGCTTCCTTTTCATGGTGCTTGGCGTTCAATACTTCATGGGGAATCCCCTTTTTTGTAAGTAACCTGCTCAAAAGTTCCGATTTTTCTATGGAAACTGTTCCAACAAGCACAGGCCTGCCGATTTTATGATTTTCGACTATATCTTTGATGATAGCATCATATTTTTCTTTTGCTGTTTTATATATCTGGTCAGGATAATCTTTTCTGATCATAGGTTTGTTGGTTGGGATAACAATGACGTCAAGTCCATAGATTTCTCTAAATTCCTGTGCTTCAGTTGCAGCGGTACCGGTCATTCCTGCAAGTTTGTCATACATTCTGAAATAATTTTGAAATGTGATAGATGCAAGGGTCTGGTTTTCATTTTCTATCTTGACCTGTTCTTTTGCCTCAAGGGCCTGATGAAGACCATCAGAGTATCTACGGCCCGGCATAAGCCTTCCGGTGAATTCATCTACAATCACTATCTGACCATTTTGAACAACGTAGTCCACATCCCTTTTGAAGATGGCGTGAGCTTTAAGGGCATTGTTGACATAGTGAAGCAGGTCTACATTTCTTACATCAAAAAGATTATCAACGTTGAGTGCTTTTTCTACCTTGTTTATCCCCTCATCAGTAAGTTTTGCATTTTTTTCTTTTTCATCAAGAGTATAGTCTATATCTTTTTTAAGATTTCTTACTACATTGTCGACTATGTAATATTTGTCAGTGGACTGGTCAGTGGGGCCACTTATTATTAGAGGCGTCCTTGCTTCATCTATAAGAATGCTGTCTACTTCATCAACTATTGCATAATTTAATTCTCTTTGAACAAAATCGCCAAAATCATATTTCATGTTGTCGCGAAGATAATCAAAACCAAACTCATTGTTTGTACCGTATGTTATATCGGCATCATAAGCCTCTTTTCTTGAGCATTCAACTATTGTTGTCTTGAATTTTGATTCATCTTCCCATACCACTTTAAAGGATTTTTCATGCTGAATAATGCCAACTGAAAGTCCCAGGAAAAGATAAATAGGCCCCATCCAGGTTGCGTCCCTTCTTGCAAGATAATCATTTACCGTGACAAGGTGAGCCCCTTTGCCGCTTAATGCGTTGAGATAGAGTGCAAGAGTTGCTACAAGTGTTTTACCTTCACCAGTTTTCATTTCGGCAATTTTACCCTTATGAAGGACGTAACCACCGATAAGCTGTACGTCGAAATGCCTCATCGAAAGAGTCCGTTTTGACGTTTCCCTTACAGTTGCAAAAGCTTCAACAAGAATATCATCAAGTGACATCCCTTCACTCAGCATTTGCTTGAATTTATTGCTTTGTGCTTTTAACTCCTCATCTGACATCTTTTCGAGTGTTTGCTCAAGTTTATTAATTTCCTGCACAACACTCATGCATTTTTTCAAGTATCTGTCGTTGTATGTGCCAAACAACTTTTTTGCCAAACCAACAATCATTTATATCTCCTTTTTGTTTCATTTTTTTCTATCAGTGCCGTGATAAAATATACGATTCCAAGTACCAAAATTGCGGCAATTGCCGTATACATCTGCATCCCTGTCTCTTTATGTTGCAATTTTATTATTAGAACTTCTCTCACAAAAGCAATAAGTGCAACCCCCAAGAATATGCTTATCTTTAACTTGCCACCTTTTATAGATTGTATTTCCGTATGTAAAAGTTCAATCAAAACCCATAAAATTAATAATGAGCCGAGTGCATATATAATAATATCCTGGGGCTGGTTTAGATAATGGTGGTATGTTTCAAGTCCCAGAAATACGATTGCGCCAAATGTAAGGCCGATAAGTATTATAACCAGCAGAAAATGACCAAAGAGCATAAACCTTTCGGAAAAAGAGATTAGTTTGTTTTTAAAACTGAATGCTCTGGTATATTTGTTTACTTCGATGTTTGTGTAGGCAGTATTTATAAGGCTCATCTGGACATCTAAAATTTTATGAAAAGATAACAAAATATTTTTTCTTACTATGTCGTATTCAATCTGCTGAAATATTTTTTCATGAATCCATGTTCTAATAAATGAGAAAATCGATATAAAAGTTTGATTATCTATGGTTATTTCATTGAATGTAGCCACCATTCTTGCCGTATAATTGATGAAGTCGTTGTTTATTTCTGCCTTGAAAAACTTTGTGTACCATAATTCCAGCATCTGCACATATTTCGTAATATTGTAGTCAGAAGGCAATTCAACTAAGTCAAGCTTCCCCTGTATAAACAATTGAATGTCACTGACAAACTCATCTTTGTAGGAGAGCATTTTATCGCTGATTTTTAAAATATTTTCAAGATCAGCATCCAGAATGTTGTAAGTGTTTCTTATATCTTTAATGTAGCTCATTTTTGTTTCCTCTGCCTTAACCTTCTTATTTTGGTTGAAAAAAATTTACTTTTAAAACATTATAAGATAATATTATAAAAAAGTATTGTCAATTTTTATATGCTTGAAGGGGGCTAGCTTGAGAAAAAGCAGTTTAAAAAGAGCAACAGCCGAAACGGAAGTTTTTGTGGAAGTAAATCTTGACGGGACAGGAGAGCACAAGATTGACACTGGAATAGGTTTTTTTGATCATATGCTTGAGCTTTTTTCAAAGCATTCAAACATAGATTTAACTGTTAAGGTAAAAGGGGATACACATATAGATTACCACCATACTGTTGAAGATACCGCTATAGTGCTTGGCCAGTGCATACTGGGGGCACTTGGGGACAAGAAAGGGATAAACAGATATGGCTTTTTCCTTTTGCCAATGGATGAAACCCTGATAGAGTGTGCAATGGATCTTTCAGGCAGGACTTATTTTAATTATGATGTTGCTTACTTTACTGATAAGGCTGGTGAATTTGATGTGGAGCTGGTTGAGGAGTTTTTCAGGGCTTTTTCAGATAACTTGAAGGCTAACATCCATATTGTTAAAAGGTTTGGAAAAAATACACACCACATTGCCGAAGCGGTTTTTAAGGCTGTAGCAAGAAGTTTGAGGATGGCAGTAAGTGTTGTTGGTGAGGGTATTCCGAGTACCAAAGGGGTGATTTAGATATGATAGTAATAATAGATTATGGCATGGGTAATCTGCAGAGTGTCAATAATGCCCTTATAAGCCTCAATCTAAAATCTGTTATTTCCGCAAATCCCGAAGATTTAAAAAAAGCTGACAAGGTTATTCTGCCTGGAGTAGGAGCTTTTAAGGACTGTTATGATGGACTTGAAAGGGCCAAGTTTATAGGTCCTATTTATGATTTTATTGACACCGGTAAACCTTTTTTGGGGATATGTGTAGGTATGCAGCTGCTTTTTGAAAGAAGTTTTGAGTTTGGCGAGCACAAGGGGCTTGGGATACTTGAAGGTGATGTGGTTAAATTTCCTGATGAGTTGGTAAAAAATGGTTTAAAAATACCTCATATGGGCTGGAATAATGTAAAAAAATCAAAAGCCGGGACTTTTTTCGATTTTGTTCAAGATAACAGTTTTTTATACTTTGTTCATTCCTACTATGCACCTGTGCTCGATTCGACTGCCCTTGTATGTGAATACGGTTTGAATTTTAGTGCGGCTGTTCAAAAAGAAAATGTTCTTGGGGTACAGTTTCATCCTGAAAAAAGTCAGGATCTGGGACTTGAAATACTTAAAAGATTTGGAGAATTATGATGCTTGTTATACCAGCAATAGACATATATGATGGTAAGGCTGTAAGGCTTGAAAAAGGTGATATGGATAAAAGAAAAGAATATTTTGAAAACCCTGTTGATGCGGCAAAATTTTTTCAGGATTTAAACATCAGGAGAATTCACATTGTGGATTTAAATGGTGCTAAAGAAGGTAAAACAACAAATTTTAAGGTGATCGAAAGTATCGTTAAAAACACTTCCCTGGTGGTTGAAGTAGGGGGAGGGATAAGGGACATAAAACGAGCTGAAGATTATTTTAATCTTGGGGTTAAATTTGTTATTCTCGGCACTGCAACAGTAAAAAATCCGGAGTTTGTGAAAACGCTCCTTAAAAAATATCCCGGACAGATTATCCTTGGGGTTGATGCAAGAGATGGTTTTGTCGCAACAGAAGGCTGGTATGAAAAAAGCAACCTGTCTGCCCATGAAGTACTTGAAATATATTCAGACTATGAGCCGGAGAGTGTTATCTATACCGATATAGGAAGGGATGGGATGCTGACAGGTGTGAATGTGGAAGCGACAGTAAATCTTGCAGAGAAAACCAAATTTAATGTAATTGCTTCAGGAGGGCTAAAAGGGATTGAAGATGTGGAGGCTCTCAGAAAAACAGAAAAAGTGTACGGATGTATTGTTGGTAAAGCATTTTATGAAGGGAGAATAGACCTTAAAAAAGCCCTGGAGATTGCAAATGCATAATTTTCTAATTTTGGTTGCAACAGGATTTTATAGCGGCTATTCGAAATTAATTCCCGGTACCATAGGAACACTTGTCGCTATTCCGTTAATAGCTATGAGTTTTTGGCTTTCACTTTTCGGTAAGTTTTTTGTATTTCTTGTTCTCTTTGTCATAGGGATAATTTCTGCTGAATACTATGAAAGTTTTTATGAAAAAAAAGATCCGGGTGAGGTTGTTATAGATGAAATAGCAGCTTATTATTTTATCCTGATGTTCGTAGAATTTACATTCATGAATGTATTGTTGAGCTTTTTGTTGTTTAGACTTTTTGATATTACAAAAGTATACCCCGCCAACCAGGCAGAGGCAGTTGGAGGCGGTGTCGGGATAATGCTTGATGATATGGTAGCTGCAATTTATGCCATTATTGTGTTTTTTGTTATAAAAGGATTTGTATGATAAATTGTTCTATTTTTGCAATTGGCAATGAGCTTCTTGAAGGAAGTATAATTGATACAAATTCTGCCTACCTTGCCAGGTTTCTTTCTAATCTCGGGATAAACATCAAGAGAGTCAATCTCTTAAAAGATAACCTGAATGAAATCGTAGATGCTTTGAGATTGGCAGAAAATGACTCGGAGATTATTGTTACAACCGGAGGGCTTGGTCCTACTTTTGATGATTTGACTTCTTGTGCCTGTGCAGAAGCTTTTTATTACGACTTTGAAGTGAATGAAATTGCACTTAATCACATAACTTCTATGTTATCAAGCAGGGGGGTAACGATTAAAGAAAGCCACAAAAGGCAGGCTATGCTACCAAAAGGTTGTTTGTTGTTTGACAATAAAGTTGGAACTGCCTTAGGTTTTGCTGTAAAGACGAAAAAAGGGTTTTGTTTCTCTCTTCCTGGTATCCCATATGAAATGAAGCATGTTTTTGAAAGCTCTATGCTGGATTTTATCAAAAATAACTTCAAATTAGAAGAGGTGTACCGACTGGATTTAAAGTTTAAGGGGCTTCCCGAGTCTGACGTGGACGATGTTATAAGAAATATTGATATGCCTGATGATGTTGAGTGCATTATAAATGTTTCAAAAGGTGAGATTATTGTAAGACTGAGAAGTTTTAACTTGCAGCACCTGGACAAAGTAAAACAGATATTAATATCAAAACTAAATGATAATTTTTTCGGAACTGGGGATGAAAGTTTACAGAGTGTTCTTTTGAGGAAATTGATTGAAAATGGACTGACGATAGCTACTGCTGAGAGTTGTACAGGAGGGCTTATTGCTAAGAAAATTACCGATGTCCCTGGAAGTTCAAGTGCTTTTTTGGGGTCTATTGTTGCTTACAGCAATGATGTGAAAAGTAAAATATTGCATGTGCCTGAAGATGTGCTCTTAAATTATGGTGCCGTCAGCAAAGAGTGCGCAGCAAATATGGTTGATGGCCTAAAAAAAATATTTAATTGTGATCTGGCCATATCTGTGACCGGGATTGCCGGCCCTGATGGTGGAAGTGAGGAAAAGCCAGTAGGATTGGTATATATAGGTGTACTTTTTAAAGATGCTGTTGAAGTTAAGAGATATGAGTTTAGAGGTGACAGGGAAGCTATCAGGGAAAGGGCAGCCAATGCAGCTCTTTCAATTGCTATCGATATTATAAAATGAGAGCTTTTATTGCAATAAAACCCCCTGTTGATATTTGCAAACATTATTTTGGACATATAAATGAATATGCTGGGTCTTTCTCCGGTAAAATAGTCAGGTATGACCAGATGCATATAACTTTGTTTTTCTTTGAAGATATAACAGACAGGCAAAAAGATATGGTTGCAGACGCTTTGAAAGACTTTTCAGGGTATGGTAGTTTTGAGATAAAGCTTGAAAAATATAGTCTTTTTTACAGAAACAAAATGCCATCAGTCTGCTTTGTAAAATGTGTGTCCGAAGAGTTATTTATACTTAGAAAAAAACTTGAGAAACAACTTGATTTTGTAGAGTTTGACAGGAAGCCTTTTAAAGCACACCTTACTCTGGCAAGGATAAAAAAAGTTTCAGATGATGACAATTTTAATAGATTTTTATCGGAATCAGCGGTAAAATATTTTAGTGTGTATGAGATTTTATTTATAAAAAGCACGCTTAAGAGTAATGGCCCGGTTTATGAGACTATATTTAAGATAAATTTGAAGAGGTGAAATAATGGACAGTAACAAACTTAAAGCTATTGAGCTTGCGATGAGCAAAATTGAAAAAGATTTTGGTAAAGGGGCTGTTATGCGCCTTGGAGATAAAGCTATCGAAAGACCTCCTGTAATACCTACAGGAGCGTTGTCCCTTGATATAGCCCTTGGCGTGGGCGGTATTCCAAGAGGAAGAATAACTGAAATTTATGGAAGTGAAAGCAGCGGAAAGACTACTGTTGCTCTACATGTTATCGCTGAAGCACAAAAAAGAGGGGGAGTGGCAGCATTTATTGATGCTGAGCATGCCCTTGACCCTATTTACGCAAATGCTATTGGAGTGGATACGGACAACCTTCTTGTCAGCCAACCTGACAGTGGTGAAGCCGCCCTTGAAATAACAGAGACACTTGTTAGAAGTGGTGCAATAGACGTTATCGTGGTGGACTCTGTTGCAGCTCTTACTCCAAGAGCTGAGATAGATGGAGAAATGGGTGATGCCCATATGGGCCTTCAGGCAAGACTTATGAGTCAGGCTTTGAGAAAACTTACAGCTATTGTAAATAAATCAAAGACTGCACTTATTTTTATAAATCAGACAAGACAAAAAATAGGTGTTATGTTTGGAAATCCTGAAACAACTACAGGTGGCAATGCACTGAAATTTTATGCTTCATTAAGGATAGAAATAAGAAGAACTACTTCATTGAAGGATAAAGATGAAACTGTGGGCAATCATGTAGTTGCAAAAGTTGTTAAAAATAAGGTGGCTCCTCCTTTCAGACAGGCAGAATTTGATATAATGTTTGGTACCGGAATCTCCAAGGAAGGTATTTTGATTGATATGGCAACGGATGCTGATATAATAAATAAGTCCGGTGCGTGGTTTAGCTATAAGGATCAAAAGCTTGGGCAGGGGAAGGAAAACGTGAGGACATTTTTGAAAGATAACCCTGAAGTCGCACTTGAGATTGAAAATGCTCTTAAAGCCAAATACGGACTTGTTCAGCCTGAGGAATAGGGAATTTTGAATAAATAATGAGGGTATATTTATGGTAGAAATCAATGAAATTCTTTCGTTGGCGTTAAAAAGAAGGGCATCTGACGTCCACCTGAAAGTTGGCAGGCATCCTATTTTCAGGATTGATGGCAAACTTCTTAATATACCCGAATTTCCTAAACTTACCGGTGAAGATACATTAAAGATAGCAGCCACAATAATGAACAACCATGTTAAGGCAAAATTTAAAGAAACTTTTGAGGCGGATTTCTCATATAGTATCCCTAATCTTGGAAGATTCAGGGTCAATGCTTATATTCAAAGAGGGACGGTTGTTATCGTTTTCAGGTCTATCCCGAAAGATATTCCAAACATAGATGGTCTTAACCTGCCGGAGGTAATAAAAAAGATTTCTCTTGAAAACAGAGGCTTGATACTTGTTACGGGAACTACAGGTAGCGGTAAGTCAACTACGCTTGCATCGATGATTGATCACATAAACAACAGTAAAGACGTAAATATTATCACTATTGAAGATCCTATAGAATTTTTGCACAGAGACAACAAATCTATAATTTCGCAGAGGGAAATAGGCTCGGATACGCTTAGTTTTGCTGAAGCATTAAAAAGGTGCTTGAGGCAGGACCCGGATGTAATTCTTGTAGGTGAGATGAGGGATCTTGAAACTATTGAAACCGCTATGCTGGCAGCAGAAACCGGTCACCTTGTAATGTCAACTTTGCATACCTTAAATGCTCCGGAAACTATAAACAGAATTATTTCCGTGTTTCCACCATACCATCAAAGGCAGGTGAGAATACAGCTTGCTTCGATTTTGAGAGCTGTAATTTCAATGAGACTTGTTAGTAGAAAAGATGGAAAGGGAAGGGTGCCGGCGGTGGAAATTATGATTAATACACCCACTGTCAGAGAGTGTATAATTGACAAAGAAAAGACTTCAATGATTCATGACTATGTTGAGGCTGGTAAAAGTGTTTATGGTAGCCAGAGTTTTGACCAGTCTTTGTTTGATCTATATAAGAAAGACTTAATTACTTTTGAAGAAGCATTGAAATGGGCTAATAAGCCTGATGACTTTACTTTAAGGGTAAAAGGGATAAGCAGCACATCCAATATTTCCTGGAATGAAGACCAGACAGAAAATCTATAGTTACCTTTATAAGCTAATTTCTTTGAAGGATTATTCTGAGAAGGAGTTGAGGGAAAAAGTTAAAAATAAGTTTAGGCCTGAAATGGAAATTTTGGAAGAAGTTATTGAAGAGTTTAAAGAAAAAGGCTTTATAGATGATTTAAGGCTTGCGAGAAATATAATTTCCTATAAGACTGACATGTTGTATGGTCCCGCAAAAATCTATGAAATATTGTATATTAAAGGGCTAACTGATTTTAAAGAAATGGTATACGAATATTTTGATAATCATATTGAACAGATTGAAGAGTCTTTGAAAGAAAAGATAAGTAAAAGATATTATGTGTTATCAGGAAAAAAAGATTTGAAAGTTTATGAAAAACTACTAAGATATCTGATTGCTAGAGGGTATGACTATGGTTTTTCAAAAAAAATTGTATCGGAGGTAATGAGAAATGAAAGTGATTTTTCTTAAGGATGTTAAAAATGTGGCCAAAGCCAATGAAATAAAAGAGGTGAAGGAGGGGTATGCACGCAATTATCTGTTTAAGAATAATCTTGCTGTTGAGGCTACAAAGGAAAATCTTGATAAATTGAACAAAAAACTGGAAAAGATAGCAGCAACGGAAGAGCAAAGGTTATTAAATGCTAAAAAATTGGCTGAACAACTTAAAACTGTTGAAGTAAAGATGAAGAAGAAAGCCGGTGAAAAAGGGAGACTGTTTGGTGCAATTACATCTTCAGATTTAGCAGATGAAGTGAACAAATTTGGTATTCAGCTTGATAAAAAATTGATAGATATGAAGAATCCTATAAAAGAGGTTGGGGTTCATATTGTTGATGTAAATATTTACAAAGGGATCAAAGGACAGTTGAAGGTAGTAGTTGATGCAGAATAGTATAAAAGACCCCAAAATGCCTCCTCATGATTTGGAAGCAGAGCGTGCAGTAATTGCTTCGGTGCTTCTTGAGGACAAGTCTCTTGATAAAGTGGTACACTTATTGAATAGTGACGATTTTTATCATCCTGCACACAGGGTGATTTATTCAACTCTTGTGCGGCTCAGTGAAGAAAATAAGCCTATTGATATAGTAACTTTGACATCAAGACTTAATGATACGGACTTGTTGCAAAAGGCTGGTGGAATTGAATATGTGTCTGCTCTTGTGGATATAATACCAAATGCTGCAAATATTGTATATTACGCAAATATTGTTAAAGATAAGGCACTGCTTAGAAATCTTATTGCTGCTACATCAGAAATTTCTGAAAAGTGTTTTTCTCACTATGGAGAAGTGTCTGAAATACTTGATGAAGCGGAAAAAAATATTTTCAGGATTGCCGAGTATAAATTAAAAAGCGAAGTAAGAAACATTGGCAGTATAATAAAAGATACGTTTGAGATTTTGGAATCATTGTATAACCGAAAAGATAAAATCACCGGTACGCCTACAGGCTTTGTTGACCTTGACAAAATGACCAATGGATTGCAAAAATCAGACCTTATAATTGTCGCCGGAAGGCCAGGGATGGGTAAAACGGCTTTTGCGTTAAATATTGCGCTTAATGCAGCGAGCAAGTATAAAAAATCAGTTGCAGTTTTTTCACTTGAAATGTCTTCCGGACAGCTTGTACAAAGGCTTCTGTCTTCCGAGGCAAGAATAGAATCCTCAAAGCTTAGAAGTGGAAGGTTTAACATGGAAGAGTGGACAAAACTTGCTTCTGTTGCCGGGCAATTGAATGAGCTAAACATTTATATAGATGATACTCCGGCAATATCTTCAATGGAGATAAGGGCAAAATGCAGAAGAATTAAAAGAGATGTGGGTCTTGACCTTATTATAGTCGACTATTTGCAACTTATGTCTGGTTCAAGGGCAGATAGCAGAGAGCAGCAAATTTCAGAGATTTCAAGGTCGTTGAAGGCACTTGCCAAAGAGCTTGACGTCCCTGTGATAGCACTTTCCCAGCTAAACAGGTCTGTTGAAAGCAGAACAGACAAGAGACCTGTTCCTTCAGATTTAAGGGAGTCTGGTGCCATCGAGCAGGATGCTGACCTGATAATATTTTTGTACAGGGACGAATTTTACAATAAAGAAACAAAATACCCTGGTATTGCAGAGGTCATTGTTGCCAAGCATAGAAACGGACCTACCGGTACGATACCTCTTGCGTTTATAAAAGAGTTTACAAAATTTGAGAATGCGGAAGTCAGGCTTGTTGATGTATAAAAAAATATACACATTTACTGATGGTGTAGTATAAATTCCACAAAAATTGTCAAAAAGTTCTAAAAAGTGAGTGGCATATTTTTTGCTTAATTAGACTTCAGTGAATATACATTGAGGTAAAAATGAAACAGACAACTATAAAAAAAGATATTTTATTTGAAGGTGTAGGGCTTCATACCGGAAGTAATATAAAGGTAAAGATATCTCCTGCTTTTCCCGATACAGGCATAAGATTTATGCGAGTTGATGTCAAAAACAGCGAATCTGTTGCCGTTTCGCCATACAGTGTAATAACTACCCAGCTTGCCACGGGTATAAAATGTGGTGATTTTCCTATAAGCACAATCGAACATTTGATGTCAGCGCTTTACGGTCTTGGTGTGGACAATGCACTGATTGAAGTAGATGGCCCTGAAATTCCAATTCTTGATGGAAGCTCAAAGCCTATTGTTGAAATGATTCTTGATGCAGGTATAAAGGAGTTGGGAAAAAATAAAAAATTTTTAAAAGTTAACAGAAGGATACGAGTTGATTTGCAAGATAAATGGATTGAGATTATCCCTTCGAGATTTTTTAAAATAACTTTTGGGATAGATTTTAATCATCCGTTGCTCTCTGTACAGAAGAAGTTTGTTAATGTTACTGCTGAAAGTTATGTAAATGATATTGCAAGAGCCAGAACATTTGGTTTTAAAAATGAGGTTGAGAGTCTCTGGAAGATGGGGCTTGCAAAAGGTGGATCTCTTGAAAATGCAGTTGTAATTGGTGAAGAAGGCGTACTTAATCCTGAAGGGTTAAGGTTTGAAGATGAGTTTGTTAGACATAAAATCCTTGATCTGGTTGGTGATATATCTTTGATAGGTTACCCTATATTGGGCCATATACGTGCTTATCGTTCGGGTCACCAGCTAAACAACCAGTTTGCTAGGGCTTTAATAGAATCAACAGATTGTTATTCTTTGGTTGAAATGGGTGAAGAACATTCAGATACAGAAAAAGAGTTGGTGTTAGAACCACAGGGTGTTGTCTGGTCATAGATTTATGACCAGACATTTTTTAGTTTACAGAATAAATCGGTTTATTTTTGTTTATCAGGACGTCAATTACACTGTCACAGCATAGTTTTGCCATTGCTTTTCTTGTTTCCTCTGAGGCACTTCCAATATGGGGAAGCATGACAACATTATTAAGCTCAAACAATCCTTCATAAATTTTTGGCTCAAACTCAAAGACATCAAGCCCTGCCCCTCGAATAATTTTTTCCTTAAGGGCAAAGTAAAGGTCGTTTTCTTTAACTATGGGTCCTCTCCCGATATTTACCAAAATGGCAGTTTTTTTCATCAATTTAAATTCGTTAATTGTGAATTTATGTTTGGTAGATTCATTTAAAGGGGCAGCAATTATTATAAAGTCAGACTCTTTCAGTAATTTTTCAAAATCAGTGTACTCTGCACCGGTAAGAAGCTCGGCCTGAAAATTTTTATGTCTTGTGTGGTAGAGTATTTTTACGTCAAACCCTTTTAAAATTCTCCCTATTGTCTGGCCAATTTTACCAAAACCAAAGATGCCAACGGTTTTTTTGTATAAATCAGTCCCAAGAAGTAGTTCCGGCTTCCAGCCAACAAATTTTCCCTCTTCAACAAATTTATGCCCCTCAACAATGCGTCTTGAGACTGAGAGCAAAAGTGCCACAGCAAGCTCTGCAGTGGTTTCGGTGAGGACATCCGGTGTATTGCAGACAACTATTCCTTTTTGTCCGGCATAAGTGACGTCTATATTATTATAGCCAACAGCATAATTTGCAATAACCTTTAATTTTTGTCCGGCATCAATTATGGACTTGTCAATCCTGTCAGACAGCATACATATGAGCCCGTCAGCATCAGAAATTTTCACTTTAAGCTCATCCATGGTTAAATCTCTGTCCGTTTTGTTATAGTCAAGAGTAAATCCTTGAAGGTATTTTTCAATTTCAAAAGGGAGTTTTTGGGTTATAACGATTTTCATTTGTACTTTTTCCTCCTGAACAAGTCTGTTCTTTTTGAAATAATTCTGTCAATAAAAAGCACGCCATCAAGATGATCAATTTCGTGCTGTATCAGCACTGCCTCAAACTCTTCAGCCTCTATAGCCCTGGTGTTGAGGTTTTCATCCTGAAACTGCACCAAAATTTTTCTCGCCCTGTTTACATTTCCTGTGTAGTCCGGAAGGCTCATACACCCTTCCCTGAACTGAAGCATCCCTTCCCATTTTAATATTTCAGGATTTATCATTATCATTTTACCATGATGGTTTGTACATTTTTTATTTTTGGATGCATCAATGGCAATTATTCTGTATAGTTTGCCAATTTGTGGGGCAGCTATCCCTACTGAGTGGGAAGTGCTATCCATTGTATCCATCAAGTCGGTAATTGTTTCTTTAACATCGGCCGTGATTTCTGAAACCTCTTCAGATATTTTCTTCAAAATCGGATTTGGGTATGTTAATACTTCTCTAATTGCCATGTTAAAACTCGTATGTCTCTATTTGTCTGACATTTATGTCAGTGCCGAGTTCATCAGAAATTGATTTTAATGAGAGTATCCAGGACTCATCAAGGTTTGATGGTACGTTTACTTCCATAACCATTATATAAAGAGGCTTGTCTTTTTTTCCGGCTACTTTTGTCTGCAGGTCAATAATGTTGATTTTTTTATCACTAAGAAACTTTGCAACCTTGTAAACAATACCGGGCTTGTCGGAGCCATAGACTGATACAATATATGTTTTTTCATATTTTTTGATTGGCTCCATATTTTCTATAAGCTTGATGCTGATAGAAAGATCAAGTTTTTTGCAAGAATTGGAGAACATGGAAGATATCTCATCTTCAGTAAATATTTTTTGATGACTGACAATAAGTATCATGGAGAAAAAACCACGAAGTAAAGTGGAACTCGAATCTTCAATGTTAAAACCATTTTCCAGTAATACTTTTGTAACCTCTGCAACAATTCCGGGTTTGTCAATGCTTACAAAGGTCAAGGCATAATAGTTTTTTTTCATCTCAACACTCCCATAGCTTTTTTGGAAAAATTTTCAATATATTCATTAGGATTTATATTGTAAGGTTTTGGGTCTATTGGTGAAACAATTGTTTTATAATATATTTGGGTTACCAGATTGTATTTTGAAAGATCAAATATAAAAGGTTCAATTTTCTTTTTTTCTGAGTCACTAATAATAAGCACTAACGGTCTGGTTGGGTCGTTTTTGTTAATTTCGTATACTATTGCAAGCTCACCTGAATTAAGAAGGACAAGCGTCCCGGTAGGATAAATCCCCATAATATCAACAAAAAATTTGACCAGAACTTTATTGAAATGTTTTCCTGACCAGCTGAACATAAGTTTTATAGCGTCATGTGCAGGCATCCCCTTATGATAAACCCTGTCACTTGTCATGGCATCGTATACGTCAACAATAGAGGTTATTTTGCCAGGCTTTGAGATATTTTTTTCTTCAAGCCTACCTGGATATCCGCTCCCATCTGCCCTTTCATGATGCTCTAATATACACTTTTTGGAACTTTCTGGCAATAATTTATCATTTTTAAGTAGCTCAAATCCCAGTAATGGATGTTGTTTCATTATTTCAAACTCTTCGTCAGTAAATTTTCCGGGTTTATTTAAAATGTGCTCAGGTACTTTCATTTTACCAATATCATGGAAAAGCGCTCCAATTCCAAGAATTCTTAGCTCGTCGGTGTTCATTCCGAGTCTTTTTCCAAGTGAAATTGAAAGAACACTTACATTGAGAGAGTGGGTAAAAGTGTAGTCATCAAAGTCCTTTAATCTTGATAGACTTGCAACAAGAGTTGGTTTTTTAAAACAGGAATCTACGAAGCTTTCTACAATATCCATACCGGCACTTGTGTTAACGGTATTTCCTATACGGGCATCTTCCAACAAAGCTTTGGTTCTTTTTTTTGCTTCAGAATGCATCTCCTGTAATTGTACAACCTCTTCTACTGTAGGATAATAGTTGACTGAAAATTCCATGTCTTCAGGATGTGAAACAATAAATTCTGAAAATTTTGCTTCAAAGCTTGAAGTGATAGGTTTAAATTGTACTCCCCTTTTATTTGACTTTACATATACCTCTTTTACACCATAATTTTTTAGCAGTTTGACTTTTTCTTCAAAAGTGGAATTTTGAGGCAAAAATGCTATTTTTATCCAGGGCTTGTCTGTCTTGATAATTTTCATCTCAGGAGTAAGTTCATTAATCAGAATTTTTTCCATTATTTATTGCCCCTTTTGTTACTTTACTTGACAACTAACGACTTTAATCTATTATAATTTAGTAATAATAAAAAATAAAGGAAGATTTTATGTTTGAACTTTTTACAGACAGAGCAAGAAGGGTTATTCTCTACTCAAGAGAGGAAGCTGAACGGCTTTTACACCCTTATATTGATACTGAGCATATCCTTATAGGGATATTGAAAGAAAAAAGCAGTGTGATAATGGAAATTTTTTCTCGAAAGGGGATAAATGTCGATACTCTCATAAATGATATTCAAAATCTTAGCGATGAAAACAATAATCTTACTATAAAAGGTAGTTTGCCATTTAGCCCCTTGGCAAAGAATTCTCTTGAATATGCTATGGAGGAATGCAGAATATCAAACAGCAAATTTATAAATCCAGAGCATATTCTACTTGGATTGTTAAAAGAGAAAAGAGGCAAAGCATCGGTTATCTTGAGAAAAGTAGGCTTTGACCTTATAAGTTTACGGGATGAAATCAGGATACTCTCAAGAACTTTTTCAAAAAGCAGCGTGATAGCAACTCCTAATCTGGATGAATATGGCAGGGATCTTACGCAGCTTGCAAGGGAGGAAAAGATTGACCCTGTGATTGGCAGGGAAAATGAAATTAACAGGATGATTCAGGTACTTTGCAGAAGAATAAAAAACAATACAATTTTGATTGGTGAGCCAGGTGTCGGAAAAACGGCAATTGTTGAGGGGCTTGCACTCAGGATGGCTGGTGATGATGTCCCCGAATATTTGAGAGGCAAACGTCTTGTATCCCTTGACCTTGGAAATCTTGTGGCAGGGACGAAATACAGGGGACAGTTTGAGGAGAGGGTTAAGAATTTATTAAAAGAGATAGAAAATGCAGGCAATGTAATAGTTTTTATTGATGAAATCCATATGATTATAGGGGCTGGTGCGGCAGAAGGCTCAATTGACGCTTCCAATATGCTAAAGCCTGCACTGTCAAGAGGTGCTTTCCAGTGTATAGGTGCAACTACTTTGAGTGAATACAGGAAGTATTTTGAAAAAGATGGAGCGCTGCAGAGAAGGTTTCAGACAATATTGGTAGATCCTCCCACAAGTGAAGAAACGATTGAAATTTTAAAGGGTATCAGAAAGCACTACGAAGATTTTCACAAAGTGTTTATTCCTGACAGAGTTATTGAAGAGTCTGTGTACATGGCTGACAGGTATGTAACGGACAGGTTTCAGCCGGATAAAAGCATAGATATTATTGATGAGTCATCGGCAAGACTTAAGATAAAGTACAATCAAATCCCATCGGAGATTATTGCTTTGAAGAATGATATTGAACAGATAAAGAAATCCAAAAGAAGAAGTTCATATTCAGATGATATTGGTGTTTCTGTTATTGACGATGAAGTGGAGAGACTGGATAACCTCTATAGATTGAAATTGGAAGAGTGGAGTGAACAGGTAAAGACCTCCTGGCCTACCCTTTCTGTTGACGATATAGCTGAAGTGGTATCGATGATGACAGGTATCCCGGTAAAGAAACTCACAGAAGATGATATGCAGAAGGTAAGCAATATTGATATTGAGCTTACAAAATTTGTCCTTGGACAAACGGAAGCTGTTGAAAGGGTTTCAAAGGCCATAAAAAGGAGCTATGCCGGTCTTAACAGTGAGTACAGGCCAATTGCGTCTTTCATATTTCTTGGGCCAACTGGTGTAGGCAAAACAGAGCTTGCCAAAAGACTTGCAGAAAAGCTTTTTGGTTCCCAGGATGCTCTTGTCAGAATCGATATGAGTGAATATATGGAAAAATTTAATGTTTCAAGACTTATTGGCGCCCCTCCGGGTTATGTCGGTTATGAAGAGGGGGGGAAACTTACAGAGCTTGTTAGAAGAAAACCGTATTCTGTAGTACTGTTTGATGAGATAGAAAAAGCCCACCCTGATGTGATGAACATTTTGCTGCAAATTCTTGATGATGGTTTTATTAATGATAGTCTTGGCCACAAAGTAAATTTCAAGAATACAATAATTATAATGACATCAAATCTGGGCACAAAAACGACAATTACAAATAAACAACTTGGCTTCGAAAATTCTCCCGATAATCTTATAAGCTATAATAAATTTAGTTCAAACGCTTTAAAAGAATTAAAAGATAATTTTCCACCTGAGTTTATTAACAGAGTGGATGACGTGGTAATATTCAGGCCACTAAGCAAGGAGATATTGTTTGATATAATTGACAATTTGGTAGCCGAGTTGAACGATAGACTTTCAAGGCATGAAAAGAAGATTGAAATTACTGAACCGGTAAAAGAATTTATACTTTCATCTGATTACAATTATAATTATGGGGCAAGACCTCTTAGAAGGCTTGTACAAAAATACATAGAGGAGCCGCTAAGTGAAGCCCTCATAGGTGGAAAATACCAGAAAAGAAAAAAACTTAAATGCAGTGTTAGAGGGGGTAAAATTGTCTTTGTCTAAAAAAATTGCTGTTTTTGGTGCAGGTGCTGTAGGAAGTTTCTATGGTTCACTTTTGCGGCAGGCAGGAAACGATGTCACCCTTATAACTAGAGGTGAGCATTTAAATAAGATTGTTGAACAAAATGGTGTTTATATAAAAAGTTTCAGTTTGGGTGATTTTTTTGTTGAAATAGATGCAAGAGATAAGCTTGACGATAAATTTGATATTATAATTGTTTCTACAAAGTCAAAAGATACGCCACTGGCCTGTTTGACTGCGAAAGATTTTCTGAAGGCGGGTGGTTTTGTGGTAAGTATGCAAAATGGAGTAGATAATTATAAGATAATAGCTGAAACATTTGGTAAAGACAGTACGGTAGTTTGCAGTGTTTATGCAGGGTTGACTGTTGAACCTTACGGGACAGTGGTTCATTCGGCAGCAGGTAAGCTTGCAGTAGGTGGGCTTTCGGACAAATCAAAAGAAAAGGCTTTGCAGTTTGTAGAGCTTTTCAAAGATTCACAAATAGAGTGCAAATATGAAGAAAATATAGAAGAAATCGCCTGGAAAAAACTTCTTTGGAACGTAGCATTTAATCCTCTTTCAGCACTGCTGGAAACTACCTGTGGAAGGCTAACAAAAAACCCTGATTCACTTTATCTTATGAGGAAGATGATAGATGAGTGTGTTCAGGCAGCTAAAGTTGATGGTGTTAATATAGATGAACATTATAAGGAAAATGTACCATTTATGATACAGGGGCTTGAAGACTATAAGACGAGTATGTTGCAGGATATTGAAAAGCTCAGGAATCCCGAAATCGGCGGGATTTTGATGCCAGTGATAAACAGGCTAAATGGCATGGCCTATTATTGTGATGCTGTGTATAAAGCATTAAGTTTTAAATATGGAGGAAAATTCATATATACACCAAGACTTACGGTAGATGTGATTGTCATAAACTCTGTCAGGCAGGTGTTGCTTATAGAAAGAAAGAACAAACCTTACGGTTGGGCAATTCCGGGAGGCTTTGTAGATTATGGCGAAACAGTTGAAAAGGCAGCGGTAAGAGAGCTTCTGGAAGAAACAGGCATAAGCGTGAGAGAAAATGATCTGAATTTTTTAGGAGTTTATTCTGATCCAAAAAGAGATCCGAGAGGGCATACTGTAAGTGTTGTGTATTATGCGTTTTCAGATGATAATCCGGTTGCAGCTGATGATGCAAAAAATGCATCTTTTTTCAGTTTTGAAAAGCTTCCCTCTGAAATTGCCTTTGACCATAGGGTTATACTTGAAGATTTGTACAAGCAAATTGGAGGTTAGTTATGGATATCGGGGTTAAAAATAAAAATTATTTTATAGCAGCTTCATCCAAAGGGATTGGATTTGGGATAGCAAAGGCTTTATCTGAAGATGGTGCAAATTTGTTGATTGGTGCCAGAAATATTGAGGAGCTTGAAAAGGCTGCCAATAAACTTTCCCGTTTTGGCGGTAACGTGATTTACGAAATTCTTGATGCTTCAGACTATAATTCTATAAAAAAATGGATTTCTTTCGGTATAAATAAATTTGGTACAGTTGATGGTCTTGTGGTCAATGCTGGTGGTCCCAGGGCAGGATATTTTTTCGACTTTGATGATGGCGAATGGGAGAAGGCATTTAATTTGACATTGATGAGTGCTGTAAGGATGATAAGGGAAGTTTTACCTTACATGATAGAGAAGAAAAAGGGTTCAATTGTTGCTGTTACTTCTACCTCTGTGAAGGAGCCAATAGATGTGCTGCTTTTGTCGAATGTGATGAGGTCTGGTGTAACAAGCTTAATAAAGAGCCTGGCGATAGAGTTTGGAAAATACAATATAAGGTTCAATAACCTTGTCCCGGGGCGAATTGATACGGATAGGGTGAGAAGCCTTGACAACTTAAATGCTGATAAAAAAGGAATTTCAATTGAAGAGCAGATGAAGGCTGAATGTTCACAGATACCTCTTGGCAGATACGGTCAGATTGAGGAGATAGGAAAAGCAGGCGCATTTTTATTAAGTGAAGCTTCAAGCTATATTAGTGGTGTAACACTTTTAGTCGATGGTGCAAAAACTAAAACAGTCTGGTAAATTATTTTTTTGACTGTTTTATTGCAAAAATTATAAAACCTATTACCGCTGCTACAACTATTCCTATAACCACTATTTTGCCAGCAGTCATCCCTTTCCCAAAATGCTGCTGAGCACCAGCGATTCTATCCATTGGTGAAGTAGCCATAAAATTAATAATCTTATCCACTTGCAACCCCCTTTATGTAAAAAGTATCACAAAATTATGGACTGACAAATACAAATATTATATAATATCCTTAAATTTTTAATTTGGGGGTAAATGAGGTATGAATATCTTGCTTATAAACGGGAGTCCAAGGAAAAATGGTAACTCAAGTTTCATTCTTGACAAACTGAAAGAAAAGTACTCTGGTGAAAACGTCAAAGAACTTATATTAAATGATTTATTGTATAAGGGTTGCCAAGGGTGTCTAAGTTGCAGAAAAAATAATTCATATTGTGTGGTTAAAGATGATTTGCAGGATATTTTACCAAAAATGATTGAAAATGACTTTATAGTGATTATTTCTCCAAATTATTACGGCTTTATAACAGGTCAAATAAAAACATTCCTTGACAGGTGGTATTGTCTTAAAGATTCAAATAAAATGTCAAAATTTAATGATACAAAGGTTTTTTTCATAGTAGTTCAGGGTGCGTCAAATAGAGATCACTCAGAAAATATTCTTGACTGGTCAAAGAAAGTATTGGAGTCCTTTAACTTGAAATACTATGGCTACACAATTCCAGGATGTAGCCATGAAAATCATGACATGGTGCAGATGAAATACCCTGAGCTCAGCATGCATATTAATATGTTTGTAGGTTAACATGCTTGAGCCGATAGTTTGGAATAGGAACACACTTCTTATGATTGATCAGAGAAAGTTGCCCCATAAAAGGGAATATTATGCCTGCAAGACACTTGAGGATGTGTGTTATGCAATAAAGAATATGGTTGTAAGGGGTGCTCCTGCAATTGGTGTTGCTGCTGCGTTTGGATTTGTGCTTGGCATAAGGGAAAATTTAGAAGTAGACCATATTTCCGGAAAATTGATTTCAACAAGGCCCACTGCAGTTAATCTTTCATGGGCAGTTTGCAGGATGAAAGAGTTTTATCGCTTAGGCTTGGATGTAGAACAAAAAGCACTTGAAATTTATAACAATGATATCGCTATAAATAAAAAAATTGGAGAAAATGGCTCTGAGGTTATATTGGATAATTTTAATATTCTTACCCACTGCAATGCTGGCGCACTTGCAACAGCAGGTTATGGGACTGCTGTTGGTGTTATAAGAGCTGCCTTTGAAAGAGGGAAGAATATTCATGTTTATGTAGATGAAACAAGACCTTTTTTGCAGGGGGCAAGACTGACGGCATTTGAGCTTAATGAGCTTGGGATAAAAAATACGTTAATTTGTGACAATATGGCTGGTTACCTGATGAAAAGTAAAAAGATTGATCTAATTGTTGTAGGTGCTGACAGGATAGCAAGAAACGGTGACGTTGCAAACAAGATAGGAACATATAGCCTTGCGGTGCTTGCCAAATATCATAAAGTGCCATTTTATGTCGCCGCACCTTTTTCTACTTTTGATCCTGACACAGAATGCGGTAATGATATAGCAATAGAAGAAAGAAGTGATACGGAGATAAAAGAGATTGGAGGAGTTAAAATTGCTTGCGAAAATCAGAAATGTTACAATCCCGCTTTTGATGTTACGCCGTCTGAACTTGTAACAGGAATAATTACCGAAAAAGGAATTTTTAAGGCATCAAAACTTTATAAATTTTACAATAAATTAGGAGGAAAAGATGGGTGTTAGTTACAAAGAACTTGGTCTTGTCAATACCAGGGAAATGTTTAAAAAGGCAATGGAAGGAAAGTATGCAATACCTGCATACAATTTTAATAATCTTGAGCAGCTTCAAGCGATTATTCAGGCATGTGTTGAAACAAAATCACCTGTCATACTTCAGGTTTCAAAAGGAGCAAGGGAATATGCAAATGCTACTATGCTGAGATATATGGCTCTTGGTGCAACAAAGCTTGCAGAAGAACTTGGCTACAATATTCCAATAGCTCTCCACCTTGACCATGGAGACTCGTTTGAGATTTGCAAATCTTGTGTGGACTCTGGTTTTTCTTCCGTTATGATTGATGGTTCGCACCTACCTTTTGAGGAGAATATTGAATTAACAAAAAGAGTAGTTGAATATGCTCATAAATTTGATGTAACTGTTGAGGGTGAACTCGGAGTTTTGGCGGGTATTGAGGATGAAGTTGTGGCGGAAAAATCTCACTATACCGATCCTGATCAAGTTGAAGAGTTCGTATCGAAAACGAAAGTAGATTCTCTTGCAATTTCAATAGGGACATCACACGGTGCGTACAAGTTTAAGGTAAAACCAGGGGAGTCTGTGCCTCCATTAAGATTTGATATTTTGGAAGAGATAGAAAGAAGACTGCCAGGTTTTCCAATAGTTCTCCATGGGGCATCTTCTGTTATGCAAGAGTATGTTGATATGATAAATAAGTATGGTGGCAATCTTGAAGGTGCTGTTGGGGTTCCTGAGGAACAACTTAGAAGAGCTGCCGAAAGTGCAGTGTGTAAAATAAACATAGACAGCGATGGGAGATTAGCTTTTACAGCTAAAATTAGGGAGTTTTTGTGGAACAATCCAAAAGAATTTGACCCGAGAAAATATTTAAAACCTGCAAGAAACGCGTTGGTAGAAATGTACAAACATAAAAATATAAACGTGCTGGGTAGTGCCAACAAAGCTTAAAAAAACATATGTGCCACGTATTTGCGTGGCACAGTCCAATTTGATAAATTTCTTGAAAAATTTTCTATAAGTCCTATATTAATTATTCCCAACGGTATTGGTTTGGGTTAAGATTTGACAGTAAGATGTAACTATATGTCAAATAAGGGTAAAAAAATTTTTCAATTTTTTTAAAAAAAGTTATTGACAATGTGGAATGATTTATATATAAAGACCATCCGCTGCTTGAGAGGGTGGTTGGATTTGAAGGTTGAAAGAGGAATAGGTCAGTT
>JAIHAR010000068.1 GCA_020054865.1 Deferribacteraceae bacterium
CACTCCAATACCTTTTGTCAGTATTGTTGAAACTACGCTGGAGTCAATTATATCTGCAGATAAAAAGTATACAAAAATAGGATTGATGGCAACCGATGGGACTTTTATCGGCAAAGTTTATCACAGGGTTTTTGAGGAAAATGGTCTAAAGATAAATGATTTTAACTCTGAGCTTCAAAATAGCATAATGGAAAGTATATACCTTGTAAAGTCAGGCCTGAAAAAAGAAGCGTCTGAAATCTTTATCAAAACCTACCTGGAAATAATTGACGATGGTTATGATTGTTTGATAGCAGGTTGCACGGAAATACCTGTCTTGCTCCCTTTTGTGGACTTGTCTTTGTCAGATGTGTATGATGCTACTGATTTGCTTGCCAGAAAAGTTGTAAGTCTGTGTCTTTAAGGGGTAGTCTATGTATCTGTTGAAGTGTTATTTTTGTGAAAGAGAATATGAAATCAATGACCCTGTTTACAAATGTGCTTGTGGAGGATTTCTTGACATAATAACGGATGAAAAAATAAATTTTGATTTTGTCAATGATAAAATCAAAGGTTTATGGAGATACGAAAAGTTTATCCCTTTGTTTTCAAACAAAAGAGTGACATTTGGTGAATGTTTTACGCCTCTTGTTGAAGATGTAATTTATGGTAAAAATGTCTATCTGAAACTTGATTACCTTTTTCCATCCGGTTCTTATAAAGACAGAGGTTCTGCTGTGCTGATAAGCAAGGCAAAAGAGCTTGGTGTAAGCAAAATTGTCGAGGATTCATCTGGCAATGCCGGTGCATCTATTGCAATGTATTGCGCAAAGGCTAATATAGAGGCTGACATATATGTCCCTGCATCGACCTCAAAAGGTAAGCTTGCCCAGGTTAGGGCATTTGGAGCTAATCTAAAACTTGTAGAGGGTGACAGGCAAAAGACCAGCGAGGCTGTCCTTAAAGCAGCCGAAAATATATATTATGCAAGTCATGTCTACAATCCTTTCTTTTTTGAAGGTACAAAAACTTTTATTTTCGAAATTTATGAGCAATTAGGATACAGACTTCCTGATAATATAGTTATGCCTGTTGGAAATGGCACTCTCTTGATTGGCGCTTATATAGCCTGCAAACAAATGATCGAAAGCGGATATATAGACAAATTTCCCAAATTTGTGTGTGTTCAGTCAGAAAACTGCGCTCCGCTGAGTGAGATGCTCAACGCCAGACCTTTAATTTATTCTGAAACAATAGCAGAAGGGATAGCTATAAAAAATCCTTTACGAGCTTTGCAGATGCTAAAAATTATAAAAGAAACGAACGCTGCCCTTGTGACAGTTTCTGATAATGATATCAAAAATGCCCTTTTAAGTGTAGCGGGTATGGGTTACTATATCGAGCCTACTTCAGCATCTGTGATTGCAGCTTTGAAAAATATTGACTTGGTAGGGGATACGGTAGTCGAACTTACAGGAAGCGGGCTGAAGGCAAACGATAAAATATCGTATCTCATAGAAAATAGCTAACCTGATATTTTTTCTTTTTTTTGATGTTTAATATATTTCTTGGATTGATAAGTTGGGATATTTTGATAATATAGGTTTATGAAAAAAATTATTGTTGCTTTGGTTTTGCTGCTTGCACTGCTGTTTTCCTATATTTCTTCCTACAAAATTCCCGAACTTATAGATGAGAATACATTTGAATATAAAATTACCTTTTTAAACCCTTTTAAATCCGATGATGCAAAAGCCATGATATTACTTGAAAAACTTGCGAGCCTAAGTGATGATAAAAGTGAGGTAAGCAGCTCAATCAAGTTTGAAAAGGTAATGATTAAGTTGGATACGGCAAAGGTTTATATGTCAGGCACAAATGAGGTAGCTTCAAGTTACAATGAATTGAGGATAATAGCCCAGATTGAAGAAGTTTTTAGAATAAATTTTGACTATATAAAAAAAATCATTATTATAGACAGCGGCAATCTATTTAAACATGTTGATGTGAGGTTTCCTTTCAGGATTAGAGACTAAAAGGGGTTTTATCATGAGAAGTGACGGCAGAGAAAATAACCAGATGAGAGAAATAAGGGTAGTTAAAGATTATATAATTTATCCGGAAGGCTCTGTTTTGATTGAATTTGGCAATACAAAGGTAATATGTAATGTGTCTGTATCTGATGGTGTCCCCCCTTTTTTAAAAGGTTCAGGTAGCGGCTGGATTACTGCAGAATATCAAATGCTCCCGCGCTCAACGCATCAGAGAAATTCCAGGGAAGCAGTTAAGGGTAAACTTAGCGGCAGGACTCAGGAAATATCAAGATTGGTAGGCAGAAGTTTGCGTGCAGCTGTTGATTTGACTAAATTGGGTGAAAGGACATTGACTATTGACTGCGATGTCATTCAAGCTGATGGTGGTACAAGGACCGCTTCAATTAGCGGTAGCTTCATTGCACTTGCACTTGCGATGAGAAAACTTTTAAAAGAAGGTTTGATTCCTGAAAATCCAATTGTTAATCAGATTTGTGCTGTAAGTGTTGGCATTTTAAATAAAGAGGCTATTTTGGATCTTAATTATGAGGAGGATTCCTGTGCGGAAACTGATTTGAATCTTGTGGCTACAGGAGATGGCAAGATTATAGAGATACAGGGGACGGCAGAAAAGGAACCTTTTGATATTGATAAGCTAAATCAGATGCTTAAGCTTGGGCTTGAAGGGATAAAAATTATAAGTGAAATACAGAAAAAGGTTTTGGAGTTATAATTGAAAGTATTGGTGGCAACCAAAAACAGACACAAAATAAGGGAAATTACAGATATTTTAAAGGGGAAAGCAGAAGTATGCTCTGCATTTGATGAGCTTGGTATTGGTGATGATATTCCAGAGACCGGTAAAAGTTTTGAGGAAAATGCATCATTGAAAGCACTGTATATATCAAAAATGACAGATGACTATGTAATTGCAGACGATTCAGGGCTTGAAGTGCGTGCTTTAAATAATCGGCCGGGCATTTATTCTGCAAGATATGCAGGTGAAAATTCAACAGATGAAGCAAACAATGAAAAATTGCTGATTGAACTAAAAGGGATCAAAGATAGAAAAGCAAAGTATGTTTGTGTTATTGCACTGGCAAAAAAAGGTGAAATTATTAAGATTTTCAGAGGAGAGCTCGAAGGTGAGATAGCCCTTGCTCCTCGAGGAAAAAACGGGTTTGGCTATGACCCGATTTTTGTTATTGAAAATGGTAAGACGGCTGCAGAAATATCTCCTGAAGAAAAAAATAGAATAAGCCATAGGGCTAAGGCACTAAAGTTGATGGAAGAATATTTTGTTTTTGGGAGTGTTAAATGAAAAACATCTACCTTGTTGGATTTATGGGGACAGGAAAATCAACAGTAGGAAGAGCTCTTGCAAAAAGACTTGACAGGGTTTTTAAAGACCTTGATGATCTTATTGAAGAAAAAGAGAATAAAAAGATTGCAGAAATATTTGAAGAAAAAGGTGAAGAATATTTCCGAAAGATTGAGTCTGAAGTAATAAATGAAATAAGTAGAAAGGAAAACTTTGTGATAGCTACCGGTGGCGGGGCAGTTGTAAACGAGGAAAACTATAAAAGACTCAAGGAAAGTGGTGTACTAATTAGTCTTGCTGCAAGTCCTGAAGAAATTTATGAGAGGACTAAAAATTCAAAGAACAGGCCCCTTCTTAATGTCCAGAATCCGATAGAAGAGATAAAGAGACTTATGTTTGAAAGGGCTTACTACTATATAAAGTCTGATCATATAATTGACACTACAGGTTTATCGGTAGAAGACGTTGTGGATGAAATTATGGAGATTATCTGATGCAAAAACTGTTTGTGGACTTAAAAAAAGATGTAGACGATTCATACGAAATCCACATAGGGCGGGGATTTATATCAGAAAAAATTGATGAATTAAATCAAAAATCAAAGTTTTTTGTTATAGATAGCAACGTTTATAACCTTTATCCATTTTTTCAAAATTTGCAAAATGTATATGTGTTTGAGGCCAGTGAAAAGAGTAAGACAATCGAATCTGTGGAAAAAATACTTGTTTTTCTTAAAAATAACGGCTGTTTGAGGGATTCGATTCTTCTGGCAGTAGGTGGCGGTATTGTTGGCGATGTTGCAGGTTTTGCGGCTTCTATTTACATGCGTGGAATAGATTATTACCAGATACCTACTACTCTTTTGTCAATGGTTGACAGCAGCGTTGGAGGCAAAACTGGGGTTAATCTTTATGAAACAAAAAATTTGATAGGCACTTTTTATCAGCCAAAGGCAGTATTTATAGATATGGACTTTTTAAATACCTTGAGTGATGAAGAATATAAAAACGGTCTTGCGGAAGTAATAAAGTATGCTCTGATGTTTGATGAAAAATTTTATAGTTTGCTTGATGAAAACTCCAAGGAAATAGAAGACAGACAGGAAATTCTTGAAAGTGTAGTTTATAGGTGTTGTGAAATAAAGGCTAAAGTTGTTAAAGAGGATGAAAAAGAGCATGGCTTAAGAATGTTTCTAAATTTTGGGCACACATTTGGACATGCAATCGAAATAGACTCAAATCACACAATTAAGCACGGTTTTGCCGTTGCAACGGGGATGTATCTGGAGACATTATTTGGTCATTATATTAAAAAGGTCAATGATGAAACTGCATTAAAGGTAAAAAATATCCTGAATAAATACAGTTTTGAGCTGAAATATTCTTTCTTGAATGAGGAAAGCTTTTTAAGGGCTATTGCATCTGATAAAAAGGCAAGGCAAAGTGGCATATCAGTTGCCTTGACACCGAAAGTTGGCTCTGGTATTATTTTAAAAGGGGTTGGTATTGATTTGATTAAGGAGTTTTTTGTTTCTTTAAGGAGCTGATATGGACGAAAATCAAAAGGCAAGATACTTAAGAGATATCGAGTACTTCTCAAAAAGGCTTGAAGAAAACCCTAAGTCCAAGGTTTTTATGCCTCTTGCGATGGCCTACTTAAAGCTTGAAAAATTTGATGAAGTAATAGAGATATGCACTAAAGGGCTTGATAATAATCCTGATTATATTGCTGCCAAGACTATCCTTGCGCAGGCATTTTTAGGAAAGGGGATGCTCAATGAGGCAAAGGGGCTGCTTCTTGAAGTTGCGACATTTTCCAGGGATAATTACAGGGCAAATAAGCTGCTTGGTGAAATTTACAGAGCTGAAGAAAATATTGAAAAGGCAATCTATTATTACAGGACAGCTTACTTTAGCTCTCCTGAAGACCTTGAATTAAAGAATTTAATCGAAGAGCTTGCTACTACTGTTGATGCTACCCCAAAAGGTTTTGATGAACTAAAAGAAGATGAACCTCTGTTAAAAGATGAACCTTCAAATGAGGATTTGTTTGAGGCTGAAACCGATATTACCGATATGACAAAAACTCTGGCTGAAGATGTGATGACCGATATCTCCAGAAGTGAGGCAGAAGATATTGATATTTTTGAAGTGGAAGCTGAAGTTGATAGCCTTGTATCAGATAGTAAATATGAAGAGGCGATCCAGGTGGTAAAAACCAAGCTTGGTTTCAACCAGGAGTATATGCAAAAAAAGATTGCCGAAATTGAAGCTTATATGAAAGCAAGAGAATCTGAGGAAATTGTTATCCCGGATAAATCAGAAGAAATTTTAGATGATTTTGAAGAAACGGAAGATTCTAGTAATGAAGTTATCGAAGGCCTTGTTGATGCTAAGCATAACGGCCTGAATGAAGATTTGCTGCCTCAAGTGGAATTGTCTGATGAATTTACCGGTGAGCAGAAAGATGTCGAGCTTGAACTGGAAAATTTTCAAGAGGCCGAAAGTGTTTTAGAGTCATTTGATATTAGAGAAGACCAAAAGAGCTTGGATGATGAGTTGTTGTCGGAGCAAGAAAATGGGGAAGAATTAGTCAAAGAGCAAGAAGAAGCTGAATTTGGCACGGGAAATGTTGAAATCTCCCAGAATATGCCACATTCAGATGATATTGAAAATGAAACCAATATCCTGTCCGACCTTGATAAAACATTTGAATCAAAATTGGACAATATCGATATAAATCCCAATAAAGAAGCAATTGACAGACTTCAGGGCTGGCTTGATAATATCGCAAGAGCCAAAGAGAAGAGAAATGTTTGATAAGATTTTAAAGTTTATTGCTTCAACAGTCAAAGGGGTAAGGGTGCTGGCGGTATTTGACAAGGATGGTATTATTGTCAGCAAGCTTGATAGCAAGGAGAGAGCGGCTGATGAGATTGCGGCTGAATTTTCATCGGTATTGAAATATATTGATAAGGTTACAACTTTTCTTATAACTGGAAGAATGGAAAAAATGTACATTGACTGTGAAACAGAAGGATTTTATCTGCATAAGATAAATAATTTCTACTATATTGTAGCTGTGATTGATAAGAGTGCTATATTGGGAAAACTAAAATATGTTATCAGCTCGCTGGAGCCAAAGTTTAGAAAGGAGCTTGACTTTTAGATGAAACTTCTTGTCGTAAATGG
>JAIHAR010000008.1 GCA_020054865.1 Deferribacteraceae bacterium
CAGGGTATGTTAAAAGAAGACACTTTACTGAGTGAAACAGCATGAATGAAGGAAAATTAAAATCTATGAAAAAAAGTCTTGACAAAAGGGGGTATCTTAGTTATGGATATAATCAAGCTTAAAGATGTAAATAAGATCTTTGTAAAAGGAAATAAAGTGCTTAATAAGATCAATTTGTGTATAAAAGAGGGAGAAAGGGTAGCTCTTATTGGACCTTCAGGATCAGGAAAATCCACTCTTATTAGGATTATAGGTGGTTTTGAGAAAATTGATAAGGGGCTAGACAGTAAAGTAGAGATAATGGGGGTTGACAGGCAAAGAGATGGCAAATTGCTTCCTGAGTCCAAAAAAATAAATAGTGAAATAGGTATAATATTTCAGCAATTTAATCTTGTTGGAAGATTAAAATTGTTAACTAATGTTTTAATTGGAAGACTTAACAAGACTTCCAATTTAAATTCGTTTTTTTATGTTTTTGACAAAAAAGATAAATTAATTGCTCTTGAAGCACTTGATAATGTGGGTATGCTTGAGTTTGCACACCAGAGAGCTTCAACTTTGTCCGGAGGTCAGCAGCAAAGAGGGGCTATAGCAAGAGTTCTTGCTCAGGAAGCTAAAATTGTCCTTGCTGATGAACCAATTGCTTCACTCGATCCTGCATCCTCAGAAAGAGTAATGAAAAACTTGATAAAGCTTAATGAAAAACATAAAAAAACACTTCTGGTATCTTTACATCAGTTTAGTGTTGCAAAGAAGATGTTTGATAGAATTATTGCTATGAAGAAAGGGGAGATTGTATATGATGGCTCACCAAAAGATATCAAAAAAAAAGATTTAATAGAGATTTACGGTGTATATGACGCTGATGAAATGCTTACGTAACTGGAGGTAGAATGAATAATAGAAAGGATTTAAATTTTTTACTTCAAGAATGTAGTTTTAAATCATTAAAAAAAGTATGCGACGAAGTAACTAATTCTCACAAAATTGAAATAGTTGAGAAACCAAACTTATACACTGTTTTAGTCCCAGTCAAAGATCCGATTTCAGGTGGTAGTTTTTATGTAGGTGAAGTTTTGACCACAAGGTGTATTGTTAGGATAGATGAAAAACATATGGGATGGGCTATGGTTTATGATGAAAACTATGAGATGGCTAATTATGTTGCCATATTAGATGCTGCCTACGGAGCCGGTTTTTTTATAGAAAAGATCGACAACTTACTTGCTGAAGGAAGGAACAATTTCGTCCTTAAGAAGAGATATATCAATCAATATGCTCATTCAACTAAGGTAGAATTTGATTTGATGTGAGGTTAAAATGATAAAGTTTGATATTGAAAAAATAAATAGAGAAAACTTCAGGAAGATTTTAAAAGGATTCTCATATCCAGCCACTAAGTCTGATATTGAGCTTTTTATGAATGACATCCAGCTCACCTTCGGAGTGCTATTTTTATATTCAAATGTTACGTATTACATTGAGAATGATGAAAAATTTGAGGTTATCAAAAGCATTACCAATGCTGAAAAGGTATGCCTGGATGAAGCTGATTATGTGTTTCTATCAGAATTTACAGATACAGAGTTTACTAAATGCAAAATAGGTAACATTTTAAATCCAGAAAAATCTACTACAGTTATAATGATGGGAGCAAACTCTACAATAAATGTAAAGTTAAATGGTCCTGGAATTGAAAATGAAAAGTTTGTTGATCTTCCTTTAACAGAAAAATTCGTTGAAAATTTCAGAAAAATAAACGGGAATTTTCCGCTGGGGTTAGATTTTATAATTTATGACAATAAAAATAGCTTTTTTGTTTTAACAAGAACCACAAAATTGGAGGTATAAATGGGATATGTTGCTGTCAAAGGTGGCGAAAAAGCAATAAAGCACGCAATATCTTTTTATGATAAATTTCTCGATTTTTTTGAAAATGAAGGTATTGACAAAAAAAACTTTTTTGTAATTCAAGAGATACTAAGTGAGTCATCACTCTATTCAACTAATGTCACCACAAATATATTTCATAAAATTGGTGGAGACAAATTTGCTAGCTCATTTTTTATGAGATCCTTTAGAAGTAGTTGTAATAATATAAATGGGAAAAGAGCCATAGATGTTAATAAATTGAGAATAATCAGAAAGATATCATCTGCTTTTAAAAATGTTCCAGGAGGTCAGATTTTAGGGCCTTCTCTTGATTATCTTGTGAAGGTAGTGGGTACACTTGAAAGCGTAGATAATTTCAACATAGAGAGCTTTCCTGATACAGACATTATTTCTGATTCAATTTTGGAAAGTTTTAGAGAAAAAAATCTGGTTAAAACTTTACCTAAAGAAGAAGACCCTTTTGATATTACGAAAATATTTCCAGAACCACCTTACAAAAGAAGCGCAGTTTTACAGATGATGGCACGAGGTGAAACAGGTTCACTGCTTGCATTCGCATACACATCTATGAGAGGATACGGTGATGTTCATCCTACAATAGGTGATTTACGTGTTGGCTTTGCTGAAATATATTTAGAACATCCTTTTATTGGTGAAGAAGTAAAAGTATGCGAGATACTTTTAACTTCATGTGAAATTTTGTCTAAGTTTGAAAAGCAAGAGGATGGTAGAGTAAAACTTACTTCAGGGTTTGGCGCTTGTTTTGGATTTAACGAAACAAAAGCTATATCAATGGCTATAATTGATTCTGCTCTGTACAATTCAAGTTATACGAATAATTCTCAGGACATTGCAAGTAACTTTGATATTATTATGAATCATATAGACTCTATAGAATCAGTAGGATTTGCTAATCACTACAAATTACCTCATTATGTTACTTTTTTATCTGACTTAAAAGTCTTTGAAAACGTTTTAAAGGGAGGTAACTGATTGTTATGACATATGCTTTTTTAAACGAAGATTCAAAAAAAGAAATAAGACGGGCAATTTTGAAAGCGATATCTATTCCAGGCTATCTTGTCCCTTTTGCTTCCAGGGAGATGCCGGTTGCAAGAGGTTGGGGGACCGGTGGCATTCAGATAACCCTAAGCATAATTAAGGAAGATGATATTTTTAAAATAATTGACCAGGGTTGTGATGGAAGTGTCAATGCTGTAACTTTACGAAATTTTATAAAATCGACTACTATAGTAAAAACTACATTTGAAACTGATAAAAGCACTCTGATTCAAAGCAGACACAGAATTCCTGAAATACCCTTAAAGGAAAATCAGATATTGGTCTTACAGGTTCCATATCCTGATGTACTTGTAAATGTTGAACCAGATTATGGGAAAAGAAAAGTTATGCATGCTTACAGAGATTACTCAAAACTATGGGTCTTGTTGTATGAAGATATAGTAAAATATAGCATTAGCAGATTTGCAAGCAGTTATCCAGTAGTTGTTAACGACTATTACATTATGGATCCAAGTCCTATCCCTAAGTTTGACATCCCTAAATTGAATAAAAATAGAGGATTAATCTTATTTGGGGCAGGTCGTGAAAAGATGATCTATGCTGTTCCTCCATATACTAAAGTAGAGCCTTTGGTTTTTGAAGATTTGGGTTTTGAAGTGGAAACTTTTAACAATATTTCATGCCATAGGTGTGGTGCTACAGGTGTATTTATGGATGAAATAGTCAATGAGATAGGAGAAAAAAAGTACTACTGTAACGATACAAGTTATTGCGATTTGATTTTGAATAGAAAGTCGGAGGAGTAAATGCCGAAAATTTTAGAGATTAATTCACTGTCAAAGATATATGGGAAAGGTTGTAGTTATTGCAATAAAATTATTTATGAAAAGAGTGAAGAGAGTATCTGCCCGGAATGCAATAGTGTCTTAGCACTTAAAGACATAAGCTTTAGTATAAAAAAGGGAGATAGGTTTGGGATAGTAGGAGAAAGTGGTAGCGGAAAATCTACCTTATTAAAAATATTATATCTGCTTGAAACTCCTACAACAGGAGATGTTATAATTTATGATAATTCCGCCCCAAGACATATGTCAAATATCAGTATTAATCAAGTTAATTACTTTCAAAATAATATAATGTCTTTTATCAGGCAAAACCCTTATCAAGGGCTAAATTTTAATTTTACAGCCAGCGGTAATGTCGCCGAAAGAGTGATTGCTAAAGGGAATCAAAATTTTAACAGTGTTAGAGAGATTTCCAATAGTTTTCTGTCAAAAACCGGAATTTTAAAAAACAGATTTTATGACTTACCTTCACAGTTTAGTGGTGGTCAACAACAAAGGATACAAATTGCTAAAGCTCTTGCAAGTAACCCTCAGATTATACTTTTAGACGAGCCAACAACAGGGCTTGATTTGACAATACAGGCGGTCATTTTAGACCTTTTAAAAGCTCTGTATGAAGAATACGGATTTACTATGGTAGTTGTTTCTCATGATCTTGGTATTATTAAACATTTAACAGATATTTGTATTGTTATGAAAAATGGCAGCATTGTAGAATTTGGTCTTACGGATCAAATACTTCAAGATCCACAACATCCATACACCCAATCTTTGATTTCTAGTATGCTGTAGAGGTGGAAACATGTTAAGTATGAAAAACGTATCAAAAGATTTTGTTATACATAATCAAGGCGGTATAAAGATTACTCCTATTAAAGATATTACATTTGAGGTGAAGCGAAATGAAATATTTTGTCTTACAGGCCAAAGTGGGACGGGAAAGTCAACAATTTTAAAAATGATATATGGGGCTTATAGAGTAACTAAGGGTAATATATATCTTAAAATAAATGGGGAGAAATATAATATTTCGGATTGTCAAATCTATGAAATTTTGGAGATAAGAAAGAAATACATAAGTTATATTTCGCAGTTTCTTCAGATTCTTCCAAGGACAACAGCTTTACAGTACGTTTCAGCACCATTGTTAGAAAAAGGAGCAGACAAAAAGGAAGCTGAAGAAAAAGCTAAAGAGATGCTTAGTTTTTTTAATATTAAGAAAAAATTATTTAATCTTTCACCTTTGAGCTTTAGCGGTGGTGAGCAACAAAGAGTAAATATTGCAAGAGGATTGATTGAAAATAAACCACTACTTTTACTAGATGAACCTACAGCTTCACTAGATGTAAAAAACAAAGAAAGAGTAATCAAAAAAATAAAACAGTACAAAGAAAATGGTGGAACTTTAATAGGCATTTTTCATGACGAAAAATTGAAAAAAGAGCTTTCTGATAGGATTTTTGATGTTAAAAATAACAGATATCTGTAAAATTGGAGGCCATAATGTATGCTCTAAGGAGTAAAAGTGTATTTGTTGATGGAAAATTTATCCCTGCAGATTTATTAATAGAGGGAAGTATTATTATTGAAGTTTCAAAATATGGTTCTTATGATAAAGTAATTGACTTTGAAAATAGAAAAATTTTACCTGGAATTGTAGATTTACATTGTGATGGTATTGAAAAAGAGATTGAGCCTCGCCCAGGAGCATTATTTCCGCTGGATATGGCAATAATAGAATTTGACAAAAAACTTGCATTGCAGGGTGTTACAACAATTTTTCACGGAATAAGTTTTGAGGATGAAGAGTTACAAAAGGTTAGAACTAATGAATATGCTAGGGAAATTGTTGAAAGAATCCATTTTATGCAAAATAATAACACCACTCTTGTTGATAATTTTATTCATTTACGCTTTGAAATAACAAACCATCAAGGGATACCGTTAATTAAAGAACTAATTGCTGATAAAAAAATAAATATACTTTCGATTATGGATCACTCTCCCGGACAGGGACAGTTTAAAACCCTTGAATCCTGGAAGAAGTATCATTTAAATACTTATGATTTGAAAGAGAGTGAAATCGGAAAATATTTAAAAGAAAAATTTTCCAGAAGAAAAATGGGGTATGTAGAGGAATTAACAAAATTTGCAAAAGATTATGGTATTGTGCTTTTAAGCCATGATGATGACTGTAAAGAAAAGTTAAATACTTTAAGAGCATTAGGCGTTAGTATTTCTGAGTTTCCTTTGAGTCTTGATGTTGCAAAAGATGCAAAAGATATGGGTATGGGTGTCGGAATGGGTGCTCCAAATGTTGTAAGAGGGGGAAGCCAAAGCGGCAATATAGCCGCAAGGTTGCTTATCGAGGAAGGAGTCTGTGATTATCTTTGTAGCGATTATCATCCAAGTTCAATGCTGCTTAGCCCTTATAAATTAAGGGATGAAATTAATTTGCCAATTGAGAAGGGGTTTGAGATGATTACCAGTATACCTGCAAAATTAATTGGTTTAAATGACAGAGGAACGATTAGTAAAGCGAAGCTGGCAGATATAATCGTTGTTGACGAATCTTTTTACCCCAGGGTAGTTTTTACTGTGAAAAAAGGGAATATAATATATAATTCTTACGATTTAAAAAGTACTTATAAAAAAATTTTTTCCATTACTTAAAAATGAAAAAGATAATTTTAATTGTAGGCCCAAGTGGCTCCGGCAAAGATTCACTGATAAAATATGTTTCGGATAAAATAGATATTAATGTAGTCAAAAGATACATAACCAGAAAACCGGATAACAATGAATTCAACTACTTTGTTGATATGCATGGATTTGAAGTACTGACAAGATCGGGCTTTTTTGTTAGTACATGGGAAGCTTATGGCAATTTTTACGGTATACCTATTCACTTTTTAAAGAACGGAAAAAACATTATCTCTGTATCACGGACAGCAATTCAGGATTTTGAAAAGAGATTTAATGATGTAATTACTGTTTTAGTTACTGCAGATAAAGAAACCGTATTAAAAAGGCTAAATTTGAGAAAAAGAGAAGATCAAAATCAGATTGAACAAAGATTAATGAGACACACGATAAATTATCAGGCAAAAAATACGGTAGTTTTTAAGAATGAAGATTCATTTGATGTAGCTAAAGAAAAATTTTTAAAACTTATTGAGGGTTTGTGATGGATATCAGATTTCTTGGTACATCGGACAGTAGTGGCATTCCTGTTCATAACTGTAACTGTGAAATATGTGGTTTATACCGCAAGCTTGAGAAAGTTGAGAATTCGGTTTGTGCATATATAGAAACAGAAAATGGAGAAATAATCCTTATTGATTGCGGAATAGACAATATTTCCATCATTTTTGATGGAAGAAAGATAAAGGCTGTTTTTCTTACACATTTTCATCCGGATCATGCTCTTGGTTTGCTCAAATTAAGACATAGTTTAGATAAAATTGTATGCTATCATCCTCATGATGAAGAAGGTTTTGCTGACTTATACAAGCATAAGAAGAGTATAACTTATATTGAAAATAGACCTTTTGAACCGATAGAAGTAAATAATATTCATTTTACCCCAGTTCCGTTAGTTCACTCAAAGAATACCACAGGGTATCTAATTGAATTTGAGGGTAAAAAAACCGCATATCTTACTGATTGTGCAAGAATTGAGCATAAAACATTATCATTTTTGAGAAATAGCAACATTGATATATGTTACATAGATGCCTGCTTATCCCCAGAGGATTGTATAGGCAATCATCTGAATTTCATAGATGCTTCTAAAATTATCGATAAAATTTCGCCAAAAGAAGCATATTTGATTCATTCAAACCATAAGACTCTGGAATACATAAAAAAGAACGGTATAAAGCTCAGGTACGATTACTTAACTTTTTATTAACATTAAATATTACTTTTCATAACCTTAAACTTTATAGTTGAGTATGTTACTTTACTAACACCTGTGTAGAGAAAGGATATTACAAATATTGCTATAAGCAAATATTTTAATTTAGATGCTTCATTAATACCATTTAGTATATTAAAGTCTGCTGAATTTGAAGTATTAAATAAAAGTGAAATTATAATAGAGTAAATTATATTAATTATTGAAAAATATTGATAAGTTGATACTTTTTTATTGCCTCTGAAGTCATTTCTTAAAAATTCAGATAAAAATCTGAATAAATTAATAACAATAACTGATGTTAAGAATGCTGTCTTTATATACCCCTGAGAGTAAAAAATGATAGCCAATATTCCTGTCAGATTAAACAGTATCGATGCAACCGATTGAACCGGAATTGTTTTTACATTTTCACAACCACTTTCATATGAAATCTTTTTGGTTTTACCCTCAAAAACAGTATAAAACTTTTCAAATATTTTTTTGATAGGACCTTTGAAATCCGAAACTTTTTTTCCGTAACAACAGCCAAAGCTTAAGCAAGCAAGCCTGCCTATACCTTCTCCTGTTATGTAACTTATTGCAAGTGAAGATAAAACAACAAAAGATTCATTCAGAGCAATATCAATATTTTTTGTGATAAGATATGATGTAATCAAAACAACAAATGGTGCCGTAATACTTCCCACAAATGAAGCTCCGGAAACTGTGAAAGTATTCTTTTTGTTTTCAACAAGTCTTGCCATAAGTTTTGAGGCAGGCATACAGATGCTTAAAATTATCAAAACAGAAAAGAGAACTGTTTTGAAAGAAATATTGTAACTCATTGTTAGTGTTAAAAATAAAGCGGTAGAAAAGGAATAAGATATTGCATTTAATAAACCATAATATGTGATATTTATTCCATACCATTCACCTGTTCGAGATTTTTTAAACGGTATTATGGCTAAAAACTGGTATTTTTCTCCTGGAAAATTTTTTATTCCAAAATATAGTAATATGCCTGTAAAAAAAATATAAATAATTAATAGCAAAAAAGACATTTTAACCTCTCCTGTAAGCTATTGTACTTCTCACCTCTACCCTTGTTTCCACTTTTACATCTTTTAAATTTAAACTGTATCTTGATGGCACATCGGCTCTTTTTGAGTTAGTAATTAAATCTTCACAGAGATCGATTTTATCCTTTTCAAATAGTAAAATTGTAGTGCTGCTACCCGGTCTGTATAAACTTTTTGGTTGTCCCTTTTTCAGAAACATTCCTTTAGTAGGAATTACTGGATTATCATAGTTTTCTTCACTATAACACTGAGCTATTTCACCTATCATCATTGCCGCAACTTCTACCATTGCGATTTTACCTATTTTGCTACCATTTTCAATATCAGTGTTGATAATAGTAATAACCCTTTTATTTTTTGAATAAGGAGTGGCTATTATGTTTACAACATGAGGGTTACATGAGTGATATAGCCCATCTATTTGATAAATATCTTCCAGAATTCCCGAAACAGGCATATGATTGTAATGATATTCATCCGGAGTGAGTCTGAAAATGGTAAAGTCTCCACCATTAAAAATTTTTTCGTAATTTTCGTTTTGCAAAAGTTCTTCAAAACAAAAAAACTTATTTTTTATGTAAAAGATAGATGTTTCACTCAGTGATCCAATCAAAACCTTTGCATCGCATGGGCTTACTATTGCTCGATAATCATTGTCCATGTATCTGAAATTTTTAAAGTCGATTTTTCTTTCAAAAATATCCCTTACAGTTTTAAAGCTGGAAAGAGAATCGATACATTCGTTTAAATTTATATTAAGTTCTTTGATTATTTTGTTTATTCTAAATTCGGGAAGAGGAATATCGTATTTTATAAAACCTAAAAAATCTGTAACCCATTTCTTTGTGGCCTGGTTTAAGATATATGAACTTTTCTCCCTATTTTCTGAATAAATTTTTTTGATGAGTCTGTCTGCAAAAAGTTTTTCTTCAACTACGCTATTATTTTTCCTTTCGATGTAGCAGTGCTTTTGCATAAATTTTCCTTATTGTTTTTTATATATGAAACCAACAGAATAGTTTTTATTACAAATTTAATTTCTTTCAATGTTAGTCTGGATTTTTCAAATTTTTCCCTGATATCGACTATTTTTTTTATAACCACAGTATCTTTGAAAACCTGATTGAAAAGTGTTCTTATTTCTTTATTTGAAAAATCTATTTTTAATATCTCTTCCGTCAAAGAGAAAAAGCCTTCTTTTATGTGTCTAATTCTAAGTTCTTCCCTGTAAAATATTTCCATATCTTTGTTAAACTTTTCTGCCACAATATCTACAGGATTTGTTTTTTTATTTTTTTTCAGTACTTCTTTTATAATTTTATTTACCCCTTGTTTTTCAGGGTTAATAAGCCTTAAATAAAGATCTTTTAATGTTTCTTCGAAATAAATGTTAATATAATTATCTTTAAAGTCAGCTTCTATTTTTTTAAAAAGGGCTAAACGGTAATCTTCCAACTTAACTCTTATATAGCCTTTATATCTGTTACTTTTTCTGATCTCTTTACAATGTTTAAGTATTGATAACAGAAACCTGTTAGGTGTGTTTTCCTTTATATATACCGTTGGAATTCCTATTGCCGACGCATATAATAATTGTCTTCTTTCGCTTTCAACAGCCCTTTCATCAGGTATTGATGCATGGGTTATATTGTCTTCTCTTATATATTTAAAGGCAAGAGAAATAAGTAAGGCAAAGAGGTTAGCTGCATGTTTTAAGTCATGTTTTAATGAATAGAAGTTACTGAAAATTCTAAGTTCAAATCCGCAAAATCCGGCTTCTTTAAAGTATCTACCTTTTATGGGTGCATAAAAAGACATATCAGAGTCAAAAATCCCCATTTCTTCCAGTGCCAGCTTTAGCTTTTTTTGATTTTCTAAATTTCCATTAAATCCTGATTCGTTTTCCGTACTAAGTAGTGCAACAAAATAATCTATTAATCTATAGTCCGGAATAAAATCCCCTCTTTGAAAGAAAAGCTTTTCAAGAATAAGGTCAACGAAATAAGGGCCTTTAGGCTGAATTCTATTGAAAAATATGGTTTTTCTTATTCCTTTCTTTTTCCATCTTCTCCAGAGCATTCTAAGGTGAGTATAATCAAGTTCGTGAGGTAGAAAGCCCAATATTTTTTCAGGGTGAAAATCTTTATAAGGAGCTCTGTAAGGTGATGCGGAATATATACCTATAAAAAGTGGCAAAAAGTGTTCCATTATTTTAATGGCAAGATCTATATAGTATTTTTCAGTCTTTTCCATTGAGAAATTAAAATGGGCCTTAAAACTTTCTGTTAATAATTTGCTTCCAATAGAAAGGTGTATTCCGTTGTTTGAAAGTGCTGTGTTTGAGGTATCAGGCAGTATAATGAGGTTATTTCTGATAATTCCGGCATCTTTTAACGAACTCAAAATGTTTAGCCTGCTTCTGGATAATACTTTATGGCATTTTATCATATACTCTTTTTTCTTTCTCCCCTCATTCCACCCTGAAAGGCAGGGGCTTATAAAAAGTTCCCTATAAAAAGTATCCGATACTAATGAGTTAAGGTCTTTCTGGAAAGTAGGAGTCAGAGGTGATTTGAAAATTACAACTTCCTGCCCTGATTTTGACAGTTCAAATTTTTCGTTTGAATAATAGCATAGAAACTGAGTCATCAGAAATCTGATGGATGTTTCGTTTGCAATATTCTCACCAAGATTATCATCGTCGTCACTTATGTAAAATGATAAAGTTTCTGGAGATGTATTATCATTTATATATTTCGAACTGATCTTTTTTGCTTCTTCAAAAATTGCCTCGGGAAGATCGCTCAGATTGCTTACCACATCAATAAGAGCAAGATTTAACAGATAGCTTACAGGTAACCTTAACTTTTCAACCCCTTTAAAATTAACATAACAGTCTGCATAATCATCTCTTAATTCAGAATTAACATCAGACTTATTTTCCAAAAAATCCTTTTTTATTTGATCTTTTGCATAATCTGACAAAACATTTTCGTCCAACAAAACCCAGCTGTTTTCCCAAAAATGCTTATTTGTATTTTTTATAAGATTATCCAATTGTTTGATCCTATTAAAATCTATTTCACCTGTTTCATATCTCCTTGATAAGTTTTTATAAAAAGTAGAACTTAAGATTTTGTTTACAAGGTCGATATTATCCCATTTCCCCTTGACGCCAGCCTGAAGTTCTGTTTCAGCACCTGCGGTAAAATCTCCAGGGGAAAACATCTGATTGCACCCAAAAAGCTTGTTGTCAAATTTTGTCATGGGAATGAGGTAGACAATTTATGTTATAAAAACATTAAAATTATGTTAAATATTTGAAAAAAGAGCTACTTGTTTTAACCGTTGAAATATCCGGCTGCTGTTTCACCATTTTCGGGGAGCAATATTTTAATTAAAACACTTTTTTGTAAAAAAATGTTAATTTTTTTTTAAATATTGCAAAATTTTAAGCCAGCTTTTATAAGTAATCATGGAAAAAATAAAGGTATATTTCATAGAACAAAAACAGTTACTGCTTTATATTGAACTGATAATCTTTTTTGTTTTATTTCCTCTTATAGGAGTATTTAGCTTTAAGAAAATTTACCCTCTACCTTATATAATTATCGGAGGTATTTTGTCTTCTATCTATTTGTGCAAAAAGCGTTCTTTTCGTGTGAGTAAGTTTAGTTTTTTAAATGTCAAAAAGTATTTACCTGAGATGCTTTATCGCTTTTTCTTGCTTTCGATATTATCATTGATCACTACATTTATTTTTTGGAAAGATGACCTTTTCTTGTTCATAAATAAAGGTTTTTATTTTTGGGTTAGTTTAGTGGGAATTTATTCTCTTGCAGCTGTTTTACCTCAGGAAATCATATATAGAAAATTTATGTTTGAAAGGTATGCCCTGGTTTTCAGTGAAAAAACAATATTTCATATAAGTAGTTTGGTCTTCGGGTTTGGGCATATTATTTATCAAAATATTATTTCCTTTACTCTGGCTTTAATCGGTGGATACATATTTTCTTACACATATTTAAAGACAAAAAGTTTGTTTTTGGTTACGCTGGAGCATATATTGTATGGGAGCATGTTATATACGATAGATATTGGAAAATTTTTTGTTATGAATATATTATGAGGGTTATATTATGAAATTATTTTCTTTTGTTTTTTTTATAATCTTATCAATCAACCTGTATGCCTATAAAATGGCTTCACTGGCAAACCCTAATGTGATTTCTATGGCTGTAATGATTGAAAAGGGGTATATAAACGCTGAGTTTGTTCCGGTTACAGGAGATATCTCTTCTCTTGTGGGCCTTATAAAGTCGAACAAAGTCGATGTGATAGCGGTAAATTATGAAGCAGCGGAAAAAATATCAAAGTTAACCGGCTGGATTTATTCAGGCTCGACTATCAGCAGAGCAGTTTATATTATCACAAATAAATCGATTGACAATAAAGATGTTTTAGAAAATAGGAAAATAGTATCATCGTTTAGAGGAGGTTCTCCTGATATATTATTTCAAAAATTAAATCTAAAAAATCAACCTACATATACAGATATGCAAATCGCCGTTCAGCTTTTTTTAAAGGGAAATTTTGATACAATAGTTTTACCTGAGCCGCACGTCAGTAACCTTCTTTTAAAACTGAGTAAGCTGCAGAAAAATTATTATGTATATGATATCATTGATTTTATTGGTAAAGATTTCAGATTCCCTATCAACGCACTTTTATGCAAGATAAAGAAACGGATAAAGCTTTGAAAGAAGCGCTAATAAAAAGTGTTTATTTCGTAAATCAAAATCAGGCAGAGGCAACTAAGATTTTTGAAAGATATTTTAGAAATTATTTTGAACTGAATTTCCCTTTTGAAGCTTTTAATAATGCTATAGAATCGGGGAGACTAAAATTCGAATATTCTAAATGAAATTAAAAATAACATTTCTGGCGTTATTTTTATGTTTGTGGCAGATTTTATCTCTGTTTTTTGAAAACTATGTTTTACCATCCCCTTACACGACTTTATTGGCCATTTTTAGAATGATAGACTACAACCTTTTCAATGCAGTGTTTGTATCATTTTTCAGACTATTTTTAGCTTATGTTTTATCTGTTATGATATCTATTTTCTTCTCTGTTTTTTCGCAATTTTCAAAAAATATTGGTGCATTGATAGAAACAGTAATGTCATCAATTATAAAGGTTCCAAATATTGCCTATCTTACTATTTTTATGCTAATTATAGGGGTTGGAAGTTATACAGTAATGGCTACCATTGCGATTACGATTATCCCCGCAACAACACTTGCATTTATTGCAATTTTAAAACAATTGGATGAAAATATCCTGGAAGTGACAGAAATCTTTGAAGTTATTTATTTCAAAAGAGTTTTTTATTTGTATCTACCGATGATATTTGAAAGTTTTTATCCTGTATTTCAGATGAGTTTTTCGCTTGGATTTAAAGTTATGGTTATGGCAGAATTTATAGCTGGTATGGATGGGCTTGGCTATAAACTTGTCGAGAAAAAGATTTCATTTAATATAGATGAGCTCTTTGGTTACGTTGTAATAATGACTTTTACTGGAATTTTCTTTCAAAAATTGTTAGAAGTCATTTATTTGAAGATAAAAGATGTGCATAGTAGAATTTAAAAACGTTTCTTTCAAATATAGCGAATATAACATAATAGATAACCTTTCTATAAAATTTTCTAAAAATAGATTCGAAGGGATATTAGGCCAGAGTGGTATCGGAAAAACAACATTAATAAAGCTGATCTTAGGGATGCTAAAGCAGGATAAAGGGGAGATTGTAAGAAATTTTAAGAGAACAGGTGTAATGTTTCAGGCTGATACATTGATTGAGAATTTATCTGTTTTAAAAAATATGCTTTATGTTACAAACGATAAGAGGAGCGCCATGAAGTTTCTTCAAATGGTTGGTTTAAATGATTTTACACATTTTAAGGCAAAACATTTAAGTAAAGGTATGAAAAAGAGGGTAGAAATAGCAAGGGCACTTTGTATATATCCTGAACTTGTCGTAATGGATGAGCCGTTTGGTAATCTGGATTTGCTCACTAAAATAAATCTGGCTTCAAAAATAAAATTTCACCTCAATGAGTTAGAAACATCTTTTATTTATATTACTCACGATATTGAAGAAGCTTTGACCATCTGTGACAATATCACAGTATTTTATGAAAAACCCTTAAATATTAATTTCAAAAGATACATTGATGTGCAACATAAAAATAAGTCAATATTAAGTAAAGAAATTAAAGAATTTATAATAAGAACATCAAACAGATATCCTGATTTTAAGTCGAACAACATATTTTTTTGAATAAAAACCTTAAAATAATCCTTGACAATTTAATATATATTCATAATTTAACGAATATATATTAATAAAAGGAGGTAGTTATGCCAGGATTTGACAGAAGAGGGCCAGACGGTGAAGGTCCAAAAACAGGCAGAGGGCTTGGTAAATGTGGTGGTAATGTACAGATAAATGAAAATTTTGGTGCTGAAAGACCTATGAGAAGAAGGTTAAGAGATGCTAACTGCGACTTGCCTCATCAGGGAAGAGGGCGTGGTAGAGGCACATGCAGGCACGTTTAAGGTAGTAAGATGAATATCTCTATTGTTAGTGGTAAAGGTGGTGCAGGAAAGACCACCTTTACCATTTTGTTTGCGAAATATTTGGTAAGTAAAGGGAAAAAGGTTTTGATTAATGATTTGGACGTTGAAGAGCCAAATGTAAATCTATTTCTAAATAAAAAATTGGATTACGATGAAGTATATATCTATATCCCTGAGCATATTAAAGAAAATTGTATCTCCTGTAAAGAGTGTGCGGAAAAATGTTTATTTAATGCATTGGTAGTAGCAAAGGATTTTTGGCTTGTTTTGCCTGAATTATGTCACTCTTGTAAGCTCTGTGAATATGTGTGCAAATATTCGGCTATTAAGGGCAGCAAAAGGGTTATAGGTAAAATAGGGCAATCTTTTGATAAAATGCTTCATTTGCTGGAAGGCAGATTAAATATAGGTGAATCTCTAACAACGGCTTTGATAAAACAGGTTATAGGTAAATCTTTAAAAATAAAAGATAATTATGATGTCATAATTATGGATTCGCCACCTGGGACATCCTGTCCTGTGATTCAAGCTTCAAAAGATGCTGATAAAATAATCGTAGTTGCTGAGGATACACCGTTTGGGTTTAGTGACTTTGTTGTTTTAAGCGATATGCTAAAAGAAATAGGTAAAGATTATTACCTTGTAATAAACAAATATATTGATGGTGAAGGGTATTCGGAATTTGCCAGTAAAAATAATGTTAAAGTACTTGGCAAAATTCCTTATGATATAAATCTGGCAAAGAATTATTCTTTTGGTGATGTAGAAGATATCGACACCATTGATTTTGATAATATTTACAATACATTGTTGGAGGGATGACATTGAAAGAGATAGTTGTGGTAAGCGGCAAAGGTGGTGCTGGTAAATCTACGATAACTGCTGGATTGTCATATTTTCTGAAAGAAAATGATATACTTGTGGATGCGGATGTGGATGCACCAAACTTAAAAATACTGCTTGAGCCTGAATTAATAAGAGAAGAAGACTTTTATTCGGGAAAACAATTTAAGATAGAGCAAGATTTTTGTATTATGTGCGGTAGATGTTATCAGGAATGCAGTTTTGAGGCGATAGAAATAGTAAATTTAAACTACGTCATTGACGATGTAGCTTGTGAGGGGTGTGGTTTATGTCAATTTTTATGTCCTGTAAATGCGATTTCGGTTAGCGATAAATTAACCGGTAAAAAGTATGTTTCGAAGACCAAATACGGCTTTAACATGGTGCATGCCCTGCTTAATCCGTCAGAGGAGAATTCTGGTAAGCTGGTTGCTGAAATTAAAAAGATTGCAAAGAATCTGGCAAAAGAGCAAAACTCTTCTACAATAATTGTAGATGGGCCTCCTGGTATTGGTTGTAGTACAATATCAGCTATTTCCGGGAGCGATATACTACTTTTGGTGGCTGAGTCGACTATTTCAGGTCTTCATGATATGGAAAGATTAATTGAATTGACAAAAAATTTTAAGGTTAAAAGAAAGGGGTTTATAAATAAATTTGGACTGAATCACAGTATTGACGAAAAACTTGTTAATTTGTTTGAAAGTAAAGAAATAGAAATTGTGGGATACTTGACTTATTCGCAGAATATTCCTCAATATTTAAAAAAGAGAGTTAATTTGCCTGAACATATTGATGGATATAAAAAATTATTTGAAGGTTTATACAATAGGCTTATGGAGGCAGTAGGATGAAGATATTGGTAACAGCTCTGGAGAAAAATGAAAACAGACTCATGGATGTAAGATTTGGCAGAGCTTTGTATTGGTATATTTTCGATACTGAGAAAAATGAGTCGTATTTCATAGACAACAGCCGGAGTGAAAATTTTGAACATGGTGCTGGAATGCAGGCTGCAGCAAATGTTATAGATGAAGGGGTGGATGTAATAATAACAGGCTCAGTAGGACCGAAAGCTTTCAATATTATTAAGAACAAGGGGATTAAAGTATATCGCGGTAATCCTGAAAAAAGTGTAATTGAAAATTTGAAAGATTTTGAGAAGAATATTTTAGAAGAGCAAATAAATTAAAGAGGTGGTTTGATATGAAGATTGCTTTGCCATTGTTAAGTAAAGATTTGGTCAGTGACCATTTTGGACACAGTAAGATGTTTTTGATAGCGGAAACTGAAGGGGATAAGATTGTAAACGTAAATTACTATGATGCACCAAAACATGAATTTGGCTCATTTCCTGTGTGGCTTATTTCGATGAATGTCAATGTCCTGCTTTGTAAAGGGTTAGGACACAAGGCTGTTGAGATTTTGAATTCAAAAAATGTTGAAGTGTTCCCAGGGGTGACCGAAAATAATCCGATTGATGCTATCAATACCTATCTTGCTGGTAAAGTGGAAAAATCTGACGCATTTTGTTCAGGTGGGGATAGCTGCCATTAAAACTGATTGGAAATAGTTATAAATCAATGTATAATAACAGCAAGGAAATTTATGAAAAAGGCTGCTCTCTTTGCTGTTATTTTTTTTGCCGTAATACAGTTTGCCGGCGCAAATGAGATTATCCCTGAATATATTGCCAGTACATACAAAATTCCTCCCTTTTATGTTAAAGAAGTTTTAGGAAAGGCAAAAATAGATGAATCTGTCCTTGATAAGATAAATAATCAAACTGAGCAAAAAGAATGGGACGAATACAGGAAGATATTCTTAAATTCTGATAAAATCAGGAAAGGAAAATATTTTTATAAAAAATATAGGAAGTTATTGCTAAAGGCCAAAAGAAGATACAATATTCCGGCTGAGATAATTGCAGCTATTATTGGTGTGGAGAGTGATTTCGGAAAGTATGTGCCAAAATTTAGGGCCCTTGATTCCCTCTACACTCTTGCCACAAAGTTTAACAGAAGAAGCGAATATTTTACAGACGAACTGGGTAACTTTATCAAATACTCATACGTTTATAAATTAAAAGCCGAAAATATAAAATCATCATACGCCGGTGCAATAGGGATACCGCAATTTATGCCATCAAATATCTTAAAATATGCAGTCGATTTTAATGGGGATGGCAGAATAGATTTGGAAAACAGCATAGCTGATGCGATAGGTAGTGTGGCAAATTATTTAAATAAAAACGGCTGGAAAAGTGGGGAAGCTACCGCGGTGATGGTGAAAAATGCTGACAGACAGCAGGATAATTTTGTAAAGGTGCAGACGTTGCGGAAAAAAGGTGTTATTTTCCCTTTTAATATCAAAAAAGGTGAAGTGAAGATTGTTAAGTTTGACGTCAGTTATTGGGCGACATTTAAAAACTTTGACGTACTCAAAAAATATAATCCAAGTGATAATTATGCATTGTCAGTATTGCTTTTATCAAAAGAACTCAGATAATCTTACAAATTTTTTGGGGTAAATAAGCAAAAAAATGTTGCATTTTTTCTTAAATATGTATATTTCCATATATATAGTTATGAGGATATAAGGTGTTTTATGTCTGAAAATTCTTGCGTTAAATTTTTACCTGTTTCGGTTTTTGCAACAGTAATGGGGCTTATGGGAGTTACTCTTGCATTTGAGAGGGTGGGAAAAATTTTTCACCTGAATGTTCATAGTGTCTATGTTTTATTGTTAGTAATTGTTAATATATGGTTTTTGTTTTTGAGCGGAACGTATCTTTTAAAATTTCTGAAATTTCCTGAAGAAGTCAGAAAAGATTTTTCTCATCCTGTTAAGCTCAATTTTATACCAACATTTTCCATAAGCTTGATACTGTTTTCCATTGGTTATTTTGAGATAAGTAAAACAGTTTCGCTTATATACTGGATATCAGGTGTTATTATCCATATGCTCTTGCTTTTTTATATTATAAATAAATGGTTTTTTCATGATTTTAAGATAAATGTAAAAAATCCGGCGTGGTTTATACCTGTTGTGGGGCCAATTCTTGCTCCTATAAGCGGAGCTGCTTTTTCTATTGAGGCTTCCTGGTTTTTTTATAGTATAGGTATAGTTTTGTGGCTTCCAATTTTTTCAATACTTCTTTACAGAGTAATTTTTAATGATCCTTTACCTCCAAAGCTATTACCTACACTTTTTATTATGATTGCTCCTCCTGCTGTTGGTTTTATTTCCTATATTAAACTGAGCCAGCAGCTTGATAATTTTTCGAGGGTTTTGTTTTATTTTGGCGTTTTTGTTTTTATGCTCCTTTTAACTTTTTACGGAAGATTTTCAAGACTTCAATTTTTTCTGTCCTGGTGGGCCTATACATTCCCTATGGCTGCATTTACCATCAGTATAGTGCTATATTTTCATCTGACACATTTTGTGTTTTTCAAGTATTTTGCGCTACTTGCATTTATGCTTACGCTGGCAGTTGTGCTTATTGTGTTGGTTAAGTCGTTTAAAAGCTTCCTAAAGGGAGAAATCTGCGTGGAGGAATAGATTTATTAAAAATTATTGACAAAAATTTTTTGCAATTGTATTGTTTACCTGAGAGGTAAACAATGTCTTTTATAAAGAGAGAAGCTGACTATGCAATCAGAGTTGCTGCCTTTCTTGCGGGCCAAAACAAAAAGGTCAAAATTGACCATATCTGTGAAAAATTATTTTTAAATAAGCCTATTGTTATAAAAATCATACATCAACTTTCAAAATGTGGTATAATAGTAACTGAGACAGGTAAATATGGCGGTGTTTCCTTGAATCCTGATTGCGTTGATTTGAGTTTATTGGATATTTTAAAGTGTATGGGATTTGTGAACTCGATTAATATTTGTGTTGACCAACCTGAAAAGTGTCAGCTTAATCCTATTTGTAATATCACTGTATTTTTTAAAAAGATTCAGGATGATGTTGAAGAAAGGTTGAAATCAGCAAAACTGAAAGATTTTGTTTTTAGTGAGGAAAGTTTAAATATTTTGTAGGAGGTAGTTTATGGAACAGTACCGTTAAGATTACGAAACGGTGAAAGGTTTTATTTTGTCCGCCATTTTCTGGGGTGTAATAGGACTTGTTGCTGGTCTCTGGATTTCAGCCCAGATGTGGGATGCTGCTTTGAATCTTCCGCCATATTTCAGTTTTGGAAGGCTCAGGACATTTCATACCAATGTGTTGGTATATGGGCTTGGAATTGGTGCTGAATTTGGTGTGTTTTACTATCTTGTTATAAGGCTTACAAAAAGACCGCTTTTGTTCCCAAAGTTGGCGAGATTTCATTTGTGGCTGTTTAACATAGGGGTTGCAATTGCGGGTATTACGCTTTTGCTTGGCTGGACACAGTCATTGGAATACGCAGAATTTGAGTGGCCAATTGATATTGCAATCGTGATTCTATGGGTAATTTTTGCTATCAATATTATGGGCACAATTTTCAAGCGCAAAGAGCAGCAGATGTATATTTCATTGTGGTATATTATTGCTACAATTATAACTGTTGCAATTCTTTACATTGTGAATAACCTATCTATTCCGGCGGGGCTTGATAAATCCTATCACCTGTTTGCAGGTGTCAATAGTGCCAATGTACAGTGGTGGTATGGTCATAATGCCGTTGGCTTCCTATTTACTACTCCGATTCTTGCAATGTTTTACTATTTCTTGCCAAAGTCAACCGGATTGCCGATATACAGTCATAGACTATCAATCATTTCGTTTTGGTCATTGATATTTGCTTATCTCTGGACCGGTGCACACCATCTTGTCTATACTCCGCTTCCAGACTGGATACAGACACTTGGTATAGCATTTACACTCTTTTTAATTGCTCCTTCCTGGGGGAGTGTTGTAAATGGATATTTTACTGTTGAGTCAGACTGGTCTGTTATGAAAAACAATTATCTTACAAAGTTTTTTATAGCAGGTATTACTTTTTACGGATTGCAGACCATTCAGGGCCCATCTCAGGGTATTAGGGTTATAAGTTCTTTAATTCACTATACAGATTGGGTTCCAGGCCATGTGCATATGGGGACAATGGGCTGGGTTACAATGGTGATATGTGCTTCGGTTTACTATATAATTCCTCATATTTATAAAACTACAATTTACAGTGAAAAACTTGCAAATGCTCATTTCTGGATTGTTCTTATTGGACAGCTTGCTTTTTCCATTACAATGTGGATTACCGGTGTTCAGCAGGGCGCAATGTGGAAGATGACTAATCCTGATGGAACATTGAAGTATACTTTTATGGAAGGGCTTCTTAGAAACTATCCTTACTGGCAAATGAGAACACTGGCTGGTGTAGTATTTGTAGTGGGGATGCTTCTTTTTATTTACAATGTTATGATGACAATTAAAAAAGGTAAGGCTGAGCTTGAAGCAAAAGTTGAGCCTGCTACCGCAACTGCTTAAAGGGGGAAAATATGTCTGAGAATAAAAAACTTTACAGCAATGCATTAATATTTTCTCTTGCTGCGGCGATTACGGTTCTGATTGGAACAATTGTTACGATGTTTTTGCCGATGTTTACCGAAGGGATGCATCCGAAACTGAAAGAATTAAAACCATATACTGCCTTGCAGCTTGCAGGACGTGATATTTATCAAAGAGAAGGGTGCGTAAATTGTCATACACAGACAGTCAGGCCATTAAAGTCTGATGTACTGATGTATGGAGATTATTCAAAAGCCGGTGAATTTGCTTACGACAGGCCATTTTTATGGGGTTCCAAAAGGACAGGTCCAGATCTTGCAAGAATTGGGGGCAAATATCCTGATGACTGGCATTATCAGCATATGACCAATCCACAGGCATTTTATGAAAAATCTAATATGCCAAAGTATGCCTTTTTAAATGATAGAAAAGTTGCAGTTGAAAAAACAATTTCTCATATGAAAGCACTTGGATTCCCATATACAGATGCAGATATTGAACAGCTAAAAAACAGCACAGAAATGGATGCGATAGTTGCCTACCTGCAGTCAATTGGAGCAGCAGTTGCCAAAAAAGCGATACTTCAAATTGATGAATCAATGGTTGAAGAGGTTAGCCCTTTTGCAGGCAACAAAGATGCTGTTTTAAAAGGGGAAAGACTTTACAAAGCGGAATGTGCAGGATGCCATGGTCAAAATGCCGAAGGCAATATTGGCGGCTCACTCGTGGATTATGCCGCTGCCGAAAATCCTGACAGAGACATTTATCTGACAATTGCAAATGGGTTTGAAGGTGCAATGCCGGGCTTTGCGGCAGCTTGCAAATCAAACTTCTTTGTTACATATCCGCGTTTGAAGGTGCAATGCCGGGCTTTGCGGCTATCTATGACAAAAAAGAAATCTGGTCGCTGGTGGAGTACATTAAGAGTTTAAAAAAGTAGGAGGCTTAAATGTACAAAGAAGAATTTGATGATCTTGAAAAATTTGAAAGGGAAGATACAAAGCATAAGTTACCTTTAGGATGGTTAATCCTATTTATTGGACTTATAGTATTTGGTATCTTTTATACTTATATGTACACACCTGCATTTACAGGTTGGTCACAGAGTAAAGTTTTTGAAGAGTCAATGAAAAAATAATAAAGTTTGAAGGGGCTAAAAATTTGCCCCTTCTTACTGCTAAGCGGAGTAAAATATGCCGAAAGACTTGCTTGCATATCTTATTTTCGGATTTTCACTGGTAGCGCTTTTTGTGTGGATAATTTTTCACTACTATTCAAAAAAAAGGCATGAGAAAGTGGAATCTATAAAATACAAAATTTTACAGGATGATGATGAGTAACTTTCAGTCATACAGGCGAGTTGTCAGAATTTTTCTGATAGTTACTGCGATAGTTTTGCCTTTTATAAAGATAAACGGCAATCACTTACTTATATTTGATATTTACACATTTGAGTTTCATATATTCGGGCTTGTTTTGCAGATAAATCAGTTTTTGCCTCTTCTGGCACTGGCGTTGTTTATTACTTTTTTATTTTTATATATAACAGTAACTTTTGGCAGAATATGGTGTGGCTGGCTTTGTCCTCAGTCTGTTTCAATGGAAGTTACATCATTTATGGATAAATTTTCAAAAAATGCCATATCTATTAAGGTGTTAAAATTAATTTTAGTTTATTTCATATCTCTGCTTATTGCAGCAAACATTTTGCTGTATTTTATTCCATATGAAATATTTTTTAAAAGTTTAACCGGTGAGCATTTCAGTAGAGGTATTTTTATATCTTTGATGGTACTTGGTACTTTACTTTTTTTAAATTTCTGGCTTGTCAGGTACAGATTTTGTGCGACCGTTTGTCCATATTCTATGCTTCAATCGATGCTTTTTGATAAACATACCCTTGCCGTATGGATGATTCCGGAGACGCGTGATGAATGTATTAAATGTATGGCCTGTGTAAAAGTTTGTTCAACGGGTATAGATATAAGGCAGGGGCAAAATTCTGCTTGTATTAATTGTGCCAAATGTATCGATGCCTGTGCCGATGTTATGGCAAAAAAAGGGAAAAAGTCGCTTTTTGCATATAGATTTGGTGAGAACAACATAAAGAATTTTACAAGATTTTCATCGATTGTTTCAATGTTTCTGGCAATAGTTTCTTTTGTAGTTTTTATATTGGTGGCTTTTAATACAAAAAATGTGCAGGTAGAAGTTATTCCTTACAAAAAGTTTCTTCCGAGATATGTTGGTGATTTTGCTGCAAACGGGTTTATTCTGGTAGTTGAAAACAGCGATAATGTAAATAAAAAAATAAAAATTGAATTAAGAGATATGACAGAATATGAAATTACCCCCGACAGCATGTTTGAGGTTGGTGCAGATTCGAAGAAGGATTTTACGTTTTTTATAAAGATTAAAAAGAATATTGTTGAAGGCAAGCCGATTTTGAATCTCAAAATGAGAATTTTGAATATTACAGATAACAAAGAGGAGATTAAAGATTTGAGCTTTAGAAGACCATTTGATTCAAAGGGGAAAAAACAATGAGAATGATGCTGGGGCTTGTCTTACTGGGGTTATTGCTGCTTGGCTCATCGTTTTATTTTGGAATTAAATACTTTGATGGGAAGGTTGAAGAAAAACCTTATGAAGAGGCAAGTTTATACGACATGAAAAGGGAAATTGTGGAAAAAAATCATTTGAGCCTTGAAATATTGAATATCGAAAAATTGGACAATAAGTATAAGATTTGTTTTACCATAAACGGAAATATTGAAAGACCATTCCCCATTGAGGGTGTGGAAATACTCAGGCCGGCAGGCAAAGATGTAATAAGGCCTGACATAAGAGTCAGAGAAAAAATCTGCAGTGTCAATGTGCCTTTAAGTCAGGGCTACTATATTTTGAAGGTATTTTTAAGGATGAAAGAGATTGTAAGTCTTGAGAAGACAATTTCAATAAAGTAGGAGGCAGTTATGAAGAAAGGGACAATTATTATGATTCTGTCAATTATAGCAATGTTGGTTATACCTTTATTGATTGCGTTAAGTATAAAATAATTATGGGTTCACTCTTTTTTTTGGTACCGCTTAGTCTTTTGCTCGGTATTATTGTGCTTATTTTGTTTTTCTGGGCGGTGAAAAATAAACAGTTTGACGATGTAGAAGGGCCTAAATACAGAATGTTAGATGACGACGACGAATAATTTGACCCAGTGCAGTCACTGTTTGTTAAAATTTAACAAAAATACTGCAATAGTAGAAAAAGAAGGTGAGGAGGAACTTCACTTTTGCTGCCCGGGCTGTCAAAGTGTTTATCATTTGATAAAGGATGGTGGTTTTGGCGGTTTTTATAAAAAGAGGAGAGATTACAAACCAGGACCACCTGAGCTTTCTGTTGTAAGCGATGATCTGTTTATTGATGATGTATTAAAGCATGATGATTATTATGAATTGGAATTTATTGCCACCAATATCAGGTGCGCAGCCTGCATCTGGCTTATAGAAAATTATCTTTCAAAACTCGAGGGTATAAAATACGTGAGAGCAAATTATGCTACTCACAAAGTGAAGGTCCATTGGGATTTCAATAAAATATCATTAGACAAAATCCTTAATGGTATTGCTGAATTGGGATACACCCCAATGCCGGTTTCTGCCATGTCATCTTCAGATTACTTTGTAAGTTTGAAAAAGTCATACTTTTATAAATTCGCTATCGGTGCATTTTTTACAATGCAGATAATGATTTATTCGGTTGCTTTATATGCGGGGTATTTTCAGGGAATAGATAACAATCTTAAATTAATGTTTAGAATTATTGCAATGATTCTTGCTACGCCTGTTGTGTTTTATTCCGGCTTGCCTTTTGCAGTAAACTCAATAAATTCTCTGAAAAATCGAACTTTAAATATGGATGTGCTGGTATTTCTCGGCTCATATTCAGCATACTTTTACAGTCTTTACGGAATATTTACGGGTGGGGAGATATACTTTGACACATCGGCAATGATAATTACCCTTATTCTGCTTGGCAGATATATTGAAACAGAGGCCAAGATAAGAGCATCAAAGGAGATATCCCTTTTGTTCAATCTTCAGCCAAGGCAGACAAAGATAATTAAAAATTTTGATGAAGAAAATTACAAAACGGGGAAATTAAAACCTGTAATAGTTAAAACTTCTTCGGTGAAAAAAGGTGATTATGTTGAGGTTTTGCCTGGAGAAAATATTCCGGTGGACGGTGTTGTGGTTTATGGGACATCTGAAATAGATGAGTCTATGTTTACCGGAGAAAGTGTACCTGTGCATAAAAGGTCAGGAGATTATGTGATTTCCGGTACTTTTAATTTAAATGGAACACTTATTTTTAAGGTTCTTGAGGAGCCTGGAAAATCATCTCTCAATAAAATTGCAGAAGCAATAAAAAAGGCACAGGAGAGCAAGTTTTATTTTCAAAAACTTGCAGATAGGATTACCTCTTTTTTTGTGCCTTCTGTAATTGCAATCTCGTGCATCACATTTTTATACTGGTATTATTCAGGCGCTAAATTTGTGGATGCTTTTTTAAATTCCGTATCTGTCCTTGTAATTGCCTGCCCATGTGCTATGGGGCTTGCAACCCCTCTTGCAATATTGATAGCCACTTCAACTGCCTTTAAAAAAGGTATTCTTATTAAGGAAGGCTCTATCCTTGAAAATATTTCAAAGGTTAAAAGTGTCTTTTTTGATAAGACAGGCACAATAACGGAAGGTATTCCTTCTATTGTAGAAATAAGGGCATATGATTTTTCAGATGTTCTCAAAGTAGCAGCTTCTATTGAGCGTTTTTCCAGACATATTCTGGCAAAATCCATTGTCAATGCTTATAAAGATGATTTTTTGGAGATTGAAAATGTAAAAGAAATTCCAGGCCTAGGGATGGTAGGTTATACTCCTGACAAAAAAATTGTTGCAGCCGGGAATTTGGCACTCCTTGACAATCTCAATATCAGAGCAGATAAGCAGATTTTGAATGATTTCAATACATCTTCCCGCAAAGGTTATACAAATATCTTTGTCGTCTATGATAAGAAAGTTATTGGAATAATATCGATGTTTGATAGGGTAAAGGATAAATTTGATGAAATTTATCAGTTTTTGTTGATGAAAAATATCGATATGACTGTACTGACCGGGGATACAAAAAGCACAGCAGAAGCAGTTTTAAAAAATTATCCGGCGCTAAATATTTTAAGTTCATTAACCCCTTCAGAAAAGGTTGAGTATGTTAAAAATAATCTGAATAAGTTTCCAATAATGATAGGGGATGGGATAAATGATGCACCAGCCTTAAAGCAGGCTTTTATCGGAATTGGGATGGGTAAAGGTACTGAAATAGCCCTTGAAAGTGCTGATGCGGTATTTTTAAACAGCAATATTTTACTTTTAAAAGATTTTTTTAAAATTGCCTCAAAAGCAAGAAAAATTATAATGGAAAATCTTTTCTGGGCTTTTTCCTATAACTTTATTGCCATACCACTGGCAGTCAGCGGAAAAATTCACCCGGTATTTTCTGCAATTTTTATGAGCATAAGTTCTCTTCTGGTGGTATTTAACTCACTAAGGATTAAAACCTTATCCCTGAAATAATAAAAAATATTCCAAGTGTCAGCATTATTAAAAAGCTCAATATCCTGAAAAGAAACCTAACTTTAAGAATAATATTCCCGAATATAGAAACTAAAAGCATTGAAAATGTAGTGCCAATTCCAAAAAGCGCCATTGAAAGTGCCGATTTATAGACATTTGAAAGCGAAGTTACGCCAATCAATGCCCCATAAAGCAGCCCACATGGAAGAAATCCCAAAATTAATCCCATTATAAATGGTGAATTAAATTTTACTTTTGAAATTATTGTGCTGATTTTTCTGGTGATAGAATTGTCTTCAAGCCTTGAAATGACTTTCATGCCGAGAATGTCAAATATCCCATAAAAAATAAGAAATAATCCTGCTATGATAGACAACGCTTTTTGAAAGATAACAATATCTGAGAAAAGGGTGGTTATATTTGTGGTAAGTCCGAAAACAGCTCCAAGTATTGAGTAAGTAATTGTTCTGCCTATGTTGTATTTTATTTGAGGGATTAAGAATTTCAGGTAGCCAGGTGAGTTGGGGGCAAATTTGCTTGAAATAAACAGCACAAAAGGGTTGCACATAAAAATACAGTGCCCAAACCCTCCAAAGAATCCCAGTGACAAAAAACCTAAAAGTTCCAACATACAAAACGTTTAACACTAAACAGAATGAAATTCAATTAAATTATTCAAGACTAATTTTTGCTTGCTTTAAAAGAAACAAATGTTTAATCTGCTTCATATAAAGTTTTTTCTGAGGTAATTGTGCAGATTGACTACAATTTTTTCATATTTATTTTTGCATTATGTTATAGTGTGTTTTTTGTAATTTTGACTATTGCTCTTAGAAACAGCAAATACAGAAAAGTCTTGAGATATGTTTCTATTGTTTATAAAGGTTTCAGTTATTATAATGCCAGGGGTATTTTAAAAGGTGCGATATGGGCGTTTGTAGATGGCATCATTACCGGTGTAATTGTAGCCTTTATTTTAAGGTTTGCTTTTTCTTAATATTTGTTTTCTTTAAGCAAACTGTCAATGGAGAAGTAATCAGCAAGTTTGAGAGTAAAAATGAAATTGCAATTACATTTGATGCCTGCGAAACAAAAACTCCTGCCTATTTTGATGAGAAGATTTTGCATTTTATTGTAGAAAAACAAATTCCTGTAACAATCTTTGTGAATGAAAAGTTTGCCTTGAGAAATTTGAACATGTTAAAAAAGATTGGTAAATTTGATTTTATAGAGATAGAAAACCATTCGGCAAATCACTACCAGTACATGCAAAAACTTGATAATGAAACAATTGTTGAGGAAGTTTTGGCAAACGAGAAGTTTTTGTACAAAAATTTGGGTATAAAAACAAAATTTTTCAGATTTCCCGGATTTAATTATGACAGAAGGGCTGTTGAAGTAGTAGAATCGCTAAAATATAAAATTATCCATGCAAATCTTATAAGTGGTGACCCCGACAAAAATATCACTGCTGAAAAAATGAGCAAATATATAGGGCATAATTTACGCCCGGGTGATATATTGATATTTCATATAAATGGCAGGGGTTACAATACTCACAAAGCATTGCCTGAGATATACAACATAATTAAAAACAGAGGTTTTACTCCTGTCAGGCTTGATAAGGTTGTCAGGTAATATTTAATAACTTTTTTGCATTTTCTGAGAAAATTTTCTCTTTGTCATCATCTGTCAAAAATTTGAAAGATGAAAGTATTTCAACATAGTTTTTCTGGTTGCACCAGGGGGAATCGGTGGCAAATAGAAATCTTTCGATGGGGTGTTTGCCAAAAAATTTTTTTATATCTTCTTGTGGCATTTTATCAAGACAATATGCAGTGTCAAAATATATATCTTCTCCAAGCAGGTATTCTTCAACCTCATCATACATTTCAAAACTTCCCATATGTGCAGCGACTATTTTTAAATTTTTAAAATTTTCTCTGATCTTTTTAATCCTTTCAGGTGTTGCATGATATGGGGGAGGATAGCCAATATCAATTCCGCAATGAAATACTATAAAAAGATTAAAGGATTCACATAAATCATAAATATCAAAAACAGCTTTATCATCTATATAAAAATTTTGATAGTCAGGGTGAAGTTTTAGCCCTTTTACCCCTTCAGATTTATATTTCTTTAAGTATTCTTCGATATTTTCAGACTCTGGGTGAATACTTCCAAGCGGCAGTATTTTGTCCGACCTGATTTTTTTACAAAAATTAAAAATGTTGTCAGATTGTTTTGGGCTTGTAGCAATGTTGCAAATTACTGAGACATCCACGCCTGATTTTTCCATTGATTCCAAAAGACCATTTAATGTCCCGTCGGTGAAAGGAGATATCTTTCCTTTTTCAGACAGGAAGTTAAGAGCACTTTCAGCCAAATGATCAGGGAAAATATGAGTGTGGAAGTCTATAATCATACTTAGTTTATCCCCATAGCTTTATATAAAAAGACCTGCTGTTTGAGATATTCTTTATTCAAGTTTATTATCTCAATATTTAAGTTCTCAATATTTCTTTCGGCATCAATTACATTTATGTAATCAATAAGGCCGTTTTCATATTGACTTTTTGCAATATTTAAAATTTCGTAGTAATCCTGAAGCAATCTTTTTTGTATCTGAATTTTTTTGCTTATATTTTCAAGCTGTATAAATGCTTCATGGATTTCCTTAAATGCATTTTTTACCGTATAAATGTAGTTTATTAATGCCTGTTTTTGCCTGGAGTTTGCTACCTTGACATTTGCCTTTATTCTGCCAAAGTCAAATATTGGAGCTGTTAGACTGCCTCCAATATTCCAGAATTTTGCCGAGGACTGCATGAGATTTGAAAGTTCGTAACTTTCAAGACCTAAAGAGCCGGTGAGAGAAATTGAGGGGAAATATGCTGCTTTTGCCACACCTATTTCAAAGTTTGTTGACTTCAAATTTTCCTCAGCGCTGATAATATCAGGTCTGTTTTGAATGATTTCCGATGGCAACATTGGTGGAAGTTGTATCGGGGAAGGTAAATTTGAACAGCTTATTTCCTTTGAATTGAATATTTCATCAGGCTGTTTGCCTGTAATAAATGAGATGGTGTTTTCAAGCACTTTTTTGCTTCCGAGAATATTTTCAAGTGTGAGGTAGGAGCTATTTAATTTTGCTTCTTCCTGCTTGAGAATGAGGTTGCTTACAATTCCATTTCTAAACTGTTTTTGTCTGTATTCATAACTTTTTTTGTAATTATCAACTATACTGTTAAGTTTGTTTATCTGCAGGTTTAATGCACATATTTCAAGATACGTGGAGATGGTATCGGAAATAAGTTTAAGTTTTACTGTATCAGCATAACTTTTTTGAGCAAGAAGCAGTGATAACTGAGATTTGCTTTTATTTTTTAGCTTTCCAAATATGTCTACTTCAAAGACAGCAGATGCTGAAAGTTTGTAATCGTTTGTGTTTAATCCTTTTCCGGTCACGGATGCCTCATCACTTGTCTGAAATCTGCTTACGGAGCCACTGCCATTTATTGACGGGTAGAGATTTGCTTTTGATAGATTAAAGGCTGCTTCAAGCTCATTTATCTTTTCATAGGCAATTAAAAGATTATCATTATTTTTCAGCGATTCTTCTACAAGTTTTTCAAGATTTTTATCTTTAAAATCTTCCCACCATTTTTTATTAATCATTGTATTCGTTTTGTTGTCTGCTTCAGGCAGATTTATTACGGGCCTTGAATATTTCGGCGCAAAAGAACAGGATATTATTGTAAGTGATAATATTATAATTGAGATTCTTTTCATCATATTACTTCCTTTTAAATATCATTTTTATTCTAATTACCATGTAGTAAAGCCAAGGGATAAAAAATGTGCCAATGAATGTTGCTGCTACCATCCCCCACACTACTGTATGACCGATAATGTGTCTGCTGTTGGCACCGGCGCCACTGCTTAAAATGAGCGGTACAGTCCCTGCAATAAATGCAAATGATGTCATCACAATAGGTCTGAATCTGATTTTTGATGCCTCAATAACTGCATCTAAAATATTCATTCCCATCTTTTTGTATCTTTCTTCGGCAAACTCTACAATTAGAATTGCATTTTTTGCTGCAAGACCAATCAATGTAATAATTCCAACCTGAAGATAAATATCATTTTCCAACCTGAATAAAAATACTCCTAATATCGCTCCAAAAACTGCAAATGGGATTGATAAAATAATGGATATGGGTGCCATCCAGCTCTCATAAAGAGCCACAAGGATAAGAAGCACAAAAATCACTGAGAAAATGTAGGCAGTGCTTCCTGATTGTTTTACCCGTACCTCCTGGAATGATGTGCCAGCCCAGGCTGTGGTATAGCCTTCAGGCAAGACCTCTTTTGAAACCTCCATGATTGCGTTCATTGCATCCCCGGAGGAAAATCCAGGCTTTGGGTCACCTAAAATTTTTGCAGCGGGAAACATATTAAATCTTTCCACTACTGATGCAGAGACTATTCTTTTTAACGATATGAGTGAGCTTAGAGGGACAAGTTTACCTGTGTTTGATCTTACAAAAATATTTCTGTAATCGTCAATATTATCTCTAAACTCTTCGCTTGCTTGAATATTAACGTGGTATGTCTTTCCAAAAAGGTTGTAGTCATTTACATACCCTTTTGCAAAAGTCAGCTGTATTGTAGAGTAAATGTCAGAAATAGAAACACCGAGTGCTTTTGCCTTTTCTCTGTCTACTTCTATCTTGTATTGAGGTACATTAGTATTTAGCGTAGAACGTACCCCCATTAACTCTTTTCGCTGATTGGCTTTTGCAACAATTTCCTGAACATATTTATTTAATACTTGTATGTCAGCACCTGTTCTATCCTGGACATAAAGCTCAAACCCACCTGTCATACTCATCCCTATTATCGGGGGAGGGTTTACTGTAAAGATTAAAGCTTCTTTACTTGCAGAAAACTGCCTCATAAAATTTGCTGCAAGTGCCATTGACGATTCATCTTTATTTTTCCTTTCGCTCCAATCTGTCAATTGGGAAAAAGTAATGGCTGCATCTGTCTTGTATGAGAAGGAGGATAAATCAAGACCTACAATAGATAATTCTTCTTTTACATATTTGTTTGCCAAAAGCTGTTTTTCTACCTCATTGTTAATTACATCACTTGTCCTTTTTAGAGAGGAGCCCGGCATAAGATAAGTTAATGTAAATATTGAGCCTTTGTCTTCTATAGGGACAAGACCTGTTGGCAGGAGTTTGTATATTTTATATGAGGCAAAAATAACAATTCCAAAAACAAGTACGTTTATTATTGCCATCTTTATGATGAGTTTTACACCTTTAGTAAATCCATTTGTAGCTTTTTGGAAAAATGCTTGAAACAGCCTGATAGGTAAAATCGGTTTTTTTTCTGTTTCCCTCAAAAACATTGCACAAAGTGCAGGGGTAAGTGTCAAGGCGACAATACCGCTTAATATCATTGATATTGATATAGTGACGGCAAACTGTTTAAACATCTCACCGCTAAACCCTTGTATGAAGGAAGCAGGGATAAAAACAGCAGATAATACGAGCACAATTGCAATTATTGGTGTAGTGATTTCTTCCATTGCCTTAATTGTAGCCTCTTTTCTGCCCAATTTTTCTTCACGCATAACTCGCTCTACGTTTTCGATAACAACAATAGCATCATCCACCACAAGCCCAATAGCAAGTATAAGTCCGAAAAGGGTGAGCAGGTTGATTGAAAATCCTAATGCGTAAAGTCCTGCAAATGTACCGATTACGGAAACAGGGATTGCAAGCAGAGGAATAAATGTAGCTCTGAAACTACCAAGGAAAATGTAAATTACAAATACTACCAATACTACAGCTATCAAAAGTGTCAAAATTACTTCATGTATGGATTCATTTATAAAAACCGTAGGATCGTAAGGCACATGAAATTTTATATCTGCTGGGAATGATTTTGACAGCTCATTAATTTTTTCATCTACCGCTTTTGCAACCTCAAGAGCATTGGCTCCTGGAGCAAGAAATATCCCCATCGGGATAGCTGGCTGATTGTTGTAGTATGCATTTACATAATAGTTTTCAGACTCAAGCTTTATATCTGCCAAATCTTTTAACCTGATAGATGAGCCGTCAGGGTTTGAGCGGATGATGATATTTTCAAAATCTTTTATTGTTTTAAGTCTGCCTTCCCCTTTTACTGTGTAGCTAAATGATGATTCTTTGGATAAAGGCTCTTGAGATATACCTCCTCCTGGATTTTCTTCATTTTGGGATGAAATTGCTTGATATACTTCTAATGGTGTCAGGTTATAAGATGCAAGTTTATCAGGCTTTATCCAAACCCTTACGGCATATTTTTTTTCACCAAATATTACCGCATCGCCGACACCTTTAATCCTTTTGATATCATCAAGAACATTCATCTGGATATAATTGCTGATTTCTGTATCTGACCTTTTTCCCCCTTCTGACACAAAAGCATATGCTTTCAAAAGGTCAGGCGTCCTTTCTCTAACCTGAATCCCCTGTCTTCTGACCGCTTCAGGAAGCAGGTTGAGTGCAGTCTGGATTCTGTTATTTATATCTACCTTTGCAATTTCAGGGTCAGTCCCTATTTCAAAATAAGCACTGATGCTTAAAATACCTGAAGAAGCCGTACTTGTCATATAAATTAAATCATTAACACCGTTTATAGCCTCTTCAAGGGGGGCAGCAACTGTTTTTGAAATAGTATCGGCATCTGCTCCCGGGTAAATTGCTGAAATATCTATCAGTGGCGGGGTTAGGGTGGGATATTCTTTAACCGGTAGATTTTTCAAAGCTATAAGCCCTAACAAAATTATTGTTATTGCAATAACAGTTGAAAACCTTGGCCTTTCTATAAAAAATTTAGAAAACATAGTTAGTTAACCTCTTTAATTACTTTGTCAATTACGACTTTTGTTCCGGGTTTTACCTTGAAAAAGTTATTTGTAATTACCTTGTCATTCGGTTTGAAAGGACCTTGCACGAAATAAAAATCATCTTTACTTTCTATAATTTGAAGCGGCCTTACCCCTACGACATCATTTTCAACCACAAAGCAGATTGTCCCCATAGGATTTTGCAAAACTGCTTTTTGAGGGATTTTGACAAGATTTTTGGAAGTGACACTTTTAAAGTTTACCCTTACAAATATACCCGGAGTTAATAATTTGTCTTTGTTGTCAATCAAACCTCTGAATTTTACCGTAGATGTAGCTTCATCGACTTTTGAATCCACAAAGGTAATTTTACCGTTTAAGTTTTCAAACCCGGATAATGTTAGATTAACATTAGAAAAATCCCCAAGGTCATTTTTAAGGTTGGAAAAATCTTTGTCGGGTAATGAAAATTCCACATATACCTTTGTGCTGTCCGTAATGGTTACTACAGGTGTCCCCGGTGTGACAAAGTCGCCTATATTTACCATTTTCAGCCCCAAATATCCTTTTTCGGTAGCCAATATGTTGGTATAATCAAGGTTAATTTGAGCTTTTTTAAGCTGGCTGTTTATTAGTGCTATATTTGATTTTGCCTGCTCAAGAGCAAATTTGGCATTGTCAAAATCTTGTTTACTTACAACGTTTTCTTTGAAAGATTGACTTACCCTTTCAAAATCTGCTTTTGCTTTTTCAAGCTGAACTTTTGCAACATCAAGTTGTGATTTGATAATTTCCACATCACTTTTGTAAATTTCATCGTCGATTTTAAAAAGGGGTGCACCCTTTTCAACAAATTCACCCTCTTTGAAGGATTGATTTAAAATAGTGCCTGATACTTTTGCAACGACTGTTGCCACATTATATGCTTTGACTTTTGCGGGGTAAGTAGCCTCAAAAACATATGGCTTAAACCCGCTGATTTCAAAGACATCCACGTGTGGTGCTGGCATCTCTTGTGCGTTTGCAGCCACTAAAAAAAGTAGTAAAAAGCTTGTGATGAATAATTTTTTTAACATATATCCTCCGGGTTATTTAATTCCGTTGATTAAAAAATCTATTTTTTTTGAAAACATTTTTCTGAAATTGCTTAAATTTATATCATCATTCTTTATAATGACAGTATCAAGAAAATAACCGAAAATCAGATACCAGATTGTTTTTGTAATGATGATCAAATCCTCTTCGGAAAAGTTTGATAACTCTTTCTTGGATTTAAGAAACGTAATTAGTGTATTATCAAGGGCGTTGCACATATTGTTGTGACTTTCTTTAACTTTCTGCGGATATCTGTCTACTTCCGAGAAGAAAATTTTTATTGCACCTTTTTTCATAATGAGTTTTTTTATATTTTCAGTTGCTATCTCAAGAAGGGTATCTTTTAAACTGAGATTCTCGAGTTTTGGAATCAAGTTTTTTAAATCCGGCAAAAAGGATTTACTCTGTATAACCTCTTCAAAAATGCTCTCCTTTGAACCAAAATGCCTGAAAAGTGTGACTTCAGAGACACCTGCGTGAAGGGCAATCTTTTTTGTTGTTGTGCCGAGGTAGCCTTTTTGTGAAAAAAGACCAAATGCCGCATCGACTATTTTTTCCTTTGTGCTCAAATATACCTCCATAGTGTAAGTAAGCACTTACATATAAAAACGTGCACAAAAAGTCAAGCTGAAAATCGTATGTATTAAATTTCAAGTATACATTTGACTTATAATAAAAAAATATATATTTTAGGCTCATTAATCAAAAGGGGTGTATTATGTCTGTAAATAAAGAGTTGCTTGATATTTTGGCTTGCCCAAAGTGTAAAGGGGATGTCAGGCTTTCAAAAGACGAGAAAAATATTGTCTGTGATTCATGCAAGTTGCTTTATGAGATAAAGGAAGATATCCCGGTTATGCTTATCGACGAAGCAAAAGAGGTAGAAAACAGCCTTGAGTATTAGCATGGACAATTATATTAAAATCATTGAAAGTTTTAAAAATCTCAAAATACTTGTAATTGGCGATTTGATGCTGGATGTTTTTCTCTATGGTGATGTTGAGAGAATATCTCCTGAAGCCCCTGTCCCTGTTGTCAGGGTTTTAAATATTATGCATCTTCCCGGAGGAGCAGCTAATGTTTCTTCAAACCTCAAATCATTGGGTGTAGATGTTACACTTTGCGGTGTTGTAGGGGGAGATGAAACCGGCAGAAAGTTTAGGCAGATTATTGATAATCAGGGGATTAATACATTTTTTATCGATGATGGGAGAAAGACAAGTATAAAAACAAGAGTGGTTGCTTCAAATCAGCAGGTTGTGAGGTTTGATGTTGAAGAAAATAAAAAGCTTTCGTCAAAATATGTTGGATATATTGAAAAATTTTTAGAGGATAAAATTAATGGGTTTGATGCTGTTATTATATCAGACTATGGAAAAGGGGTTATAACTAAAAAACTTATTGAAAAGGTCAGTGAAATAACAAGGCATCGTAAAATACCGCTTACAGTTGATCCGAAAATAGAGAATTTCAGGTTTTATAAAGGGGTAACGTGCATTACGCCCAACACTAAAGAAGCCTCTGAGGGCTCTGGAATAAAAATCAAAGATTATGAAGCGGTTGTTAAAGCTGCCAGGAAAATAATTAAAATGTTAAATCCCGAAACACTTCTGATTACAAGGGGCAGCAAGGGTATGGCCCTTTTTGATTCTAAGGGTGAAATTATAAAAGTACCTGCACTTGCAAAAGAGGTTTTTGATGTTACCGGTGCCGGAGATACTGTAATATCGGTTTTTACCTCATGTATTGCCGCAAAAGCTTCTTATATTGATGCAGTGAAATTATCCAATCTTGCAGGTTCGATTGTTGTAGGGAAGATGGGCACAGCTACAGTCAGCCCGGAAGAGTTAATAAATAATCTAAATCTTGTTCTTAAAATGGAGAGTTAAGTGGAGATTTTAACTTCAAGTCAAATGGAGCAAGCTGACAGTTATGCCATTAATGAATTAAAGATTCCTTCCATTTTGTTGATGGAAAATGCTGCAATCGCCTTTGCAGATGAGATTGAAAAGGATTTAAATGCTCTGTCCAAAGTTTGTATTGTTTGTGGAGCTGGAAACAATGGAGGAGATGGGTATGCCGTTGCAAGACATCTTGTAAATAGAGGTTATTTTGTAGATGTTGTATCAATTAATCCTGAGAAATTAAAGGGTGACGCAAAAGTTAATTTTGAGATCTTGAAAAATTTGCCGGTCAGAATCATAGATGATTTTTTACATGTAAACTATGGCAATTATGACCTGGTAGTAGATGCAATATTTGGTACCGGCTTAAACAGAAAAGTAGAAGGTGACCTTGAAAAGCTCATCTTGAAGATAAACACCGAAGCAATAAAAGTATACAGTATTGATATTCCAAGTGGGTTAAGCGGAAGCACGGGGGAGATTTTTGGTGAGCATATTAGAGCACAAAAAACTGTTACCTTTTGCAGACCAAAAATTGTGCATGTGCTTTACCCTGCAAAGGCTGCCTGCGGAGATATAGTTGTGAAAAATATATCTATCCCGGACAGTGCTGTTAATTCAACCAGACCGGATAATTTTCTACTTTCAGGGCATAATGTACCACGTATCATAAGAAGGGGTGTAAATACTCACAAAGGTCATTTCGGACATACAGCAATAATTGCTGGTTCAAAAGGTAAAGTTGGTGCCGGTATCCTTACCGCAAGGGCCTGTATTTCCACAGGTAGCGGTCTTACCACAGTGGTGACTCCAAAAAATTTTATTAACTCTTTTCATTCCGCGGTTTCTGAAAGCATGTGCCTTGATGTGGACTCAGAAGATGTTCTTGAAGTTAAAGACCTGCAGAGAGTTGTGGATTTTGTTAAGGACAAGGGGTGTGTTGCAATAGGACCAGGTCTTGGTACAGCTGAAAGTACTAAGGAGCTTGTGAAGGGGATAATTGAAAACAGTTCAAACAAACTTGTGATAGATGCGGATGGTATAAATTTGCTTGATGAATCTACCTTTGAAAAACTTGCTTTTCGGACTGTTTTAACCCCACATGTGGGTGAATTTTGCAGATTGTGCAAAATTACAAAGGATGATTTGGCTAAGGACAGACTAAATATATGCAAAAATTTTGCACTAAAACATTCGGTATCCCTTGTGTTAAAAAGTGCCGATACAATAATAAGTTTACCTGATGGTAGAGCTTTTGTATTTAATGAAGGAAGCCCTTCCCTTGCAAAGGGGGGAAGCGGCGATGTCTTGACCGGCATGATAGCATCTTTTATATCTCAGGGATATCAGATTGAAGATGCTTGTAAGCTGGGAGTGTATATTCATGGCCGTACAGGAGCTTTTCTCCATAGTAGATATAATGAATTTTATCCAAAAGCATCAGATATTTGTGATAACTTGTGGGTGGTGATGAATGAATTGCTCTAAAAAGTCATCAACCCTTGCCGATACAAAAAGCATCGCAAATAAGGTAGCCGATTATTGTATAAAAAATGATAAAAGGGTAATTTTATTGAATGGGGAAATGGGTGCAGGCAAAACAACTTTTACAAAATATTTCGCAGCTGCAATAGGCTTAAAAGATCAATCCGCAAGCCCGACATTCACCATTTTAAATACCTATGAGTCAGAAAATATAAAACTTTTGCATTTTGACCTTTACAGAATTGATAGTTTGCAGGAGCTGGAGCAAACAGGTTTTTTTGAATATATTGAAGACGAAGCATTTGTTATCATTGAATGGTCGAATAAACTTGACTTAAAAGAGTATTTCGACGAAGTTATAGAGATAGAAATTGTCAAGAGCAATACTGAAAGAATTTTTAATATAAAAGGATGATGGTGAAACATATGGAGCCTATTTTCTGCCCTTATTGCGGCAAAAAGAGTCTTGAAGAGCTTGAGCCTACTGAGCTTATGGTGGATAATGACGTTTGGTACATTTTACACTATGAATGCAAAGAATGCTCGGAAATGTTTGACAGGGTACTTTTAAAAGATGTAGATGTAAATGATTTTGAAGATAATGAAGAAGGTCTCTGGAGTTAGTATGAATATAGATAACAGCGAGAAGTTCAAAGCAGTTATTGTCAAGGAAAGCCTTGAGGATATCAATCTATTTCTTGCTGAGCTTGAGCATACCATAGAAAAGTTGACAGAAGATGTTGATGATGAAACATATTTTATGCTTCAGTATAAACTTCAGGTTCTGGAGTATAAGATGGCAGACATAAACAGAATTTTAAATGCAACTTTAAATATTGAAGATATTAATAAAAATTCAATTTCTTAAAATGAGGTGAGTTTTGATGTGCACTAAAGAGATTCCAACACGAATTGATACAAAGGTTTTTGAAAAAGAGATTTATGAAACCTGGCTTGAGAAAAAGTATTTTCATGCAGATGAAAATTCAAAAAAACAAAAATATTCTATTGTTATACCTCCGCCAAATGTTACAGGCTCCCTTCATATGGGGCATGCTTTAAATAACACGTTGCAGGACATACTTGCAAGATTCCACAGACTTAAGGGCTTTGAAGTATTGTGGCTTCCGGGTACTGACCATGCCGGTATTGCAACGCAGAACGTTGTAGAAAAGATGCTTGCAAAGGAGGGCTTAAGCAGACATGACCTTGGCAGAGAAAAATTTATTGAAAGGGTATGGAAGTGGAGAGAAGAGTCTGGTGGTCAGATTATCAATCAGTTAAAAAGACTTGGGGCAAGCTGTGACTGGGACAGAGAAAGATTTACCATGGATGAAGGGCTTTCCCGTGCAGTGAGAAAGGTGTTTGTCCAGCTTTATGAAGAGGGACTTATATACAGGTCAAATTACATTGTAAACTGGTGCCCAAGATGTTTGACTGCTTTAAGCGACCTTGAAGTAGAGCACGAAGAAAAAGACAGCTTTTTGTATTATATTTATTATCCTGTAAAGGGTTTAAATGAAAAAATTTGTATTGCAACTACAAGGCCTGAAACCATGCTGGGGGACACTGCTGTTGCCGTTCACCCTGAAGATGAAAGATATAGGCATCTGATAGGCAAAAAGGTAATATTGCCTATTCTTAACAGAGAGATACCGATCATAGCGGATGAATATGTCGAAAAAGATTTTGGCACTGGTGCATTAAAGGTTACACCTGCCCATGACCCTAACGACTTTGAGCTCGGCAAAAAGCATGGTCTTGAAGAGATAAATGTAATGACTGATTTGGGGATAATCAATGAAAATGGCGGCAAGTTTAAGGGGCTTGACAGATTTGAGGCAAGAAAGCAGATAATTGAAGAGCTTGAAAAACTTGGGCTTTTTAATAAGCAGGAGCCTTTGAAGCATAGTGTTGGAAGCTGTTACAGATGCAAATCCGTGGTTGAGCCGAGAATTTCCATGCAGTGGTTTGTTAAAATAAAGCCTTTGGCAGAAAGAGCTATTGATGTTGTAAAGGATAAAAAGATAAAAATTTTTCCTGAAAGCTGGGAAAAAACATATTTCGAATGGATGTACAATATCCGTGATTGGTGTATTTCAAGACAGATATGGTGGGGGCATCGTATTCCTGCCTGGTATTGCAATGATTGTGAGCATATTACTGTGTCTATGGAAGAGCCTTCAGAATGTTCAAGCTGTGGCTCTATGTCTCTTACACAGGAGACGGATGTTCTTGATACTTGGTTTTCATCGGCACTATGGCCTTTTTCTACGATGGGTTGGCCTGAAAAAACCAAAACTCTTGAAAAATTTTATCCCACATCTTGCCTTGTGACGGGATTTGATATTCTCTTTTTCTGGGTAGCAAGGATGATTATGATGGGGATGAAATTTATGGATGAAGTACCTTTTGAACATGTTTATATTCATGCCCTTGTAAGGGACCAGTATGGTCAAAAAATGAGCAAATCAAAAGGTAATGTTATTGACCCTCTTGTTATAATTGACAAGTATGGTGCGGACGCCTTCAGATTTACTCTGGCTGCATTTGCTGCACAGGGGAGGGATATAAAACTTTCTGAAGACAGGATAGAAGGGTATTACAACTTTATAAATAAAATATGGAATGCATCGAGATTTATTCTGATTAATTCGGAAAAAGAGACTTATAGGGATATTTCAGAGTACACACTTGAAGACGAAGATAAATGGATATTGCAACAGCTTGGAAATGTTACTGCCAGTGTAGAAAAATACATAAAATCATATGATTTCAATGAAGCTGCAACCAGTATATACCATTTCTTCTGGAACAAATTTTGTGACTGGTATATTGAATTTATAAAAGACAGGATTTTTAACGATAACAACAAAGAGTGTGCAATCGCTGTTGCAAGATTTGTATTGAAAAAATCTCTTATTATTCTTCATCCTTTTATGCCATTCATCACTGAATATATTTACAAATTTGTTGGTGACCTGGAAAGTATTATGCTTGAGGCATATCCTGAGCCTATTTTGGGATATGAAAAAGAGTATGAAAATATAGAAAAAGTAATTAAATTGATATCGAAAGTCAGAAATATAAGGGGTGAATATAATGTTTCCCCTTCAAAGGTTTTGAACATTACAATCAAAACTGATGATGAAAATGTGAAGTCGACTTTTAGTGAAAAAGAAAACCTGATTAAGAGAATTGCAAGAGTCGACAGAGTAGATTTTACAGCAGTCGATGTGGATAATGCTGCAGTTAATGTTGCCAAAGATTATTCTGTTTTTGTCCCTCTTGGTGGTCTTATCGATATAGAATCTGAGATTAAGAGACTTGAAAAAGAGAAAATATCCCTTGAGAAGGATTACAAAGTTTACGGGGGCAAATTGCAGAATGAAAATTATCTCAATAAGGCGCCAAAAGAAGTAGTGGAAAAAGATAAGCTGAAATTTGAGGAAATTGTGGTAAAATTAAAAGAGATTGAAAATAGCATCGAGAGGCTTAAAAAGATATGCTGAATTTTCTGATACTGGATGACCTGATAAAACTTGCTCTGAAAGAAGATATAGGGCATGGGGATATTACCACTGAGGCAATTTCACCTTTTTTGAAAGGGGGTGAATACTATTTTCTTGCCAAGGAAAATTTTATTCTTTGTGGGATTGATATTGTAAAGCGGGTTTTCTGGCATATGAATCAGAATATTGAGGTGGAGTTTAAAAAGAAAGATGGAGAAATGGTCAAAAAAGGGGAGAAATTTGGGTTTGTAAGGGGTGATTCTAAGTATATTCTTTCTGCTGAAAGGGTATCCTTAAATTTTCTTCAAAGACTTTCAGCAATAGCTACTGAGACCAACAGATATGTAAAAAAGCTTGAAGGGACAAACATCAAAATTCTTGACACGAGAAAAACCACGCCGGGGCACAGAATGCTTGAAAAATACGCTGTAAAGGTTGGTGGAGGCAATAATCACAGGTTTGGCCTTTTTGACGGAGTAATGTTAAAGGATAACCATATTGATGCAGCCGGTGGTATTAAAAATGCAGTAGCAACTGTAAGAGAAAATATAGCTTCCACTATAAAAATTGAAGTTGAAACAAGAAACCTTAAAGAAGTAGCCGAAGCTGCTGCTGCAGAGGCGGATATTATTATGCTGGATAACTTTGAAATCAAGGATATTCCTAAAGCAAGGGAAATAGCAGGTAAAAAGATAAAATTGGAAGTATCAGGCGGAGTCAACTTGAAAAATATTGAGACTTATAAGGAGTTTGATATTGATTATATTTCTGTAGGCAGTCTTACTCACGGTATTAAAAGTGTAGATATAAGCCTAAAATACGGGGGTAAATATGAAAATTAATGACATTGAAAGAGCGAAGAGATTGGCCCGTACCATTGCAACTGATATTTTTCTCTACAACAAGGATAAGGTTGAAGAAGGGATAAAGAATGATAACCTTTTTGAAGTGATTGATGAGGAGATAAAAGAAGGTAGAAAGCTTTTTCTTGAAAAGGTAGATACTTCCGTTATTAAAGAAAAAATTTTTGACATGACTATCAATGATATTATTGTAGCAAAATACAGCAAGGATATTCGGTCAGATATCTGGTAAGATGTCAAAACCGAAGCTTTTTGGCCCGAAAAACTTACTGGTATATTTAATTGTAGCCTATCTTTTTTATTTTTTGTATTCATATCGTTTAAACTCACCGCTGCCGGTTTCTTCCAGGATACCTGATACCATTTTGTATACGCTCAACGGCGAGAAATTTTTGCTTAATGACTACAGGAGTAACAAGTTTCTTATATTTTTTGATAAAGCAAGTGTCTATTCCCCTTATTACTTAAAGGTTATTCCTGATTTAAAACTGATTGCTGAAAGCTTTAATATTGACATTTTCCTTATTTTTAAGAAACCTGTTGATGTTGAATTACTGAAAAAAATTTTGCAGAAAAATAAATACAAACTGCTTGAAAATATAACTTATAGTGCTAATATAAGTAAACTTGCTGATGATTATGGAATAAGGAGCTGGCCTCATTTTTATATGATTAACTCTGATAACAAGGTTGTTTACCAGGCTAAGCTTCCATCGGTCAGAGCAATTAATGATATTTTAAGGAGATATTGATGGAGCAGTTTTTTAACTACGATGATTTAAAAGATTTGTACGATATAGCTATTATCGGTGGAGGCCCTGCTGGTCTTACTGCAGGGATTTATGCCGCAAGAGATAATCTGGATACGATTATTCTGGAGAAAAATTTCCCTGGTGGACAGGTTGGAATTACAGAGATTATTGAAAATTATCCGGGGTTTCCTGATGGAATAATGGGTGGGGACCTGGCTGAAAAGATGTTTTTACATGCGAGAAAATTTGGTGTACAGGTTAAAAACGGGATATGCGGGAAAATAGAAATTGACGGAAAATATAAAATTATTCATCTTGAACACAGTGTACATAAGATAAAAGCCAAAAGTATAATTTTCGCAACAGGTGCCAAACCTTTGCACCTTGAAGTGCCCGGAGAAAATAAATTTCTTGGAAGAGGTATCTCTTTTTGTGCCACCTGCGACGGGGCATTTTATAAGGATAAAGTTGTGGCAGTTATTGGCGGTGGTGACTCGGCTGTTGAGGAAGGTAATTATCTTACAAAGTTTGCAAAAAAAGTATATATTGTTCACAGAAGAGATAAGCTGAGGGCTGCAAAAATATTACAGGATAGGGCATTTAAAAATCCTAAAATAGAATTTATTTACAATTGTGTAGTCAAAGAAGTAAAAGGGGAAGAGAAAATTAATGCTATTACATTGCACAATCGAGTTGAGGAAAAAGATTTTGATTTGCCAGTGGACGGAGTGTTTGTTTTTATAGGATGGACAGCTGATACTGAGCTTCTTAAAGGTATGGTGGATATGGATGATTCGGGGTTTATAAAAACTGACGAGCATATGGCAACAAAAATACCTGGAATTTTTGCTGCCGGTGATAACAGGCTGAAAGAGCTAAGACAGGTTGTGACTGCTGTTGCAGATGGTGCTATTGCTGCAAAATCAGCTGAAAAATATATTGAAGAGAATTTTTAAAAGAGGGAGAGTGGTTATGAAAAAACTGTTATTTTTTATACTTATTACAACCTTTGTTTTTGTTTCGGGGGTATTTGCGGATACTTCTGTAAACAGAATTGCTATTGCTACCGACATAGTTGACAGGGAACCTGCAGGGGTTTCAGAAACATTTTCTGCAAATGTGGGGAAAATTTATTGCTTTACTGAAATTGTTACAGATAAATATCCTACAAAGGTTGTGCACATATGGCTTTATGACAATAATATAATTGCTGAAGTCCCTCTCCAGGTTAACAGCAATAAGTGGAGGACATATAGCTCCAAAAGGATTTTGCCTAACTGGGAAGGTGAATGGAAAGTAGAAGTTTATGCTGAAGATGGCAAACTTATTGGCTCAAAAAGTTTTACGGTAAAGTAACAGCTTGGAATATAGAGAAAAAATATTTTTTGTGCCGACACCCATCGGCAATCTTGGTGATATAACATTAAGGGCCCTTGAAGTACTTAAAAATGTGGATATAGTTTTTTCTGAAGACACGAGGTCTACTTTAAAACTTTTCAACCATTACAACATCAAAAAGCCGATCAAATCTTTCCACAAAGACAATGAGCTAAAAACCATTGATACTGTTTTGCAGTACATTAAAGATGGCAAAAGTGTGGCCATTGTAAGTGAGGCTGGTATGCCCTGTATTTCAGACCCTGGCAGTGTACTTACAAATAGGCTCAGTGAAGAAAAAATTGATTTTCAGGTGTTGCCAGGTGCGACAGCTTTGACAGTAGCACTGCTAAAATCAGGTTTTCCTACAAACAACTTTTATTTTAAAGGCTTTTTAAGCCATAAAAAAAACGATAAATTAAATGAGATTGAGTATTTGAAAAGTATCAATTCCACAATTATTGTTTATGAATCGCCACACAGGATAAAAGAAACCCTTTTTCTTCTGTTTAAGAATTTTGACAAAATATGTGTTTTAAGAGAGCTTACAAAGATTTATGAAGAAAAAATTTACATAAATAGTGAAGAAGATATTGAAAATATTATTTTAAAGGGGGAGTTTGTAATAGTCATTGACAACAATTATAAAGAGGAAACAGAAACCACCAAATATAATCCACTAAAATTGATAGAAAAATTAAAACAGGAAAAATTTTCCAATAAAGATATTTTGTCATTGATGAAGGTGCTTGGTTTTAAAAGAAATGAAATATATCCCTTATTAACTGACTTTAAAGAGTAGCAAAATTTAAAACAGATGCCGCAATAAGAAAAATAGTGGCAGCAATCAAGAAAGCAATAAATATTTTTTTTCTGGAGTTGATATCCTTTATTGTAATTTCTGATATTTTTTCATTGTTGCTATCAGGTGCATTTTTCTTCAAAGCTTCCAAAATTTCGTCAAATTTTTCAAACATTGATGATAAAAATCCATACTTTTCATTATCTGAGATTATAAATATGTATCTCCCTTTTAATTTTAGCGGAGTAATATCTTCAATCTTATCAAACTCAATTTTCCTTTTACCGGTTAACGATTTGATTGTGATGCTGTTTTCATCAATTTCAACTTTTTTCCCCAGCAAATTAACTATATTAAAAATTATAAAAAGTATGAGAAAACCTATGATTATAAACTTTATATTATTGCCGCCGATTAATACATGGGAAAAAGCAAAAATAAATGAGGCTGCCAGGAGAATAACAAGCAGTGAGATATACACTTTTTCAATTTTATAAATCTTCAATGATTATCTCCAGTGATAATTTATTTAAAAAATCTTTATCCATCGTAAGCATATTTATAATATCATTTTTAAGATTTTTAAAGTTTGAATTTTTAAATGACAAAATTGCATTGGCCGCAATCCCTCTAAAATCATAAGGATAGCTTTCGATAAAACTGTTTACCTGTCGTATTAACCTTTTTTCATTAAAATATTTAAGAAAGTAAAGAATTTTGTAGTACTCCGTGTAAATGTCTTTTGTTTTAACCTTTTCAAGTGCAGTCATTGATGCTTCCGCATTGATTTTGTCATTTACCACCATAAAATAATACATTGAGGTCTTGTATAAGTCACCGCTTTTAAAATACTTTCTCGAGAATGTTTGAAGCAACCTAAAGGCATTGTCATAATTTCCTGACAAGATATTTCTATAAATATCTTCTTTCAGCGAAGGTGCATTTTCAAGATAATTAAAGGGATATTTCAGGCCGTTTGAAGCCATAATATTGGCTATCATAGTGTTGTAGCTTAAATCTTTTGAGTCGATAATTTTTGTTTCATCTTTTTGAATTATCGTTATAAGGTTATAAATTTCTTTGTTTCTGAAAATATTGAGATTTTGAATTTCGCTGAGGTATTTTTTGTCATTATCTTTAAGATAATATGCAAGGTTTACAATATACCTGTAAAACTCGGTCTCATCAGCTTTAGTTATCAACTCGTCAAGCACTTTTGAGTATCTGCCAAGCCCAATTTCAGCATAATATTTTGCAACTTCAAAATATGGGAGAAATTTTTCGTTGTTTGCGAGCATTATTTCATAGTTTGAGATGGCAAGACCATATTGATTCAAGCTTCTTGTAGTGTCACCGTTTATTTTGAGGATGATTGCTTTGCCAAGATAGGCCTGAAGTGTAAACCTGTTAAATATTGTTGCTCTGTCAAAATATTCATATGCTAAATTTTTTTCCCCAAGATTCAAGTATGAAAGACCGATATTATAAAGAATTATTGAGTTGTTTTTCAGATTTTCGTCTGCATTTTTGAAATGTTGTAAAGCTTTGACATAGTCGTAATCAATAAAGGCCATAACCCCTTTGTTATTTTCATCTATTGCTGTTGCAAATTGAACTGATTTTTTTAGTTCTTCAAGGGCTTTTCTGCTTTCTTTTTCCTGTAGTAGCTTGTAGCCAAGAGCCAAAAAATCAAGCATTTCATCGGGATTAATAATTATGGGTGTAAGAGAAAGTCTTAAGGTATCTTCAAAATTTCCATAAAATGGAAATGATAGGTCAAAATCATTCAGGACGGGCTTTATGTTTATACTTATCTCAGGCTTTTTCTTGAAAATTTTTATATTTGCCTGAAATGCATCTGCAATCTCAATTATCTTGTTTTGTTCTTTTAAATTCCAGTAAGCTACAAATTCATACCAGAGCTTTTCAGGAGCATCATTGTCTATATATTTTGTGTATTCAAGGGCATTTTTGTATTTTTTCATTTTTATAAAGTAATAGGATACAAGCAGATAATAATCACTGTTTTTAAGTTCTTTAACTTTATCAAGATAATTCTTTGCTTCCTGATAGTTTTTGTTTTTTAGATAGTAAAGACTTTTTAAGAGATTTGACAGGTCAGCATTAAAATTCCCACCAAATATCACATTTTTTGCAAAATTAACTTTATTTAGTCTAACAAGATAATGCCAGACATACTTATATATAATTTCATTATCATAAATATTTTTGTATGCATCATTAATTGTTTTCGTTCCTTCTTCTATATCATTTAGTTCATCATGTATTTTATATTTAAGTAGATATGCTTCTTTTAACAAAGGATTCCCTTTTATCAGGGCTGCAAGTACACTGATTGCTCTGTCGTAATCACCGCTTTTGTATAAAGCACTGGCATATTTCAATTTGTAAAATTCAGTATCCTCAATTTTGAGAAGGTTTCTGTAAGTTTCTGCGGCAAGAATAAAATCATTCATTGATTCAAAGTTTTTTGCAAGAATCTCATATGCTTCAACAGTATTTTTTTCATTAAGGGCGTTTTTTGCATAAAAAATAGACTTTTTATAATCTCTTGTGTTGTAGTAGCTCAATGACAGGTTGTAATACTCATTGTAGCCTTTGTTTTTTACTGATTCGAGCGTATCTATTGCTTTGTCATACTCACCAATGCTTAAAAGGTATGTTCCAAATGAACTTTTATAAAAATCTGTGTCTTGTGCTTTATCTTTTGACCTTTCCAGATAATAAAACGCTTTTGCTGTATTCCCTTTTTTTAGATAAATATTGGCAGCATTTATCAAAAGCTTTGAAGAGTTATATTTATCTTCTATCTCGTGTATTATTTTCTCAGCCTTATCAAGCTCATTAAGCTGGATAAGTGATGCTGCAAGATTTACGTACGCCTCAGTGAATGTGTTATCAAGCTCATAGGCCATCTGGAAATATTTTTTACTTTCTTCATAATTTTCCAGTAAAAAATAGCTTACGCCGATGTTATAAAATGCCGCGGCCTTGTTTTCATTAAGCCCTTTTTCGTAGTAACTTATTGCTTCATCAAATTTTCCGTTCAAAAAAAGAGAGTTACCCTTTGATAACTCAGGTGTTTTTGCGACAACAACCGATTCTATTGGCTTTTGTTCAGAGATATTGTCTTTTGAAATTTCCTTTTTTTTATCAGAGCAGGCAACAGAAAGCACCAAAATTGACAAAGCTATAATTATAGTTTTTTTCATGTAAGTTTTATCGGCAAAAAAACCAAAAAATTTAGTTAATTATTTTCAAGGTCAATCATTTCGATTCCGGGGAGATACTCTTTTGTGACAATTTTTTTCATATTGTTTATCTTGTTTGTTATCTCACTTATCTTTTCTATATTTTTCTCCAATGCTTCAAATATTTTTTTTAATTGTTCATTATTGTCTTTTAAAAAATTTCTTTTAAGTAGCTCGACATTAAGGGAGATTGAACAAAGCGGATTATTTATTTCGTGATTCACACTTACGGCAAGTTTTGCAAGAGTAGAAACCTTTTCATGTTCAATAAGCTGCTGTTGAGTTTTTTTCAGGTTTTCAATGGATTTTAGAAGCTCTTCATGAAGCTTGAGATTATCTATAGCAATAGCAGTGTGTTCAGAGATGAAAAAGATATATGATTCGTGTTGGGCAATTTCACTCTTATCACCTGTCTTAAGGGATATCGTGATAGTGCCAGAGACCTTATTCCTTGATATTAATGGGAATTTTGCAAAGCCGTAAGGAAAATAAGGAGTTACTTTTGAATCTCTATACCAGTCATCTTCAAGAGGGTTTTCAACATATACTGGAACCTTTTGTTCAAGAAGAGTGTTGGCCCAGGGAGCATCTTTTAAGTCTTTTAAATCGAAAGTCAAATTTTTTAATGTGTCATAGCTGATGTTGTATGTTCCGAATACGGTTTCCTTAAAATCATCAATGAGTGTCAATACTATTATTCTGTCATGAAATTTTTCACTCAGATATTTCAATGTAATATCAACTATTTCATCAAGATTTCGCCTGAGGCTTATCTCTTTTACAAATTTTTGAATTGTTTTAAGCGTCCTGATATGCTCATTAAGGTTTTTCTTTTCTTTTTCCAGCTCTTCTGTTTTTCTTAAGAGACTTTTATTGGTTTTTTCCAGATCTTCACTTAAGCCTTTAATCTTTTCAAAGGTATATACATTATCTATTGCGCCCATTATTGATTCTTCAAATTCGCTTTCTAAATATCCTATGGGGAGATAATCATAAAAACCTGACCTTAGAAGAGCTCTTGCCCTGTCAAATTCTTTGTCGCCTATGTAGATAAATGAAGTATTGCAACCTTTGCTTCTTAAGTCGTCTATTGTCTCAATTGGGCTGTTTAACAGTTTGGAATTTAATATTGCCACAACTATCTTTTCTTTAATTAATATATTCTTAAACTGAATTAGATCACTTACAAATATAAACATCAGGTTGTTTTTTTTGCATATTTCAGAAACAACCTTTATTTCACTTATTTCATCAGATAATAATAATACCGGAATCATTTGACTTTGCTACCCTCTGATGCTTTTTTGGCAAGTTTGTCGGCATGTGTATTCAAATTTCTCGGGATATGTTTGATTTCATATTTTAAATCCTTTAAAATTAAGATTACTTCATCATAAATCTTTTTCAAAGCCTCATTTCTTACCTTGTATTCTCCTTTTATCTGTTTTACAATAAGTTCAGAGTCAAGAAGTATTTCTACAAATTCAGGTTTTAATGTTTGAATTTTTTTCAAAGCAAATAAAACACCTGAGTATTCGGCTACATTGTTTGTTGCAACTCCGATTGATTTTGATGCTTCGGCAACCAAATTGCCGTTTTCATCAAAAATTACAAAACCATATCCTGCAGGGCCCGGGTTGCCGCTTGATGCCCCGTCTGCAAAAATTTTATATTTCACGGTTATTCACTTTCTTCAAGAAAGTATAAAAATCTCTGGCAGTTGGGACATTGTTGAATGCTTGTATTCTTTTTTACCTCCACATAAAGTTGCGGTGGTATTTTCATATAACATCCTGTGCAGGTTTCCTGTTCAACTCTTACGATAGCCAGGTTGTTTCTCACTTTTCGTATGGTTTCATATTTTGACAGGTACTGTCTTTTAATATTGGAAGCAGCAATCTGCCTTTCTTCCTTAAGCTTTGTGAGTTGTTCAATTTTATCTTTGTCTGCCTCGTTTTTTTCTTGTTTGAGTTTATTAAGCTCTTCTTCAATTTTTGCAAGCTCCCCTTTTAAATCTTCTGTTTGTTTGGTTAGATTCTCAAGATTGTCTGACAACTCAAGTACTTTGTATTCGAGAGTGTTAATCTCTTTTTTCAACGTATCAAGCTCTTTAAGTACGGCCTCATATTCCTTATTGTTTTTTACTGTGGAAAGCTTCTTCTGGGCATTTGTAAGAAGTTTTTTCTTTTCTTCATATTCTTTTTCAGATTTTAACTTCTCTTCTTTAGTTTGAACTAAAAGAGTGCTTAATTCTTCAAATTTTTGATTTTTAGTGTCGAACTCTTCTTGAAGTTTTAAAATATTACCGGGGACAACGGCCAAAAAGTTTTCTATATCAAAGATTTGGTTGTCAATTTTCTGTAATACTCTTAAGTTTTCAAGCTCTTGCAGCATAACTACCTCCAGTTTTTTATACTATTTTCTTCATTAATTATTATAGCTTCTATGTTGAATTTGCTTTCTATGACTTTCTTCAAGTATTCCATAAAAACTTTTTCAGTGGCATAGTGCCCTGCATCTATAATAGTTACCCCTGCTTCTTCAGCGTCAATTGCGTCATGATGTTTCATGTCGCCGGTAAGCAGTATTTTTATATTTTTCTTTTTGCAGTTTTTCCACAAAGATGCCCCGCTTCCCGTTACTACCGCAAATGTGTCAAAGTATAGGGTGTCGTCTATGAAGTTATATCTGATTTCACAATTTAGCTTTTTAGAAACTTCTTTCATAAACGTTTTTACGTCTGTTCGATTTTTTAATTTACAGATTCTTCCAAGGCCATAATTTTTACCAATTTCCAGAGGGTAAACATCATAAGCAACTTCTTCATAAGGGTGTGTATCTACAACATTTTTAATCAGTTTTTCGAGATTTTTTTCACTTACAATCGTTTCAAGTCTTGATTCTTTAACTTCTTCAAGTTTCCCCATTTTTCCTATAAATGGGTTTGTGTTTTCTCCTGGCTCAAATGTGCCTTTCCCTGTGCTGCGAAATGTGCATTTTTTGTAATTTCCAATCTGGCCGGCACCGGAAATATCTATTGCTTCAATAATTTTATTTTCATAGCCAACAGGCACATAAACTGCAAATTTATAATATTTTTCTTTGCCTTCATCTATAAAATTATCAACAATGATTGCATTTAGCTTTTCTGCCAGAAAATCGTTTAAACTGTAATTAGCCAGGTCAAAATTTGTATGATATGAAACGATATTCAGCCTGTTTTGTATTGCAATAAGAATTTTGTCAGAAAGCAAATCCCCTTTTATTATATTTTTTACCTTTCCAAAAAAAAGGGGGTGATGAGTTATCAGTAACTCACACCCCTTATCGATTGCTTCCTGGATTACCTTTTTAGTAGGATCTAAAGCCAGGGCAACTTTACTGACCTTATCATAACCAACTATTATTTGTCGGTTACTGTTGTCCCATTCATATTGTCTTGATAGATCCGAGAATTCGTTTTCAAAGAATTTTAATATATTTATAATTTCAACTGACATACCATTCCAATGTTGGCACAAAGTGCCTTAAAAAAATGGGCCAACCAGGAGTCGAACCTGGGACCTACCGGTTATGAGCCGGTGGCTCTAGCCAACTGAGCTATTGGCCCTTATTCCCAAAACGGACTGTTATATTAATATTTTTTTTCCATTTGTCAACAAAATTTTATTCAAAAAATGTTTTTAAAATTCTGCTTCTTGTAGGGTGTCTAAGCTTTCTTAAGGCTTTGGCTTCAATCTGTCTGATACGCTCCCTTGTAACATTGAACCTTTTACCTACCTCCTCAAGCGTATGATCAGATGAGCAGTCAATTCCAAACCTTAGTCTAAGTACGCTGGCTTCTCTCGGAGATAGAGTATCAAGAATGTGTTTTGTATTTTCTTTTAATTTTAAATAGGTTACTTCATCAAGTGGGTTTTTGGCCTTCTTGTCTTCTATAAAATCTCCCAGATTGCTATCCTCATCCTCACCAATGGGAGTTTCAAGGGAAACGGGCTCCTTGGCTATTTTGAGCACTTTTTTAACTTTATCAACAGGTATTTCCATTTTTTCAGCAATCTCTTCCGGTGTAGGCTCTTTTCCTGTTTCGATATGAAGCTGTCTTTGTATCTTAAGCATTTTATTTATGGTTTCAATCATGTGGACAGGTATTCGTATTGTCCTGGCCTGGTCGGCAATTGCCCTTGTGATGGCCTGTCTTATCCACCATGTGGCATAAGTTGAAAACTTGTAGCCCCTCTGGTATTCAAATTTTTCAACAGCTTTCATCAGGCCGATATTGCCTTCCTGAATAAGATCCAGGAATTGTAACCCTCTGTTTGTATATTTTTTGGCAATACTTACCACCAGTCTCAAGTTTGCTTCTATTAATTTGGATTTTGCTTCTGATGCCTCTCTTTCACCTTCAATAAGACTTTCGTAGATAACTTCAAGCTCAGTTTTATCAAAACCAAGACTTTTAAGTTTCTTTTCGATTATATTTTTTGATTCTTCGAGCTTTTTTATTAAAAGCTCTGAATCTTTTTTACCAAGATGCACGCTTTTTGCCTTTTCATAAATTTCATTATTGGCAATTTCAAATATATCTGTATCAGGGTTTATCTTCAAAATATTAAAAACTCTCAATGCGGATGCTTCAGCATCTTTAATTTCTTCATAGGTAAACTTAATCTGGTTTGCAATTTCGCATATCTTATTGTAATTAACTTTTATTGACAAAAGCTTATTGGCTATTTCCTCAATTGTTTCCTGAACTTCCTGTTTTAAAGTGAGAATGTTGTCTATGCTGGTGCCGGTAGATTTCATCTTTTTGATTTTGGCTATATTGTTTTTAAGTTTTTCAACTATCTCTTCAAAAATGGCAGCATATTGTTCTCTTATTTGAGCCTCTTTTTCGTCCTTAAAGTTTTTTATCTCTTCCTCTTCCATCTCTTCAAAATCTATATCTGAATCGTCAAGATCGAGATCATCATCAAGATTTATAATATCCTTTAATCTTAATTCACCATTTTTGATATTTTCAGATATTTCCATAATTTCCTGGGCTGTCATGGGAAAGGAGAGGACACTTTTTATAACCTTTCTTTGCCCTTCTTCAATTTCTTTGGCTACCTCAACCTCTTCTTCACGGCTCAAAAGAGGGATATTACCCATCTCCCGCAAGTACAATCTTACCGGGTCATCCGTTGCAAGGGATTCTTTTTCTATCTCTTCATCATCGCTTACAAGCTCTGAGTCAGAATCTTCTATATCATCTTCGTCAGGCGGTGTGAAAATAGTGCTTTTTTTGTTTTTGTTGTCAATTACATCGATTTTGAGTTGAGCAAGCAACATCATCACTTCATCCAAAAGTTCAGAGGTTAGCACATCCTCAGGGAGGATATCATTGATTTCATCGAAAGTAACAAAACCGTTCTCTTTCCCTAAAGCTATTAATTGTTTTACTTCAGGGATTTTAATTTTCTTAGCCATAAATTAAACCTCCGAAAGCCTGACACTGATTTCTTTTTGTCTGTTTAATATATCTTGTATTTTTTTTAATGTTTCCATTGACTGCGATGGTGATAAATTCTTGGCTGACAGAAAGTTGATTAGCTTTCTCCTTTCCTGGTCAAGAAAATTGTCAACTATTTTATATTTATTTACGAGTGCAACTTTATAGTAGTCCTTTATATCAACAAACTTAGCTGTCATATTGGATATAGCTTCCCCGTAATCTGTGTCATTGAAAAGAGCAACGATATTACCATCATTATTTAAAATTTCAACAATTTTTTTAAAAATATTTTTATTTCTTTCATTCAAAAACATGTTTTCGTTAATATCTACCAGTAGCGAGTCGGCTATGTCTTCCGGGAGATTTAAAAGAGCAACCAAAAAAAACTCTTCACATAAATAGGAAATATCTGTTGCTTTTCTCTTTTTTTCATAAGTCTTTTGAGAATTAAATTCTGCATAAAGTATTTCTTTGTCAATATTAAATATTTTCGTTAATTGTTCTTCGTAGTAGTTCTTGCTAAAAGGGTCCTGTATTTTTTGTACTTTGCCGAAAAGTGTTTTTATATTTTGTTTTTTTTGCAGGTTATTTTCCGAATTCTTATACATTTGCGTAAAGAGAAAAATTAGGATATCTTGTTTTTTTTGCAATAGTTTTTTGAAATTTTCCGGATTTTTACTTACAAATGTGTCCGGATCTTCACCTTTTGGCAAAAACACCACATTGGGGAAAAAATTTGATGCTATGCAGTTATCTACAGCCCTGAAAGTGGCATTCAAGCCTGCATTGTCCCCATCAAAAATTATAACACCTTCGTCGGAAAACCTTTTCAAAATTGCAGTTTGCTCTTTTGTGAATGAAGTACCCATCGGAGACACAACGTTTTTATAACCTTCACTATAAAGTCTTATTGCGTCAAAAAAGCCCTCAACAATAAAGGAAAACTTGTTTTCTTTTATGTATTTTTTTGCAAGGTTAAGATTATATAAAGTTTCTCTTTTTTTAAAAAATTTTGATTCAGGGGAATTTACGTACTTTGGCATTGACCCGTCAAGGCTTCTTCCTGAAAAGGCTATTACTTTGCCCGACTCATTTTTTATAGGGATTATCAGTCTTCCTGCAAATCTGAAAAAAAGCCTGCCTTCCTTCTTGTAAAAATTCCCACTGTCATATAATTCACCAAGCGAAAAATTCTTAAGGAGATAGGAGATATCAAAGTGCGATGGGACATAACCTATATCAAATTCGTCAATTGTATCCGTGTTAAAATTCCTTTTTAAAAGGTATTCCATTGCAAATTTATTGGCAGATGAAAAAAGGGCCTTTTTTGCTTCTTTTATAATATATTCATTGATGGACAAAAACTCTTTTTTCCCTTTAATCTCTTCTTTTTTTACTTCGATACCGTATTTTTCTCCTAAAAATTCAACTGCTTCTACAAAGTCAAAGTTATGTATTTTCATTATAAAACCTATTGAGTTTCCGGAAGCGCCGCATCCGAAGCAGTGAAACAGGCCTTTATCTTCGCTTACGCTAAACGAAGGTGTTTTTTCGTGATGAAAAGGGCAAAGCCCCATATGATTTCTTCCGCTTCTCTTTAAGTCCACATACTGAGATATAAGCTCAACTATATTAACACGCTCTAAAATTTCTTCCCTAACGCTGTCAGGAATCATTTATTAATCTCCTCAGTTATCAGATTTGCAAAGTATTCAGGGAATTTAAGAAAAGGTGCAAATCCACCCTCTTCAAAGAGGTGAACCCTTGGAAAATCGAGCAGATCTACTATTTTTAGTGCATCATCTGTACTGAAAAGTTTGTTGTCAATTCCATAGATTAGATGAAATTTGCATTTAAATTTTTCTTTTTTCAGGAAGTACTTTTTCCCTTTTAATTTACTAAAATCTATGTTTTCATTTAAATCTTTGACATCAATCCCAATCTTTTCGGCTATTTCCTTTAAACAAGCACTTGCTGTCCATGCTAAAAATCTGTCAAAATCAAGATAACAAGAAATTAAAAATACATCTTTTAAATAAGAACTATTTTCAATCAATTCAAAAAGTTTGAAGCATCCGCTGCCAAATCCTATAAGACATTCATAATTTTCGATTTTTGTATCTTTGTGAAATTCAATGTCCATAAAGGGGGAAAGCGCTTCCTTGATTTTATTTTTTTTAATAAAAACGTCTTCAAAAAACAAAAATTTATTCATGTAAGCTAATCTATGGACATTCTTTATTTTTTCAAATATTATTTTTACACTATGCTGGAAATTAGAAATTTAAATGTAATTTTAGAAAATATCAACAAAAGATTTTATATCTTAAGGGATATTTCTTTTTCTTTGGAAAAAAAGGAAATCCTGGGTTTAGTCGGTGAGTCAGGTAGTGGTAAGACTATTTTGGGTAAGACAATCCTTGGACTAATTAAAAGCCCGCTGAGAAAGATTTCAGGAGAAATTTACTTTAAAGAGGAAAAAATCAATGAAGAAAATATAAAAAATATTCGGGGTAAAAAAATTTCAATGATTTTTCAAAACCCCACTGCTTCTCTTAATCCGGTTTTTACTATTGAAAACCAATTGATAGAAACTATTAAAAACTCAGCTCGAGGCATAACATATTCTGAAGCAAAAGAAAGAGCTGTCAATTTGCTTAAGAAGGTTGAAATTGACAATCCTTTGCACAGATTAAAAAATTATCCGCACAATCTAAGTGGAGGTATGAATCAGAGGGTGATGATTGCCCTTGCTCTTGCTTCCAATCCTGAAATATTGATAGCTGACGAGCCTACCACAGCGCTGGATGTTACCGTCCAGGCAAACATTATAAATCTTCTGAAAATGCTTAACTCTGATATGGGATTAAGTATAATTTTTATTACACATGATTTAAGTCTTATAAAAAAGATTGCAGACAGGGTTGCTGTTATTTATGCCGGTGAGATAGTGGAAGTTATTGAAAAAGATAGGCTTATTGCTGAAAAATTCAGACACCCTTATTCAATGTTACTGAACAAATGTATCCCTGGACTACACAGCAGGGAAGAAAAACTCACAACGATTCCCGGTGAAATTACTCAGAATACTGAAGAATATGAAAATAAATGTATTTTTTATGAAAGATGCCCGGTGAAAATTGAGATATGCCGTAACAAAAAGCCTGTTTTTAAATCCGGTTGCAAATGTTTTAATCCTGTATCTCAATAAGCTGAAGGTTTGCAACATCTATTACACTTTCATCTTTTAATTTGAATATATCCCCCGCCTGCCTGATTAAAATTTTATTATCTTTTTTAAGTTTCAAATAACCCTCCATAATGAAAAATTTCTTGCCTTCAAGTTTTTTTACATCATTTATATCTTCCAAAAATATAAAACTGTCAGAAAAGTTTTCAGGAAAAATTTTTGAAAGTATTTTTCCAAAATATTGCCCCTTTTTTAGCCAGAATCTTATCACAAATATTTTATAATTTAAAATACATGCGCCTAATTGAAGGTAAAAAAGATAAAAGATAAAAATAACATACAGCCAGTATAGGCTGAATATCAATAACCCTATTTGTCCGTAAAGCATTTTGTAGATATTTATGTCGATAAAAGAGAAGTATATTTTGTTTAATGCAAATACCGTGAATGTGAATAGAAGTGAAATTGTAAAGGATAGCCAAAGTTTAAGCTTTTTGCCCGAAAGAATATAGTAACTTAAAAATACAGAAACGAAAAATATTAAAACAGGTGCCAAAAGAAGCTTTTGAGAGAGGGCTATAAATTTTGTCAAATCAATATTTAAAAAATTAAAAAAGAAGTTATGAACAAATATCAGGCTAAATTTCAATACGAGAGCGAAGATTAGGACTGCAAGACCTGATATGTTCAGCAAAAACGGCAGCAATAATCCCACTATTTTTTTTTGCCTTATATTCAATATGTTAACAAATGAAATATTGAGACTTTTTGAAAATAAAAGTGAAGTTAAAATGACTGAAAGAATTCCCGAAATACCTAGTGACAGAATATCCGCCTTTGAAGACTGTTCTATTATTTTGTATAAATAAAGCACAACATCTTCATTCAGGTTTGAAAGTGATGTTAAAATTTGAAAAAGAAGATTACTGTTTGAAAGTGCAATAAAATTTGAAATAGTAAGCAGTATCAAAAAGGCCGGTACAAGTGATAATATAAAATAAAATGTCAGCGCTCCAGCATTTAGCAGAATGTTATTTTGATTTGCCGAGTAAATTGCAAGCAGAATGATTGAAAATAATCTTTTAAGATAATTCATCATAGCTGATGATACCTCAAAAATTTTTATAAATCCATTTTTATGTGTAAAGATTATACAAGGTGTGTAAAAAATATACATATTTTGAAAGGAATTACTGAAATTATCGTGCTATTATTGTGGCATGAAATATGAATATAGTTTTAAAAAAAAGGAGGTATATCTATGAGTTTTAGAAAAATTGTTTCCTTGACAACATTGTTGTCTTTTCTTGTGATGTGTTATACGGGACTTATTTTGATTATAGTTCCCGAGGGCAGGGTCGCTTACTGGGCAGGCTGGCAACTTTTGGGGCTTACGAAATCTCAATACAGTGAACTGCATACTGCAACTTCATTGCTATTTCTGTTAGCTTCAATTCTTCATATTTATTTAAACTGGAAAGCGATTGTGCAGTACATGAAAAACAAAGCCAAAAATTTTGTTCTTTTTACGCCAAACTTTATCGCTGCACTCATTATAACATCAGCAGTATTCTTGGGAGCATATTATAAAGTAAGCCCATTCAGTGATCTGTTTATCTGGCAGTCCGATATTGATGATTACTGGGCAGACAGATACGGTGAGCCGCCTTTTGGACATGCGGAACTTGTGGGTCTGAAAAATTTTACAAAAAAACTTGACCTTGATTTCAATAAGGTTGAAGAGATTCTCAAATCAAATTCAATAGTCTATGACAGTCCCAATGAAACAATTCTTCAGATTGCCAAGAAAAACAATATGACACCTCAGGATTTATATTTGAAAATAAAAGATGCAAAAGTGCCCAAGGACGATGAAAAAAGTACAGAGGATAAGATTCCCGCTGAAGGCTCAGGACTTGGAAATAAAAGCTTTTCACTCGTAATTGAGAAGTATGGTCTTGACAGGGAAATGGTAGCTAAGAATCTTAAAAAAGCAGGCGTTGAATTTAATGAAAACAGTCTGATGAAGGATATGGCATCTCAGATAGGGGTTACCCCTATAGACCTTTTTATGATAATGAAGAAGGGGCGTTAAGCCCCTTTTTTTAAAATATACTTTGATAATCTTTTGATTCAAAATCGGCAACGTACCCTTTGGAAAAATTTATTACTTCATTTAAGCTGATTTTTCCGTTTATATAATCCACAAAAATATCTTTTGGTATATATATGTCAATTGTTTCAAACTTTTTTGGCTTTAACATTTCGTTGATGTTTTCATATATTCCATACGTACCACTTACTAAAAAGCCCATAAAATTATTATCGGCAATAAGTTTTTCACTCTTAACCGATTTTAGTGCAAATACTGCATCTTTGACGAGTTTGTTTGCCACAAGAAGTCCTCGAACTTTTTTTGAAATATTTTTGCCTGCATCAACATTTTCATGTTCCAGAGAAAGAAACAGCCAAAAGTTGCCGTCCTGATAAATGCAGTCAATACACGTAGAACCTTTTGTAAATCCAACACCATTTAGTTGAAGCCCAAGGTTATATTCGCCAAATTTTTGCGCTATCCGGTTCAGCTCATCGGTGTATTGTGCCTTTAATTGCCTTGTAAAGCTGTTTTGTGGATTGAAGACATAATCTGAATAAGTTACAAACTTTTTGCTACTGCAGGAGATAAACACAAAAATTGACATGATTATTAAATATTTTTTCATATAACACCTCTTTGGATAAGGTAAATGAGAGGTGGTCAAAAATCAATAATTAACTTTTCTTATAAAATGAAAGAATAAAAAAAAACCGGCAAGTGCCGGCTTTTTTTAGTTGTTTGTTTTGAATGGGCCTACTACCTGACCAAAAGGATTTAATCTAAATTGAAACTTGTTGCCGGAAGCATCAACTACGTCAGCAAAGTATATTGTCCCTCTTGGCATATCAAATGATTTTACTTCCTGTATTTTGTAGCCTTTAAAATTTTCTTCAACATACTTTGTAATTTCCTGTGTAGCTTCTTCTTTTGTGAAGCTCTTTGCTTCTGCTGCAAATTGCCCTCTTGGTCCTTTAAAGCCTTTCATACCTCTTGGACCCATACCAAATCCTCCATAGCCTGGACAGTTGCCGGGACCGAAATTACCCTGATATCCCATGCCGTTACCCATTTTGTAGCCCATACCATATCCTGGGCCATAAGCATAAACTGATGCTCCTAAAGCTAAGATTGCTGCAAAAACCAATAACTTTTTCATAACTGCCTCCTTTGTTGTTTTGTTGCAGATATATGAGCATCATGCGTGCCAAAATATTTGTTAGGTTTAATATGTTGATAATAAAGAATTTAATAAAAAAATCGAAAAAAATATGTGTGAAAAGGTAACACTATGTGTAATTTTTATACATTTATTATGAATTAAGTTTAAACAACATTCGGCAAAATAGACTTGAAAATGTGTATTAAAAAGGCTAATGAGTGTTTTTGTTAAGAAAAGGGGAAAGTTATGAACTACATTTACAAAATACTCGATTCAGGTGAAGAGAGAAAGCTTGAGCAACTTGGTGATTTAATAATTGACCGCCCCTGCGCTCAGGCATTCTGGCCAAAAATGAAAGATGAAAGATTCTGGAATAAGGCAGATGTGATATTTGAAAGAGGTGACAATAATATATGGCACTTCAAAAATAAAAAAATTGATTCAAAGGTTGTCAAATATCACAAGTATTTTTTCAAACTAAAATTTACAGACTTTGGTCATATCGGAATATTTCCGGAACATAAGACTACATGGGAATTGATTGAGAAAAATGCCGTTCAGGGACAGAAAATGATCAATTTGTTTGGTTATACAGGTGGAGCAACTATTGCAGGTGCAGCATCAGGGGCGCTTGTTACACATGTAGATGCATCACAAAAAATAAATGATTGGGCAAAAGAGAATATTGAGCTTAACAATATTGATGTTAAAAGTGTTAGATGGATTACGGATGATGTAATTAAATTTTTAAAGAGGGAAGTGAAAAGGGGGAATAAATACGATGCTTTTGTTATGGACCCGCCCACTTTTGGAAGGGGGAGCAAAGGTGAAGTTTTTAAAATAGAAAGAGATTTGTCAAAAATTATGGAGCTTGTAGTTGAGCTGATGTCAGAGGATTGCAAATATGTAACTTTGTCATGCCATACTCCGGGATTTACGCCAAAAGTGTTGGAAAACATACTATTTTCATACCTCAAAAATAGGGGTGGCAAAATCTTTTGTGAAGAGCTTCTAATCCCTTCTGACACTTTTGATATCCCGTCAGGGGCTGTTGCCTGCTGGGTTGGCAAATGAACATAATTTATTATGACAATCATATTGTAGTTGTTAATAAACCATCAGGTATTCCTACCCAAAAGTCCAGGGAGCATTTTGAAAATTTGGAAGATAATATAAGAGATTGGTTAAAAATAAAATTTAATAAGCCTGGCAATGTTTTTCTCCATGCTGTGCACAGACTTGACCTGCAAACTGGTGGCATTGTGGTTTTTGCAAAAACAGAAAAAGCGCTTAAAAGGCTGAATGAAATCATAAAAGATGGTGAATTTCACAAAACATATCTGGCAGTAATTGAAAATTCGCCCACAATAAAAAATGGCACTCTTAAGCATTATCTCCTGCATAAAAATCATTTTACTGAGGTTTCTGACGTTAAAAAAGATGGTTTCAAAAAGGCGTTGCTTGAGTATAGTATTATAGGGGAAAACAATGGTATGTATCTTGCGAAAATAAAACTGCATACAGGTCGTTATCATCAGATAAGAGCACAGTTTTCATTTATAGGCTCACCGGTTTTGGGGGATAAAAAATATGGAAGCAAATCAATCTATTCAAAAGATAAAATAGCCCTGATTCATAGTGAAGTATCATTTATCCACCCAGTGAAAAAGGAAAAAATAACTTTTAAGGTAGAGCTTCCTGACGAATGGCCATGGAACATATTTGACAGAGAAGAGAAAGAGAGGCGTTAGCCCCTCTTAATGTTGTTCTTGACGTATTTCTTTTTTAATTTTAGCCAGGCTATAGTAAATTACAAACAAAAGGGCAACAAAAAGTAACACAAAAATTGTGAATATAGTCCAATTGGGGCTTGCTTTAAGTTCGGAAAGTGAAAAGTATTTGCTGAAATATCCATTTTCAACCACCCTTCTTACTATGGTCATACTGCCAATTATTCCCAAAACAACGATACTTAAGTTAGTTATATTTTCTTTGTTTTTGTAAATATAGTAGAGTGAAAGAAGGGTTAATACTATTGATATAACAAAAAATAATGTACCTGTTGTACTTTTGCCCATTAACAGCATATAAATGTTTTTTTCATTGGAGAACAAAAACCAGATTCCTACAATTATATTTGCGATAGTTGTATAAAAAAATGCCTTTTTGCCAAAATCATACATAGCATTTTTCAATTTTTCCGAGAAATTTTTTCTCAATTTTGAATAGACCATTAAGAACAATCCGCTGAAAGCTATTGCAGCCAATACGAAGTGGAAAAAGCGGGGTATAACAGTCTTGGCACTGAAAACTGAAATTTGCTTTGAATAAATTTTTGTCCAGAGCTCCGGCTGCATTGAAAGGGCAGTGTTTGTCACAAGTATGAGTGCCACGTAAAGAAAAAGTATTGCAGCAAATATAATAAATACAATACCTTTTCCGCCTGAGTATTTGAGATACCATGGTTTGAACTTGTAAAGGTAGTAAAAATAATATGCGAAAATTATTGCAAGAAGCACAAGTATCCACTTCCATGAAAGCAGGATGGAAGATGTGTAGAAATAGTTTTCATACATTGTCTGGACAAACAATAAAGGTGCAACACCGGTAGTAATTGTTAAAGAAATGTTGAATGTGTTTAGATAGCCTATTTGCTCTGAAATTTCGTTATGAGTTTCACTTGCAAAAACTTTGCTTATATATTTGGAAATTAAAAGGAGTATTGTGCCACCCAGAGTAAGATTGACAAACAAAATATGAACAAAAAATGTAAAAACCAAAAAGAATACAAATAACCATGCTGGTGATGAAAGTGGAATTGATGAAACAGAAGGTATTATTATATTTTCCATTATTTACCCCCTTGCCCTATTTTTTCCAGGTATTTTGAAAGAGCCTGTTTATCTTCGTTGTTGCCAGCAAAAGGTGGCATTAAAGGGTTAGAGTCAAGGTCTTCCAGCATACCGTACAGGTCATCTGCTGAAAACCCTTCGATTTTTGAGTACAATTCGTTAAATCCTTTTGGCATATGGCATATCCTACATTGAGAATTGAATATTCCCCTTCCTTTGCCAATTTCCGTATCAGGCTGGCCTACTGTTGCCCATTTGTTGAGGTTTAAAAAACCTTCACTTTTGATTTTTTCCACATCACCTTTCAGGATTCCGTTTGAATACATAAAATCCCTTATTACGTAAGGTTTTCTTACTCTTTCTCGTGTAAATTCATAATAGCCAAAACTTGCTTGTCCCAGAATTAGCAGTATCAGGGCAAAAGCGATATTCATATATTTTGGTATAATCAATGTAAAAATAGCTGCAACTACCGTCAATATGACGGTAAGATAGATTGCATTTTGATAAAAATTTGACAATATTTCGTTTCCACCCAAAAATTGTTCTCTTACATTTTCAGGTATTGCTTTTACCCACCAGGCCATTCCTGCAAATGTCAAAATAGCTCCTGCAATAATAAAATATCCTGAAAATCTGCCATATTTGACTTTTATATTTTTGTCTTTTGTGAAGGAAAGAACAAGGGTTGCATAAATTCCTGCAAGTAGCAACGAGATTCCCGTTCTTCCTATGAGGGAAGGGAAATATGTCTCATTGAAAAAGGCCCCCCAAAAACTATGTGTTTCAAGGAAATTACCGGGTGTAAGCTGGAAGGATATAATGCCATCAATTATAGCAAGACTCATCCATGCTCCAATAAAATAAAGCCACCCTAAAAAAACATGTGTTTTGTCAGATATTTTATTCCACGTATAAAAGTAAGCAAGGATGGCAAAAATCTCCAGGACAAAAAACACCCATTCGGTAGCCCAACCCCAAACAAAAATGTGTATCAGTGCCGCTGTCCCTGCCGGGGATACAAGGGCAATGCTAAACCATATTCCAACTCCGGTTAAAGCACCAAGTACTGCAGAAATAAGAAGAATCAGACCACTACTTTTTTTTACGAATAATTTTTCGCTTTGGTTACCTGACTTAATAGCCAATTTTTCTGCCATTACAACGTATAATCCCATTCCAACAGCAAAATGAGAGATAAAAGCATGAAAAACAGCTATTATAGCAATAAGCTGGGCGCCTGATAAAACATCACTTATCCATACAGGGTAGTCCATCTTTACCTCCTTTTAAAAATTTATTTAATTATAATACATAAAAATTCTAAAAGCAAATATTTGATTATATATTCTTAAATATGGTCTGTTTATAACAGTAATTTT
>JAIHAR010000029.1 GCA_020054865.1 Deferribacteraceae bacterium
TTAAAAAAGGAACTACTAACGAGAACTAATTTTTTAATAATAAAAAGGGTGGGTCAAAATTCGTGATAAAAATGGGTTAATTTTAATGATAATTGACAATAGCAAAAGATAATAATTTTAATGCATTACCGGATAATTTCATTGAAATTGGTATAGGTTTTCAATTTGGTTTTGATTATTACAGTTTATACAATAGGCAATGGCGACCTTTTTTAAATACAAGTTTAGGGCTAAATAATAACAGCAATATCGGTTATTCTATATTTACAGGCGTTGGCGGAGGCGTTTTTAAACAGGATAATCTCGCATTAGGAATAAAGTTTGGCAAAGGATTTTTTGGGCAAGATTACAATATCTACAATTTCGAAATAAACTATAATTTATGGTTTTAAAAGCCTTAATTATAAGTATATTTCATGCTTAGAGCGGCACTTGCTGCACTCTATGTACAATTTTCTTCTATTGTAGTTTTTTTCAAATGAGCAATAAAGCTCTCTATGCGGGGTACTCCCTTCACATTTTTCACAATAATAAGTAGTTTTACCGACATTACACCCGTTGATAAAACAAAATAGGAGAAGACCAACTACAAATATAAGATACATTAATAAATGAATCATAAGCCCTTCTTCTCATAGGAAACCTAATTTACAGGCCCTATAATAAAATATTATATATAATTTGTTTTAATTACAATTTACACCATATACTATAGGTATCAAGATTAATTAACTTCAGGCTTATAATTATTTGTAAATTCTCTAAAAAATGCATCTCTGTCAATAATTGAAAAGTTTAAAAACGTCACATTTTTCATATGTCTAAACCACGTAAGCTGCCTTTTTGCAAAATTTCTCGTTTTTTTCTTTATTTCACCAACAACACTTTCAAAATCCCCACCATGTCTTAAAAAATCTGCCAATTCTCTATAGCCGATAGCTTTAAATCCCGGACAATTTTCATCATACCCTAAATTTAACAGATCTCTAACTTCGTCTATCCACCCTATTTCTATCATTTTATCGACTCTTTTGTTTATCTTTTCATAGAGCAAATTTCTTTCATAATTAAAAACATATACATCAAACTCAAACTGAAGTTTTTTATGGTATTTTTTATGCATAAGGCTAAATGGAATACCCAATACATAATAGGCTTCAAGTGCCCTCAAAATTCTCTTTTTGTCATTTTTGGAAATTTTTTTAGCATATTCAGGGTCAATATCTGACAATCTATTATACATAGCTTCAAGGCCAATATCCTCACACTCAATATTCAGATTAAGAAAAACCTTTTCATCCCTGCCACTAACCTGACAAAGCCCTTCTACTAATGACTCTACATAAAGGCCTGTGCCACCTACAACCACCGGGATTTTTCCCATTGATATTATCTCCGGCAAAAGTTTCCCACAATGTCCAAAAAACTCCCCAACATTGTATTGAATATCAGGTGCAATAATATCTATCAAGTGATGTTTGCACTTTTCCAACTCATTTTTGCCTGGCTTAGCAGTACCAATGTTCATATATTTATACACCTGAAAAGCATCTGCATTTATAATTTCAATATTTAAATGCTCGGATAATTCGAGGACAAAATCAGATTTACCAGTAGCTGTGGGTCCTGTTATTATAGGTATCTTCATAATCTGTGAAACTTCTTAAAAATTTCCTCTTTACTCATCTTATAAATAATCGGTCTTCCATGAGGGCATGTAAAAGGATTTTTTGTTTGAAAAAGTTCGCTAACAACCTTTTTCATCTCATAATCAGTCAGCTTTTCACCCGCCTTTATCGCTGTTTTACATGCCATTGTAATGGAAAGACTATCAAGCAGATTTTCATTTTTGTTTTTATGAAATTCATTGATAAGTTCCATAAATTCATTTTCAATATTTTTATGAACTATACTTGTAGGTACACTAAGGACTGAAACAAAATTCCCACCAAAATCCTCCAAATCAAACCCTATTTTTTCAAAATTTTTTATATTTTTGATAATAATCTCTTTATCTTCTTCCAAAACTTCAATTACAACTGGCTCCACAAGCTTTATTTTAATACTCGTCTTTTCAGCTTCTGATATAAACTTTTCATACAACACCCTTTCGTGGGCAATGTGCTGGTCAATAAAATACAGCTCTGAATCTATTTCCACCAAGATTACACTATCAAAAATCTGCCCTATTATCTTAAATTCATTTACAGATTCATTTTGTATCTCTTCTGTCTCAAAAAGATTGTCAATATTGACAGAATATACAGTCCGTTTTTCCTCAACAACATATTTTATACTATCATCACTTATATCGTAGCTATAATTTTCTTTACTTTCATTTAATTTTAAACTCCCTAAGTGATTTGAAACAGCTCTGCTGACCGTTGAAAAAATTTCCCTGTCATCAAAAAACTTAACATTCATTTTAGTAGGATGCACATTTACATCTACCATTTCAGGTTTGACTTTAAGGGACAAAACAGCTGCCGGGTATTTGTTTTGAGGCAATTTTCTGTAATAGCCCTGAATTAAAGCCTGCATAACAGAAAAGTCTTTAATAACCCTGTTGTTTAGGCCTACGAAAATCATATCCTTTCTATTTCTCTGGACACCTGGCAGAGTCAAAATACACTCAAGTTCAATATTATCTTTCTTGTCAACAAGATAAGATACATCCTTTAAACCAAAACACTCAATAAATCTATCTTTCATACTGTCATATTTAGTAAAAGATAATATTTTTTTATCATCCGAATAAAATTCAATATCCACATTATAATTGATAATACTAAATACTTTTAAAAACTTAACTATCTCTCTTTGCTCTGCAGAAAATGATTTAATAAACTTCCTTCTTGCCGGAACATTTTCGAAGAGATTTTTAACCGTTACAATGGTACCTTGCTGACAACAGCCTGGCTTTAATTCACCTATTTTCCCCCATTCAACGGTTAGTTCGTATGCTTCAAAACCTTCCCTTTTTGATTCGATTTTAAAATCACTGACCGATGATATGGCGGCAAGAGCCTCGCCCCTGAAACCAAAAGTATTTATTCTATAAACATCCTCGATACTTCCAATCTTACTTGTAGAATATCTCAAGACAGAATTTTTAAGATCTTCCGGAAGAATCCCTTTGCCATTATCAGTGACCCTTACCAAACCGATGCCGCCGTCAAATATATCAACCCGGATAAAATCTGCACCGGCATCAAGGGAATTTTCCACAAGCTCCTTAACAACATTATAAGGGCGTTCTACAACTTCCCCTGCAGCAATTTTATTGGCAATTTTCTGGTCTAATACTCTGATTTCAGACACAATTATTCAGCAAACACACCCATTTTTCTGAATTTTTCATATCTTTGTTCAAAAAGCCTCTCCGGGGACATACTTTTGAGCTCTTTAAGATTTTTAAAAATTGCTTTTCTGACATTTGAAGCGGTCTGAACATGGTCTCTGTGGCTTCCACCCAAAGGTTCAGGGATAATTTCATCTATAATTTTAAGACTCAAAAGGTCCTGCGCTGTTAATTTTAATGCCTCTGCAGCCTTTTTTGAATAAGTTGCATCTTTCCATAAAATAGAAGCGCAACCTTCAGGGCTGATTACCGCATATATCGAATGTTCGAGCATCAGCACTTTATTCCCCATAGCAATGGCAAGGGCTCCACCGCTTCCACCTTCACCAGAAATTATTGTAATCATCGGCACAGTCAAACCAGCCATTTCAAACAAATTTCTTGCTATTGCCTCAGCCTGACCTCTTTCTTCCGCACCAATCCCTGGATAAGCTCCCGGAGTATCTACAAATGTGATTATCGGCCTTTTAAACTTTTCAGCAAGGTGAAATATCCTCAACGCCTTCCTATAACCCTCAGGGTTTGCCATTCCAAAATTTCTGTAAATATTTTCTTTGGTGTTTCTCCCTTTCTGATGTCCAACTACAACCACCGGCTCACCCTCAAACTTGGCCACACCTGCAACAATAGCCGGGTCATCCCTGAAAAGTCTATCCCCGTGTAATTCACAAAAATCGGTAAATATAAGTTTTATATAATCAAGCGTATAAGGTCTGTTTGGATGTCTTGCCACCAAAACTTTCTGGGCAGGGTCTAAATTTTTATAGACTGCAGCTTTTGCCCTGGCAAGCTTTTTCTCAAGGGACTCAATCTCTTGTTTAAAATCATCGCCTGAAATACCGGAAAGATTTTTTAACTCATCTATTTTCTTTTCAATTTCATAAATTTGTGTTTCAAACTCGAGAGGCTGTACTGTCATATCAATAAACTCCCTTTATTTTTTATATCTTTCTTTAATAACACATATCGGAAATTTTGGCAAAATAAATTTATGAATTAAACCTCATTTAACCTTTTCATTTACAACACCAACAAATAATGCTAAGATTTTGCTTTAGTTTGGCTAAACTTTACAAAATATTTTTAAACTAAATCTGGAGGAAATAATGATAATTGGCGTACCAAAGGAAATCAAAAACAACGAAAACAGAGTTAGCATGACACCTGCCGGTGTGCATCAGTTTATTGCGGCAGGCCACGAAGTTATTATCCAGAAAAATGCTGGAATAGGAAGTGGTATAAGTGACGAGGAGTATATCAAGGAAGGGGCTAAAATTATGGATACTGCAAAGGAAATTTTTGACAATGCAGAAATGATTATAAAAGTAAAAGAACCTCAACCTGCAGAAATTGAAATGCTAAAGGAGGGTCAGATACTTTATACTTATCTTCACCTTGCACCTGACAAGCCTCAGACTCTTGGACTTTTAAATAAAAAGGTTGTAGGCATTGCATATGAAACGATAGAGGTAAACAGGAAACTTCCGCTTCTTGAACCTATGAGTGAAGTTGCCGGTAAAATGGCATCTATGATGGCTGCACACTTTCTTGCCAAACCATACGGTGGAAGGGGTATGCTTGCTGGAGGTGTAGCAGGTACACACAGTGCAAAATTTGTAATCCTTGGTGGTGGTACAGCCGGTATTAATGCAGCAAAAATTGCAGCAGGCCTTGGGGCAAAAGTTGTTGTAATGGATATAAATCTTGAAAGAATGAGATATTTGGAGGATGTACTTCCCAAAAACTGTGAGACAATTATGTCCAACAGATACAATATTATGAATGAAATAAAAGGTGCCGATGCTGTTATTGGTACAGTTTTAATCCCTGGAGCAAAAGCTCCTCACCTTATTACAAGAGATATGTTAAAGCTGATGCAGCCAGGAAGTGTAATTGTAGATGTATCTATTGATCAGGGCGGTTGTGTGGAAACGTCAAGACCGACTACTCATCAAGACCCAGTGTATGTGGTTGATGGTATAATTCATTACTGTGTAGCTAACATGCCTGGAGCTTACGCAAGGACATCCACATTTGCACTTACCAACGCTACTTTGCCATTTGGGCTTGAAATAGCCAACAAAGGGTGGAAAAAGGCTGCAATAGATAATCCTGCTATTTTTAAAGGGGTAAATGTCTATGATGGGCATATCACCATAAAACCTGTTGCCGAAGCCCACGGGTTGCCTTACACCGACCTTTCACTGCTTATCCAATAAAAAAAAGCCCCCTTTTCGGGGGCTTACTTTTAAAATTCAAAAGACAGCGCTACTTCCGCCTTAACTTCGTTAGGTATTTCGTTTCCATCCACGGTAGATGTTTTATCACTAAACGCAAGACCTGCATCGAGCCTGAGCAAAAACAGGTTTAGTCCAAGCCCTGCAGTATAAACAGCATTAATATCACTTTCTGCAAGATTTTTATAATAGCCTGCTCTAAGTGCCAAAAATTTCAAAAGTTCAAACTCCGCACCAAAAGCTATATTTTGAGATTTATAACCGTTAATATTTGTATCGTTTTCCATTAAATCAATATCTGCCGCAAGCGTTAACCAACCAAACGGAGTAAATGCTACCCCACCTCTTGCCTGTGGGTCGATTTTATATTCACCTCCGGATGGCTTATCAAATTTTGGGGAATTAAGATTTCTCCCGACAATGCCAAGGGTGATGGTGTTTCCAAGTTTATACATTGCTCCTGCATCTATTCCAAAAGTGTTTGACTCAACATAGTCATCAGATGCGTTATCAAAAAGGTCATTGTCATTGTTATCATCGTAAAGGGAAACATAAGATTCATAATATCTGCCTTTCATAAATTTTACATTGGCGCCCAGTGAAAAATTTTTATTAAACGCATATCCATAAGATACCGGAACTTCATAATAGATAATTCCTGAAAACTTTATCTTTGATTCATTCTGGTCGTAGGACCCGCCTGTGACTGCATTTGAAGCAATTTTGGCTGTATTGACAACTGCATCGTATGTTTGCTGATCAATAGAAGTTATGCCATTTGCATTAAGAGAGTCATCAATTGCATACACAAAATTTTGTGCATCTGTAGTACTCCAACCTGTAAATGAAGAAATAGTGCTAACCAGTTCACTGTTTTGTTCTGACGTTAGCACATCAAGCGTTGTGTTTCCCACAATATTCGACAAGCTGTCAATAATATCTGTATCCACTGAATCAACACTATATTTTTTAAATCCAGTATAGGTAAAGCCGCAATATTCCCAAGAGCATAAACTCCCACGCCAAAATTCCCTATTCTTGAAGCTACATAACCATTTGCCTTGAAAACCACAGCGTCTTTGTCAGTGATTTTTGCAACATTGTTTACAAGATTTACGTAGTCATCAAGATTTGAAATGCTGATTGCCCCATTGTTACTGATATCGTTTGCCACTGCATCATAATCATAGTTTAAAATATCATCAATCTTTTCCCCAAGATTGTTATGAATAGAATAACCTAACCCTACTCCCACACCAAGTCCAAAATCTTTGTTTTCATACTTTCTTACATCCTTTTCCTTGTAAAAGCCAAACGCAGCAGGATTCCAATATGCAGCAGTAGAATCACTTACCACAGCCACATATGCACCGCCCATCCCAAGGGCCCTCGGTCCTACAATCTGCCACTCTGCAGCTGAAACTATTAGCGAAACACTTAAAAACAAAAACAAAAAAATCCTTTTCATAAAGCCACCTCCACATTTTTAAAAATTATAGCATAAAAAAACAACTCCTATTGACACAAATTGGAAAATTTATTATACTTAATTTAAGAACAAATGTTCTTGAATTATTGTGAGGCATTTATGAAAAAAGAAGAGAGAAAAGAAGCTATCTTAAAATTTGTTTACAATTTCTATATTTCATCAGGCTATCCACCCTCCATCAGGGAAATATGCAAAGGGACAGGCATAAGCTCCACTTCTGTGGTAAAAAAGTTTCTGGATGAATTAAAAGAAGAAGGAAAACTAAAAAAGACAGATCAGCTTGCAAGGGGATTATTTTTAAAAAAACAGATACCAATTATTGGTAAAATAAAAGCCGGTACACCTGTTATTTCTGAAGAGAATTTTGAAGGGTATATAGATTTGGACAGTTTCTCCAATATTCAAGACTGCTTCTTCCTTAAAGTTGAAGGTGACAGTATGAAAAATGCAGGCATTTTAGATGGCGACTTTGCATTGATAAAGCAGCAACATATTCTAAACAACAACGAAATAGGTGCATTCAGAATAAATGGTGAAGTCACTTTAAAGAGGTTTAAAGTACAAAAAAATAGCATACTATTAAAGCCTGAAAATGAAAACTACTCTGCTATTATTGTGAATGAAACTGATAGTTTTGAAATAATAGGCAAACTTATTTATATACTGAGAGATTTCAGAGAATAAACATGGTAACAACAATCAACGGTGAAGTGGAAGCCGGAATAGTTTTTAGAAATGGTATAGCTACACCTGCCTGGATAAAATATAACAATAACACAATAAGATTCAAAAAAGTGGTCTACCGCTGGAGTGAAAAAAAGGGTGAGGAAAATATAATAAAATTTACCCTTACTGACTCCCAGAAGATTTATGAAATAGCTTTCAACACAAAAACACTAAAATGCTTCCTGGTGGCTGTAGATGAGTAAATTTTTATGTCTTGATATGGACGCATATTTTGCCTCGGTAGAAATAGCTTCAAACCCAAAACTAAAGAATAAACCCGTGGGAATCGTCGGCTCTGTAGACAGGACTGTAGTTACAACTGCATCGTATGAAGCAAGAAGGTTTGGTGTAAAAACAGGGATGCCAAAATTCATGGCGGAAAAACTTTGTCCACAAATAACATTTATAGTGGGTAATTTCAAAAAATATGCTTACATATCCGAACAGATTCATACCTTTTTGAAAACCATTACATATAAAACGGAAATGTACTCAATAGATGAAGCATTTATGGATATATCCGATATAAACATGTCCCCACGGGACCTTGGCTATATGATAAAAAGCCACATAAAAAATCATTTCAAAATTACTTGCACAGTTGGAATCGGAAAATCAAAGCTTGTGGCAAAAATGGCAACCGAAATAAACAAACCGGATGGCTTAAACATTATCGAAGATGAAAATGTCTATAAATTTATGGACTCCTTCAAACTCGATGACATCTGGGGGATAGGCAAAAATCTTGCAAAAAGATTAAATGGGCTTGGAATATTTAATACAAGAGATATAAGAAAGTTAGGCAAAGATTTTTTCATAAATATTTTTGGCAAAAACGGAGAAAAAATTTACGATATGGCATTTGGAATATATAAAGAAGGCGTAAAATATGAAGAAGAACCTGTAAAGTCAATTGGGCATAGTCTTACATTGCCTGCAGACACTTTTGACAGAAAAATTTTAAATAGCTATATATTGCAGCTTTCGGATATGGTATCTTTCAGGGCAAGAAAAGCCAAAGTGGCAGGCAAAACAATAAATTTTCACATCAAATATTCCGATTTAACAAAATTCTCAAAAATGCACACGATAAATTACCACACTGCAGCCACGCATCAGATATACGAAATAGCCAAACATATATCTGAAGAAATTGATATAACAAAAGGGGTAAGACATGTGGGTGTTTCACTTAATAACCTCATCTACTCCTGTGACACCATAAATGATATTTTCAATAAAAAATGGGAAAATATATATTCAGCTATTGACAATATAAACCAAAAATATGGAAATCTTACGGTTACTTTTGCAAATATTTTGAATTGCCAGAGGCTTACATCAAATACACTTCATCCGTGGCAAAAACTTTAAATCAAAGAGAAACAATCTTAAAATCAGCTTCCAGATAATCATAATTTACTTTCAAAAGTGAAACAGCCAATCTGTCTCCAACTTTAAAAGTCTTTCTTGTCCTTTTGCCTATAATAATATTGTCATCATGATAGTAGCTGTAAAAATCGTCATCCATACTTGATAAAGGGATATAACCACCCATAATAAGTTTAGGAATAAATATAAAAATACCCCCGCTGTTAAGCCTGTTGATATATGAATCATAAACTTCGTCAATATGATTTTCCAAAAATTTCAACTTTTTAAACTGATGGATTTCCCTTTCAGCATCTTCCGCCCTTTGTTCAGTTTCAGAAGATTGTTTGCTGGCTTTTTCTACAAACTCATTTGATATATCAAATGGATAATCAAAGAGTGTTTTTTTAATAAGTCGATGAATAACAAGGTCAGGATATCTTCTTATTGGACTGGTAAAATGTGTATAAGATTTTGATGCAAGACCGAAATGACCTATATTTTTCGTATCATAAATTGCTTTTTGCATAGTTTTTACCAGCAACGAGTTGAGGATATAACCAAACTTATTATCTTCAAATTTGGCTGCAATTTCCTGTATTGTTTTAGGGGTAATCTCATCAGGCAAATCCACCGAAATACCAAAAGTTGACAAAACATTCAAGAACTCTCTTACCTTTATTGCAGATGGTTTTTCGTGAACTCTGTAAACAGAAACTACTCCAAGATTTTCCAGATATTCAGAGACAGCCTCGTTTGCTTCTATCATAAAATTTTCAATTATTCTGTGGGATAGCTTCCTCTCAAGAGGTCTTATATCAACCAGATCTCCGTTTTCATCAAAAATAAATTCAGGCTCAGGCAAGTCAAAATCGATTGTCCCCTGCCTCTTTCTTTTTTCAATAAGAAGATTTGTAAGTTCGACAGCTGTTGAAATTAAATTTTTTAAAGGCTTGCTTTTTGTCTTCTGCTTTCCTTCAATAATATCATTTACATAAGTGTAGGTAAGTCTATAATTACTCTTTATAGTTGACTGATATAGCTCAAGTTTTTCTCTATTACCATTTTTATCGTAGTAGATTTTTGCAGTTAATGTAAACTTTACTTCATTGGGTCTTAAGCTGCATAACTCATTGGAAAGCTTTTCGGGCAGCATAGGTATTGCAAATTCAGGGAAATAAACACTTGTGCCCCTTTTAAAAGCCTCGGCATCAACCCGTGAATCAGGACGGACAAAATGTGCCACATCTGCAATATGGACATACAGAATATATCCGCTGTCAACCTTTTCCAGAGAAATAGCATCATCAAAATCCCTTGCCGTTTCACCATCGATGGTAACGGTAAAAAGCTTTTTAAAATCTGTTCTTATACCAGGATTTTTCAAAAAAGATTCAGCAGTTTTATTTACTTCTTTTATTAAGGAATTTGAAAACTTTCTTTCAAGGTCGTATTTCGAAAGCACAATTTCATTTTCAATCCCTTTATCCTGAAGATTTCCCAAAAGTTTCAAAATTTTACCTTCAGGGTTTTTACCAACCTGGGGATAGAAAATAATTTCACAAATTACCACATCGTTGTCTTTGAGATTTTTGGAGTATTTCTTAGGTATATAAATATCATTGAAAAACTTTTTTACAAATGGAATTACATGGGCAAAATGAGCAGACTTTTCAACCCTGCCTACAATTTTTCTGTAGCCACGCTCAAGAATTTTTACAACGCGAGCTTCTTTTTTGTTTCTGAAGTACTCAATCCTGACAGCTACTCTATCTTTATGAACAGCCCCATTCATTTTTTTAGGCGGTATAAAAACATCATCAAGGGTTTCATCATCCGGTACAAAAAAAGCGTAACCATCCGGATGTCCGTCAATTGTGCCAGTCAAAACATCAAGATTTTTAGTAAGACAATATTTATTTGACTTAAGTTTTATAATCTGACCATTTTTTATCAGAGATTTGAGGGATTTTTTTAAACTTTTGGTATCGACATCAGTTTCTTTCAAAAATTCATTTAACTTGACAGGTTTGTCTTTTTTTACAAGAAATTCAATAATTTTTTCTTCTATCTTATTCAAGCTTCAAGTCCTTCATCTTTTTTCTCAGAGTATTTCTATTAATACCAAGTATCTTTGCGGCTTCGGATTTATTGTTCAATGTCTTTTCAAGAGCAGCGACAATCAGTGGCTTTTCTACAATTTTCAAGTACTCTTCATAAGAATTATTTGAATCGCTTATTACTTCAGAGCTTATTATTTCAGCCGCAAGATTTTTTAGTTGTTTTGACAGAGAATCCTGGCCATTTCTTCCGTTAACCTCAAATATTCTTGATGGTAGGTTATTCTTGTTTATAACCTTTCCGGAAGCCTGCACAATACTGTATTGTATCACATTTTCAAGCTCCCTTATATTGCCAGGCCAATTATATCTCATCAAAACATCCATTGCGTCATTGCTGATGTTTAATCCGTCTGTACCTAACCCGGAGTATTTTTTAATAAAATGATTAACCAGCACCGGAATATCTTCTTTTCTCTCCCTTAGTGAAGGCAGATTTATCGTCAAAACATTAAGTCTGTAATAAAGGTCTTCCCTGAATTTCTTTTCTTTTACAAGCTCTTCAAGGTCCTGATTTGTTGCAACGACAACTCTTATATCAAGCCTTACAGCCCTATTTGAGCCAAGTCTTGTCACCTCTTTTTCCTGCAGTACTCTCAAAAGCTTTGACTGGATAGAAATTTCCGTTTCAGAAATTTCGTCAAGAAAAATTGTACCTCCATTGGCCTCTTCGAATTTGCCAGGCTTATCACCTGTAGCACCTGTAAAAGCACCCTTAGTGTGCCCAAAGAGTTCACTTTCAAGAAGCTCCCTTGGAATGGCAGCCATGTTTATTGCTACAAAAGGCTTACTGCATCTTGAACTTTTTTCATGAATCATTTTCGCAATCACTTCTTTACCCGTGCCGGTCTCCCCCTGAATAAGCACATTTATGTCCGTCTTTGCAATACGTCCAATTGTCTTATAAATTTCTATCATTCTTTTATTACTTGTCTGAAAATCATACTCATCTTCAAAAGAAGCCACATTCTTTGAACTTTTATCCCTTTTTATTTCATCAAGTTTTTCCTTTAAATACTCAAGATCAAAAGGCTTACTAACAAAATCTATTGCTCCAGCCTTCATTGAATTTATAATATTTGAGCCGGTATTTTGCGCTGTCATTATTAGAAAAACTGTATTTCTGTATATTTTAGACCACTCATCAACAAGCTCTATACCATTTTCATTATTAAGGAAAATATCCACAAGACATATATCGACAGATTTATCACGCAATATCTGTCTTGCTTCAACCGAGCTCGTGGAAGTAAGGACTTCAATACTTTTACTTGAAAGACCTTCTCTTAAAACCCACAAAATATTTTCTTCATCATCCAAGACCAAAACTCTCAACATATCAAATCGGCATATAAATACTAAATGTGGTGCCAACCCCTTCTATAGATTTATATTCAATTTTTCCATAGTGTTTCTCAATAATCTCTTTGGAAATCACAAGACCCAAACCGCTGCCCTTACTTTTGGTAGTCCAAAAAGGCGTAAAAATCTTATCACGGATATTTTTGTCAATCCCAATACCGTTATCCTTTATACTAAATTTTACCATTTTTTTAAATACATTTTTTTCCTTATCAAAAAATTTTATTGTTGGATCAATTTCATACTTTATTTCAATGACAGAGACATTTTTGGCCTCGCAGGCATTCTTGATCAAGTTATTGAAAACCATTTCAAGTTTTTCTTCATCTCCATTTATCACCTGAACACTACTATCCATGTAGATATAAAAATCTATGCCACTGTAAATTATTTTGAATTTGTCCACAATATTCTTTATAAAATCTTTTACATTGATATCTTTAATGTTCAATTTAAGGTCAGACAAGATATTTACACTTTCAAGCAGATATTTTATCCTGTTACTCTCACGTTTTATAATGTCAGTACACTTCTTCAAATATTCATCATTATATTTTGAATCTATTACCTGCACCACCCCTTCAATAGCGGTCAAAGGGTTCTTAATTTCATGGTGAAGCGAGCTGATGTCGATAAACTCATTGATAGAGGTTACAAATTCACCAAGTGCAATTATAATAAAGCTCATCTCTGACTTATCAAAAGATTTTATACCATAAATATCTTTATTCGTTTTGAAAATATTTTTCCCCTTTTTAAGAATATCCAAAAAATAATCAAATGGGTTATTTATACCGATCAGATAAAGCTCTGTTAAAATCTTTTCACCAAACAGATTTGCCGACAAAACCCTTTTGTTTTCATCAAACTTTAATAGACCGTATTCCTCGTAAGATTCCATATTCTCAATTTATTTGTTTACTTTCTTCGTTTATATTTACCATATCAAAAGGTATAAACTCAAAATCATCTGTTATACTCTCTGTAATCTGATTGGTTTCACTGTCAACTTTTACATATGTGACATTATCGGAAGTATTAAAAACCTCAAAATCGATTTGTGGCAAAATCGTATCCACATATTCTATCCATGCCGGAAGTGATGCCCTTGCACCTGTTTCAAGTCTTCCAAGAGACTGAAAATCATCAAAACCTGTCCAGACACCAACAGCAAGGTTAGGTAAAAAACCCACAAACCATGCGTCTTTATAGTCGTTTGTGGTGCCTGTCTTGCCTCCTATATATCTCTTTATAAATTTTGCTTTTCTTCCTGTACCATTTTCTACAACATTTATTAGTGTATCAGTCATTATCTGGGCAGTTTCAGGTTTTATCGCCCTATACCTCTTCTGCTCTTTGAGCTGATACAGTGTTTCACCGTTTGCATCCTCAATCGATTTAATAAATACAGGCTCAACATATTCTCCAAGATTGGGAAAAACTGAAAAAGCAGATACCATCTCAATCAAAGAAACAGCCCCGGAGCCAATACTTATGGAAAGGTCTCTTTGCAAATCCGTTGTGATACCAAATTTTTTTGCATAATCTATAATTTTATTTATACCAATTTTTTCAGCAACCTTAATGGTAACAATATTTCTTGATTTTGTAAGAGCTTGCCTTAGTGTTGTAAAACCGTAAAACTCCTGTTCAAAGTTTTCCGGTTTCCAGTACTTCCCATCTTCTCCGGTATCCATTATCACGGGGGCATCAAGAATCTGGCTGTTTATATTCATTCCGCTTTCAAGAGCAGCCGTATAGACAATAGGTTTAAAAAGACTCCCCACCTGCCTTCTTGCCTGCACTGCCCTGTTAAACATAGATTTATTGTAATCAAAGCCGCCCACCATGCTTAAAATTTCGCCAGTTTGTGGCACCATAGAAACAAGAGCACTTTCAGCTTTTGGCTCCTGGGAAAGCAAATATTCTCCTTTGCTATCTTTACTCACCAATATAATATCATCTTCTCTGATAATCTTCCTAAAGTCGTCCAAAATTCTCATACTCGAATCAAATGGTTTTGCCCATCTGTTTCTTGTAAGCTCAAGCTTTTGCATTTCACTATTGTTGCTGTCAATCAAATTAAAATTAACCACAGTCCTGTCAGCAGAAACAACTTTTGCAAGTTTCAAGCCATAAGCCTCAAGATATTTTAATTTTTCCATTTTTTCCTTTATATCAGGGTCATTAAAATTGCCTACAACCCCAAAATACCCCTGCCTTTTTGAAAGCTCAAAAAGATTATCTGTGACTGCCTTTTCGGCAACAGATTGAAAATCTATGTCAAGTGTTGTATAAATTTTATAACCCTTGTCATAAACATCAAGATTTAACAAATCTTTCACATAGCTCTTTAACAAATCTATGAAATATGGCGCATACTGAATCTTTACCGGAATACTTTCAACAATCTTTACCGGCTCTGACTTTGCCTGCTCATATTGATTCTCAGTCAAAAAACCCTCTTCGTACATTCTATAAAGAACATGATCACGTCTAATGAGGGATTTTTGAAGACTTATATGGGGGGCATAGATTCCGGGTGCCTTGGGAAGACCTGCTATAAGTGCAGCTTCTGACAGGGTTAGCTCTGAAACAGATTTCCCAAAATAATTCCTTGCAGCAGCCTCAACGCCGTAAGCACCTCTTCCGAAATAGACTTCATTAAGGTAGATTTCAAGTATTTTGTCTTTTGAAAGATAGTTGTCAATCTTATAAGCAAGTATCGCCTCTTTAACCTTTCTTTTGAGCTTTCTTTCCGGGGTAAGATAAATAACTTTTACAAGCTGCTGGGTCAAAGTACTCCCACCTTCAACCACTCTGCCTGCTTTTAAATTATTTACAAACGCCCTTAAAATCCCCAAAAAGTCAACGCCACCATGCTCATAAAATCTACTATCTTCAACAGCTATTACAGCTTTTTTCAAATAGTCGGGTATATTATCAAAAGAGACGGGGTAACGTCTCTCTTTGCCAAGCTCTCCAATGACTCTACCTTTTCTATCATAAATTATAGTGGGTGTTTTGTAAGAGTAATTTTTAAGCTCCCTGATTGAGGGTAATTCACTGCTTAATTTATAAATATAAAAAAGAAACGACAGTGAGCTGACAAAAAAAACAGTAAAACATATCAATATAATAATTTTAAATATTCTCATAACTAACTCTTCGTCCTGTATTCAAACAAAATATCCCTAATCTTGGCTGCCTTTTCAAAATCAAGATTTTCAGATGCTTTATACATTTCTTTTTCAAGAGTCTCAATATCTTTTTTGAAATTTCCGGTAAGTTCAATATTGAATTCATCTTTTTTAGGAATAGTAACATAATCTTTTTCATAAATACTCACAAGTATATCGTTCATCTTACTCTTGATTGTTTCAGGTGTAATATTATTATCCTTGTTATATTTAAGCTGTTTCTCTCTTCTCCGTTTTGTCTCATTGTATGCTTTTTTTATGGAATCTGTAAGCCTGTCAGCATAAAATATCGCTTTTCCGTTTACATTTCTTGCGGCTCTTCCTATTGTCTGAATTAAGGCACGCTCAGACCGCAAAAAACCTTCCTTATCGGCATCAAGAATCGCAACAAGACTTACCTCAGGCATATCAAGCCCTTCTCTGAGCAAATTTATCCCTACAAGCACATCAGACTCCCCTTCTCTCAAGCCCTTAATAATTTTAACCCGTTCAAGGGTATCTATGTCAGAGTGAAGATACTCAACCTTTATGTTCAAATCTTTCAAATATGCTGTCAAATCTTCTGCCATCCTTTTAGTTAAAGTGGTAACCAGCACCCTTTCTCCATTTTTGACTGTTTTTATTATTTCCATATACACATCATCAACCTGATTTCTTGCAGGCCTTATATCTATTTCAGGGTCAACAAGACCTGTTGGTCTGATAACCTGCTCTATTACAATATTTCCGGAATCTTCAATCTCAAATTCTGCAGGTGTTGCACTGACATAAAGAACTTTTTCAGCTCTCCCATAAAACTCTTCAAACTTTAAAGGTCTGTTATCAAGAGCCGCCGGAAGCCTAAATCCAAACTCTACCAGTGTGGTTTTTCTTGACCTATCCCCATTGTACATCCCTCTTATCTGAGGTATTGTCATATGGGACTCATCAATTATGACAAGAGCATCTTTTGGTAAATAACTTAAAAGTGTGGGAGGAGGTTCACCGGGACTTCTACCTTCAAAATATCTTGAATAATTCTCAATACCGTTGCAATAACCGGTTTCCTTTATCATTTCAATGTCAAACATTGTTCTTTGAGTCAACCGCTGAGCCTCAAGCAGCTTGTTTTCCTTTTCAAAATATGCAACCCGCTCAAGCAAATCTCTTTTTATCTGTTTTATAGCCTCATCAATTGTAACTTTGCTGGTGACATAATGGGTGTTGGGATAAATAGCTATTTTTGGTCTCGTTTGAATTGTTCTCCCCGTTAAAGGGTCAAACTCTGCAATTCTATCAATTTCATCACCAAAAAACTCAATACGATAAGCAATCTTGTCTTCATGAGATGGAAATATTTCAAGAGTGTCCCCCTTGACCCTGAATGTTCCCCGATGAAAGTCGTAATCATTCCTGTCATATTTTATTTCAACAAGCTTTTGCAATATTTCATCTATGCTTACATCATCACCTACCTCTACTGAAACAAGCATACCATGATAGGCCTCAGGAGAACCAAGTCCATAAATACATGAAACACTTGCAACTATAACAACATCACGCCTTTCAAGCAGACTCCTCGTTGCAGAATGCCTCAGTTTGTCTATCTCTTCATTAATGGAAGAATCTTTCTCGATATAAGTATCTGTTTGTGGCATATAAGCTTCAGGCTGATAATAGTCATAATAGCTTACAAAATATTCAACGGCATTTTCCGGGAAAAAATTTTTAAATTCTCCATAAAGTTGAGCTGCAAGTGTTTTATTATGAGCAATAATAAGAGTAGGCACATTTAGCCTCTCAATTACATTGGCCATGGTAAATGTTTTGCCAGACCCTGTAACTCCAAGCAGCACCTGCTTTTTTATTCCATTTTGAAAATTTGATACAAGTTTTTCAGTAGCCTCCGGTTGGTCACCTGAAGGTTTGTACTCCGTAACTAATTTAAATCTGTCCATTGTTTTGCCTTAATAAGTAAAATCCGCCGTAAAGAGCAGCTTTGTTTTTTAACTTTGAAACAATCAGTCTTGTACTATTTTTATAGGGATTAAATAAGTTTTTAGAGAAAACTTTTATTGTATTTTTAAAATAATAGCTTGAAAGCTCCGATAAACCACCACCTATGACAATAACATCCGGAATAAGCAAATTTACTATATTTGAAAGACCTATACCCAGATATTTTGAAAAAACATTCATAGCAACCCCAGCAAGACTGTCTTTTTTATCAATTAGTTTTAGAATTTCATTGATAGATACTCTATTGTTGCTTAAATCATAATAAATATTTTCAAGTCCTGTTTTTGAGCAGTAAGCCTCAAAGCAACCTCTTTTCCCACACCCACACTGTTTACCGTCTGTATGAATAGTCATATGACCTATTTCAAAAACACTGAGTTGCCCTTTATAGACATTGCCATTTACAATATATCCTCCACCTACACCAGTACCAAGGGTAACAAGGACGATTGAATCATACTTTATATCAGAAAAATAATACTCACCCAATGCAGCTAAGTTTGCGTCATTTTCTATACAGGCGACAATTTTTTCATTGCTTAAATCACTTACAATCCTTTTACCACTAAGATATGTAAGGTTTGGAGCATAGATAATTTTTCCATCACCATAATTCACAGTACCAGGCAAACCAATGGAAACCTGGTTAGTTTTATATTCAGCACATTTATTTATTATAAAACCTACAAGCTCATCATACGATTGTGGTGTCGAAGATTCATTTGCAGATACCAAATCGCCACTGCTATTAAATAATCCGCACTTGGTATTTGTACCGCCTATGTCAAAAACAAGATAGTATTTATTTTCTCCACGGGAAACCATTTTCAAATATATCTCTCTCTCCGGGGTCATACCCAATAATTTTATCCCAAATAGTTGAATGCTCCATGCAAAAGTATATAAAAGCTTTTCGCCAATTTTTTCTTAATGCCTTATAAACAAAATTTAGTATATCAATCCGTTCAGGCTTAAAATATCTAAGCTTACCATCAAGCCCTTTTATGTAATCATATTTTGTCAGGATACTTCTGTCAAACTTTTCCCTGATTCTGTCAATAAGTGATGGAATACATCTGAAAGTAGAAAGGCTTACAAACTCAACACTTTGCTCATCAACAGAAGAAAATAGTTTATCTATTAGATTATCATAGTCTTTATGGCAATTATCGTAAATCACAATGGGATCAAAGTGAAATCCAATTTTATAACCATACTCGGCCAAAATTTTTGCCGCATTCAACCTTTTATCCATATCTCCGGCCTTGTGCTCTTCAGTTTTTGATATAAAATCGGTGTTAACGCTAAATGATATTACAATATTTTTGGGATTAAGATTTAAAAGATTACTTGTATTTGAAGATTTTGTTTTAAATTCAAACTGAATATTTTCAAGTTTGTTAACAATTGGGATAAAAAGGCCTGAAAATTCAAAAATATTGTCAAGGGCAAGGCTATCTGAAAGTTCACCTGTCCCAACTCTATACCTTCCTTTTTCGTTAAGCTCCAATAATTCTCTTTCTATTGAATCGGTATCAGCAAAAACTTTAATATATTCATGGTTAAGGTAGCTTTGTAAAATGCAATAAGTACAATCAAAAGGACATCCTTCCATAATATCAAATACGTGATAGTTACAGCACCTGTAGATTTTCGTAGCCGGGCAAGGTCTTAAAAACGTTCCTCTTGAATAAGTTACAAATATATTACTTTTTTTGTCCTCAAACTCTTCATCACTGTCAACTATTTTGTAATCAATCCCTTTTTTGTCTAATAATTTTACCGTGCCGGTGTTAACGGCACTTTTTTCAACATAAATCATTTTCTTTCAAAATATCAAAAGCTGCTTTTATTTTCCCGGATGAATTGTGAAGTATTTGCAATTTTGCCATAAAATCTTCAAAAGATGAAATATCAAAGTTGATATTCAAGCTACAAGTCTCATAGTTATTTTTGTTTTCAACAGTTATCCCATTTTCTATTTTCAAGATATCATCTATCATTTTCTCAAATTCATACCTTTTTCTGTTATATTTAAATTTCAATCTTTCAATCTCATCTTCAAGATTATTTTTAAAATCAATTTCATCTTTATAGTCATAAATATTGTTGACAAGAATCCTGAAGCTTGACACAGAAGGGTAATTTTTTAAGACATATTCTTCAATTTTTTTAACAATATCTGCGTTGAATTTTAAAACTATACTTAACACCTTAAGAGAAATATCCTTGTCAACTATGTATCTTTTAAAATTATCTGACAGTAAAAAAATCCTATCAAGAATATCAAACTGTTCCTTATTGACGATATTATTCTTTCTAAAAACACTATAATCATTTTTATTAAGGTCCAATTTTTTAATTAAATAATAAATATTTGATAAATCTACCAAATTATAATCTTCACCACCAATCTCGATTACAGCTTTAAGTGCATCTGAAAAACATTTTATATCTTCAAGCAAAACCAACTCTTTTGAATCTGCATAAAAGTTACTCAGCAAGTAGTACACCCCATTTATGTGGGCTGCCGGTACAAGTGGATTTTTTTTCTGACTATTTTGTCTATAAAAAATATTAAAAGTATCTTTATCTATTTTATCTGTTGAACCTATTTCAATTATTTTCATCGTTTTTACCGTCAAAAAGCGCATCTACAAAATCTTTTGCATTAAATGGCTTTAAATCTTCCATAGACTCCCCGAATCCTATGAATTTTACAGGGATGCCAAGTTCATCCACTATGCCAACAATAACGCCGCCTTTTGCCGTACCGTCAAGTTTTGTGAGAATAATACCGGTTACATCCACTTCCTGTTTAAAGGCTCTGGCCTGCATTACTGCATTTTGTCCGCTTGTAGCATCAAGAACAAGCAAAACTTCGTGTGGTGCATCAGAAATTTCCTTCTTTATCACTCTGTTTACTTTTGATAGTTCATTCATAAGATTATGTTTTGTATGAAGCCTTCCCGCAGTATCCGCAATTATAACATCAAAGCCTTTTGCCTTGGCAGAAGCAACAGCGTCATAAATAACAGCAGCCGAATCACTCCCCTGACTTTGCTTTATAACTGGCACACCTACCCTTTCACCCCATATACAAAGCTGTTCAATTGCAGCGGCTCTAAATGTGTCACCTGCGGCAAGCACCACTTTTAAACCGTTGTCTTTAAACATTTTTGCCAACTTTGCTATACTTGTGGTTTTGCCAGCGCCATTCACCCCGACAACTAGTATTACATACGGTTTTGTATCAGTAACTTTCAGACTATTTTCAATGTTTAAAATATCAAAAACTTCGCTTTTAATATATTTTCTAAGCTCTTCAGGATTTTTAAGGACTTTCCTTGAAACATCTTTTCTGACATTTTCAATTATTTTTATGGTAGTTGACACACCGACATCTGCAGAAATAAAAAGCTCTTCCAGCTCTTCAAGTAATTCTTCATCAATTGTCTTTTTACCAAGCAAGACCGATTCCATTCCGCCTACAATTTTATCTGAAGTCTTGCTTAAACCTTTCTTGAGCCTTTTTAGGATTCCTTCTTTTTCTTCCAGTTTTTTTTCAGATACTTCCTCTTGCTTATCATTAACATCTTCAATTGGTTTCAAATCATCACTTTGAATTTCCGTATCCTTCTTCTTACCCTTAAAAATATCAAAAAATCCCATATTCAATCCTCTATAATATTTTTTATTTTTTCATTTATTTTTTCTATCAATTTCTTCTCACCAAACCTAAATACTTTATCTTTTAAATAAAATGCCATGTATTCTTTTATAGAAAAAGCACGGATATAAAAATTTTCAAACTTTATCTCACAATAAATGAAACTTTTTTTAAACTCTTTTAACATATTCACGGTATGATTTGTAATCATGAGATAATCATATATTTCACCACAATTTTGGGAATACACCATCTCACCGATATCATCGATAAGAACAAGTTTTATGTCATTCAACTGAAACTGCCTAATTTCTTCAAACATCAATTCAATCTCACCGAAATAATTTTGGAGACACCTGGCTCCTGCATAGTTATCCCATACAACGAGTCTGCTGCTTCCATAGTTTTCTGGTTGTGTGTGATTATTACAAACTGGGTATTTTCCGAAAGCGTTCTTACTATTCTGCAAAATCTTTCAACATTTGCATCATCAAGAGGCGCATCTATTTCATCAAGAAAACAAAACGGAGTAGGCTTACACAAAAACATTGCGAATATCAAAGTACATGCAGTCATAGCCTTTTCCCCCCCTGAAAGGAGATTCATATTTTGCAGTTTTTTCCCGGGAGGTTGTACAAATATCTCCACACCGGTATTAAGCATATTATCTGGCTCTGTAAGTCTTAATTCGGCTTTCCCTTCTCCGAAAAGCATTTTAAATACTTTGACAAAATTTTCATTTACCTTGTAAAAAGTTTCGGCAAAGTTTTTAATGGTATTTTGATCAATTTCATTAATAATTTCATTAATGGAAATATAAGCATTTTCAAGGTCCTCTTTTTGTTTTGTCAAAAATTCATACCTCATACTTATTTCACTAAACTCACTCTCTGCCGCAAGATTTAAAGGACCAAGATTTTCTATTTCATTATCAATACTTTTAATTTCAGATTTGAGCCTGTTTTGTTTAAAATCCTCTTCGATAAAGTCTCTGTAAACATCCTCAATATCGCAATCAAATTTTTCTAAGAATTGCTCCTTTATAGAAAAAGCTTGCTGCCTGGTTTCAGCAAGGGTAACTTCAAGAGAATTTTTATTCTCCTGTATAGTCTTTATTTTTTCATTGAGTTTATCTATATTGCTCAATATTTCGTCCATTCTTTGTTTAAGCTCTTCAATCTTCATTATGATAAATTGTTTTTTCTCTTCATTTTTAAGTTTCTGAATATTTGATAATTTTAACTGTTCGGTTTTTTCCTGAATGGAAGCATTCCAGTTGGTTATATTTACCGTCAAAAGCTTTTCAAGCCTGCTTTTCAGGTTTGAAATATTTGCAGAAGTGTTTGCAATATCTTTTTCCACGAGGTATAGCGACTTTTTGGCAGATTTAATCTTTTCATTTATTACCATGGAATTAGCTTTAAGAGATGAAGATTCATCTTTTAAATCATCAATTTTATTTTGAAAAAATTCTATCTTCTCTTCCAACTCTTCCTTTTCATAGTCGATATCTTTTTGCTTACTGCCAATTAATTCAAGCTCATCTCTGAGCTTTCTCAACACGGACTTTTTAGTGTTTAGTTCTTTTTTATAAAACTCTTTTTCCTTGACAATTAATTCAGCTCTATCCAGATTGCTTTTAAAATCTTTCTCAATGTTGGAAATAGTATTGTTGATATTAATAAGTTTCTTATCATACTCCTGTTTCAGGGCAGAAAGTTTATTAATTTGTGAGGACAAATCACCGGCTGAGTTTTCCACAGATTTAAACTCCTGCTCATATTCTTCAATTTTTTTTGTCATAATAGTTATTTTGGAATCAACACCCTCAATTTCTTCTTTTAAACCAAATATAATCTGACTTTTATTATCCTGTCCAATTTTATAGTATACATTTCCTACCTTTAACAAATCATCAAAAATTTCTTCGTATTTTGTCAGTGTTATGTTTTTGATAAAATCATCCACTTCATCTGAAAAAATAAATTTCAGAGATGATTTGATATCTTTCAACTCATTCAAAAAACTCTCTTTTTGAGATGAATCTATGACAATCAAATCCCCGTATATTTTTCCTAAATTTTCGGGCAGTTGATTATTTATATCCAGAAAAAGTCGTGGCATAAAATTGTTTATTGTCCTACTTTCATCCTTTGTCCCATAAAGCTCGCTATCAAGCTGTGAAATCAGCGTTTCTTTTCTGGACCGGTATGATGACAATTCTATTTTGGTATTGTTTATATCGGACAAAAGTGTTTCTTTTCTTTTAGATAAAGAGTCATATTTGTCATTCAACGATTTCAGCTTTTCATCAATAACAAAAATCTCTTCCTCAATTGATTTTTTATCTTTGTAAGACTTATCAAGGCTCTCTTTTAAAACGGTTTTTTTGGACTCCAATTCTGCATACTCTTTTTCAAAATTTGCAACATCTCTTTCAAAACGTTCTATGTCGTTTTCATACCTATATATTTCATTCCTTTTATTGGTTATGGACTCGGTATATTCAAGAAAAACACTTTCCAATTCGTTCAGTTCATCTTCAAAATTTTCTTTTTGATAGATAAGTTCTTCAAGTTCATTATTGTACTCTGCAAGCTTGCTGTTCAGGGACTCGTATTCCTTTTCCAGCTCCTGAATCTCTTTAATCAGCAAGTCTTTATTTTCAGATAGCTCTTTAAGTTTATTCTTTGAATTCTCGATTTCCAGCTTCAAACTCTTTTTGGTATTCTCAGCGCTCTCAAGGTTATTTTTCAAGATTTTTATATCACTCTCGAGCAAGTTTATATGGTTATTGTTTTTTATTATCTCCTCGTTAATATAGTTTCTCTCATTATCAAGCTGATTTATCTCCTCCTTGAGTGAGTATTCTTCTTTTCTCAAATTTTCAAACACATTAATTTCAGAAGATAATTCAAGATTAAAGTTTCCTATACGCTCTTTTAAATCAACCAACCTCAACCTTTCATTGTTATACAGATTACTGAAATATATTTTCTCCTTTATTTCTTTTTCATTCTTTAATCTCTTATATGTATTAAGCTTCTCAACCTGTTCACTGACATTTTGCATAGAAGTTTTTACTTCACTTATAATATCAACTATTCTGTTTAAATTTTCTTTTGTCTGAGCGAGCCTTTTTTCAGCCTCTTTTTTGCTCTCTTTATACTTTGTAACTCCAGCAGTTTCTTCAAAAAAAAGCCTTAAATCTTCGGGAGTTGCCTGAATAATCTTTTCCACCCTGCCCTGCTCAATAATAGAAATACTTCTTGCCCCAATCCCTGTATCATAAAAAATCTCTTTTATATCTTTAAGTTTACATTTTCTTGAGTTTATCAGATATTCCCGCTCTCCGGATTTATAATATTTTCTGGTAATCATAATTTCAGACAAAGTTCCCCATTTAACAGCCACATCATCCGGAATATCCTTAACGACAAGCGATACTTCTGCAAATCCCGAAGCTTTCCTGTTTTCAGAACCTGCAAAAATAATATCTTCCATATTGTTACCGCGTAGTTCTTTAGGACTCTGTTCCCCAAAAACCCATCTTATAGCATCAAGTATATTGCTTTTGCCGCTACCGTTGGGCCCGACAATACAGGTTACTCCATCAGGGAAATCAACAACTGTCTTATCAACAAAAGACTTAAACCCTTGTAAATATAAGCTTTTAAACTTCATCAACACCCCTTGTTAAAAGCTTGATTATTAAATATTTTTTCAAAAAAGACAAGTATTGTTTTTGACAATGGCATATTATGGAAATGATTGTAACTTCAATTTTAAAAATCACTCTACAGCTATTCTTAATTTAAAAAATATCAGGTAGTTATAATCAAACAGTCAGCCATATTGTTAGAGTCTCTATTTTAAATTT
>JAIHAR010000069.1 GCA_020054865.1 Deferribacteraceae bacterium
TCACCATTTTGAAATGTACCAGTTATAAGCCTGTCTTTAATAAGCACTGTTTGTACCTGGTCAGAAGCAACCTTATTGATAAAATCAGAATAAGATATTTTTTGTCTGACCCCCTGCCCTGCGTTGAAAAAGTTAAACATCACCACCATCAAAAGGGCAATAACAAACCAGAGAGATATATTTTTATAAAAATTATTCTTCATCATTCCTCCTAAATTTACTTTTTTATTGTCAATTTATAAATTTCTGGTAAGTTTCTGTACATATTATTAAAATCAAGTCCGTACCCAACCACAAACTCATCCGGTATTTCAAATGCGCAATAGTCTGGATTTATATGGGCAACCCTTCTTGAGGGTTTGTCCAATAATGTGCAGATACTTATTGTCTTGGGCTTTCTAACAGACAATAACTTTTTCAGATAATTAAGTGTCAATCCCGTATCCACAATGTCCTCAACAAGAATAAGGTTTTTCCCTTCAAGTGGCCTATCAATATCACACATTAACCTTACAACACCACTTGTAGTAGTTTTTTCCCCGACATAACTTGAAACACTTATAAAGCTTATTTCTGTTTCAAGATCTATACTTTTTGCAAGATCACTCAAAAACATCCAGGCACCTTTAAGTACACCCACCAATAATACCTTTTCACCTTTAAAATCTTTTGAAATCCTTTCCCCTAACTCTTTTACCTTTTCAGATATGATATCCTTACCTATAAAAGGTTCCAAAATATGCTCTGCCATATTCACTCCTGTTTTAACGGTTGTATTTTTATATTTTTATTCTCACTTACCATTTCAACATAAATAATTTTACCAAAACTTTCAACAATACAGGAAGTATCCCTTAAAAAAAGTTCGATCTTTTTATCTATGAACAAATCCTTCAGCTTTTTCCCAAGAAATCTGTCCCCATGTCTTCTGCTTCTTACAACAAGCCTTTCTTTTACAAGTTCACCTGAAAAAAGTATTATCTTGTTAATCTCCCTTATTTCCAGAGAATCTTCGTCCTTTTCTTTTATATATTCAAAACCTTTCAATACACTTTTTTTAAAAAAGTAAATTTTATCATAACTTTTTTCAAAAATACAGTCTTTTGGCAAATTTATTCTGACGGAATCGCCTTTACTGTTTATAATATTTAAAATATTTTCCAGATGGACCTTTTGAACCCTGAAAAATCTTTTTAAAAACTCACTTAAAACAAATTTTTGTTCAAAAAGTTCAAGAGCAGTAATCTTTCGAAGTTCACCATAGAAGAAAAAGCCCATATCGTGTAACTTTACATCTTTAGTCCTGTTTAAAAGATAACTTTTTAAATTGGCAGACTCATCTTGAATTTTAACAATATTCTTAATAAAGCCTTTATTGTAACTGGCAATATGGGGGATAATATTTCCTCTCAACCAATTTCTCAGGTAGTCGCAAGAAAAATTCGTCTCATCAGTAACATACTCAATGTTTTCACTTTCTATAAATTCAAGTATAAGGGATTTTTCAATTCCAAGCATCGGTCTTTTTAAAAAATCTTTGTACATATCAAAGCCTTTAAGATTATAAATTGAACTACCCTGGAAAATTTTGATAAAAAATGTTTCCACCAGATCATCAAGATGATGTGCAGTAAAAAGAAAATCTGACCCAGAAAGATAAAAAGTATCAATCAGCTGTTCATATCGAAGTTTTCTTGCAGCCTCCTCCACACTGACATTCATATTTTTGACATATTCAGGAACATTTACTTTTTTTGTAATAAGTTCAATTTTGTACCTTGAACAAAAATCAATACAAAATTTTTCATCCCTCTCGGCAAAACTACCTCTAAGGGAATGATTTACATGACAGGCTATTATGTTGTAATTATTTTTGTAAAGTGCATAAAGAAGAGCCGTTGAATCGGCTCCACCAGAAAAAGCAACCAATATTTTTTTATTTCTGAAACCCTTTATTTCATCCAGAAGTTTTTTTTCAAATAATGAAGTCATCTATTTTCTTATTTAACTTATTAAATTCTTTAAGCTTATCTTCAAAACCCTTTCTACCCAAAATCCCATAGGCAAATTGCTTCCCTTCTTCTACTCCTGGCTGGTCAAAAGGATTAATTTCAAGACCAAGGCCTACTATTGCCGTAACAAGCTCAAATAACATAAACAAATATCCTAAAGTATATTCATTTAGGTAGTCAGCAATTATTTTGACACTTGGCCTTCCACTTTTTAAAAGGGCTGCTTCTGTTGCGGCAAGCTCAGTATTTAGAAGGCTTGAAAGATGCACCCCCTTCAAATATTCAAAATCTTTATAAAAAGGATTTTCTATTGTCTTCTCAAGTAAATGGCTTTTTATTTCTATAAAAGTTATAATTTTATCATCGGGGCCTTCCCTAAAAAGCTGCACCTGAGAATGTTGGTCAATCGCACCAAGACCAGGAAAAGGTGTCGTACCGGCAAATACCTCATTGCCATTTAAATCAAACCTTTTGCCAAGGCTTTCACCCCATAATTGTGCAAACCAAAACGAAAACTTGTACAAACCTGAACAATATGGCATTATGACATTAATTCTCTTTTCTTTAAAATATTTGATATATATCGCAGCAAGTGTCAAAAACTGTTTTTCGTTTTCAAGAACACTTTTTGCTCCTTCCAGCAATTTTTCTATTTTGATCCCCAAAAGTGCAGCAGGCAAAAGCCCAACAGCCGATAAAACAGAAAATCTTCCACCAACATTCTTTTCTACTTCATAAGCCATTATTCCTGATTCGTTAACAAATTTTCTCAGACTTCCACTTTCAGGATCAGTAATGGCCACAAGATGTTTATTCAAATCAACCCCGGAATTTCTCAACCAATCTATAAAAATAGATGCATTTGCAATTGTCTCAACAGTACTGCCAGATTTTGTAATTACAACAACAAGTGTATCTTCAGGCGAGCACTTTTTCATTATCCAGCCAACTTTCACAGGGTCGACATTATCAGCTACCCAAAGCCTTGGGAAATAACCTCTTTCTGGAAAGTTAAGCGTATTGTAATTGTGAGGCAACAGCGCATTTTCAACTGCTTCAATCCCCAATGATGAGCCGCCTATCCCTACCACTATAAGGTCGTTATATTTTCCGCTTATGCTTTTGGCAAACTGAATAATTTCACTCAAATCCTTATGAACAAGATTTGTAAAACCTACTTCCCCTTTTTCAACAAGTTCAATAAGTTTTGAATAACCTTTTTTTGCGAGCCCGATGTTTTTTTCCATTTCATCATAACCGATAAAAGAGCTGACAAGATTGTTTACACAAAAGTTATAGTCAAGTTTTACTCTGGTCATTTATCTCCTCCAGGGCATTTAATGCATCTGCCACACTATGATATATCCTATTTTCATCTATTTCCTCAAGAAAATACTTGCCATAGGATTTATTTAAAATCCTTTCATCAAGAATAATACACAGACCGTTATCCTCTTCACTTCTGATAAGTCTGCCTATTGCTTGCTTGAAAAAAATTACTGCTCTTGGAAGATAAAAATCCATAAATGGATTCTTGCCACTGGCTTGCACTTCATTGGCTTTCATTTCAAGGTAAACATCACTTATATTTTCAAACGGAAGTTTGTCTATTATGACACACTTCAGTCTGGAGTTGGTCTTTATGTCTATACCTTCCCTCAATACTGCGCACCCTAAGATTACATCCTTACTATCCGCAAAAAATTCACCCATATTTACACTATGCTGGAGCAAAATATTTTTATTGGTAACATGCTGTGAAAGTTCATCATAAATTATATTCATCATATTGATACTGTTGAAAATGAGAAGCATGGGAGCATCAATACTCTTGACTGCTTCTATGTAAAATTTCTTTTTATCTTCTATTTTTTTAGGGATAACATATACGGAATTTTTCTTAAAATTATCCTTATCCACAATATACTCACTTGTGTTCAGGGGAAGACCCAGCTCTTTTTTAAAAAACTCAAAAGATTTGTCCGAAGTAAGAGTTGCACTGATAAATGTAGCACTTATGCAAGTGTTTAAAAGCCCGTTATAAAAAATATCATCCACTTTAAGAGGAAGCAATTTGATCAAAACTGACTGTTTGGTTGGCTCAATAACCTTTACCCCTTCATGTTCCAGTATATATTTGTAACTTTTTTCTATTTTTTTAAAACTTTCAATATCCTCATCATCTAACATCTCCAATATATTTCCCCTAATAAAATCAATTATTTGCTCAAATGCTTCCATATGTTTATCATTTAAAGTTTTTTTGACCTTTATTTTAGTTTCAAACAATCTAATTTTATTTGTTATCTCTGTGTAAAGTTCAGCCCTTATAGATGTTTTACAATCTTTCAGAAAGGATTTTAAGTTGTTAACTGATACCTCTTCTCCGGCAAACATTGGAAATATATCGATTATTGAATGAGCTTCATCAAAAATAATATGCTCAAAATTTTCAAAATTTGATAAAAAACCCGATTTGCTCTTAGATGCTATATCGGTCAAAAGGAGATAATGGTTTGTTATCACTATGTCTGAAGCATTTGCAATGTCCTTAGCCTTATAATAATGACATCTTTCATAATATTCACATTTCCCTGCAAGGCACTGAAAACTGTCAGCGGTCATTTTATCGTAAACAGATTCATCAAATAAGTAATAAGGTACCTCCAAAATATCTTTTTCATCATTTTTTGAGTACCATTTGATCACATCCTGATACTCTTCCTGAAAAGGGAGGATATATTTGTAAAAACGGTAAATACAAAAGTAATTTTTTTTCCCCTTCAATATGCTTACCTTTCTGTCACAAATATTTAGTTCTTTCAGCACTTTTATGTCTTTGAAAAAAAGCTGATTCATCAATTGTTTTGATTTTGTGGATATAATTATTTTCTTGTTCGACAAAAATGAAGGAATAAGATATGCCAGTGTTTTACCACTGCCGGTAGGAGCTTCAACAACCGACGTACAATAATTATCAATCGATTCTTTTATAAATAAAGACAAATCCCTCTGATACTTTCTAAACTTAAAATCCGGAATAAGATTAATCAAAGGGGATTCATCATTAAAAAATACATCGAGGCTCATTTATTATATATCAATATTGCAGTATCTTTTGTAAAGTTCAACATCATTTGAAAAAGTTTCTCCTACATCATACTCAATAGTATCTTTCTGGAAAAGCTCTGCAAGCTTTTTCTCTATAGGGATAAAATCATTTGTTCCCTTTAATTGCGAATCGATGTAACCAAAGTTTTTTTCCTTAATGATTTTCTTAAGCTTAAAATTATTAAAAATCATTTCGTATACCAAAATTCTCCTTTCAATCCTCTTAACCGGCACAAGCCTCATATTCACTACTGCAGTTATCATATCCGCCAGCCTGTTCAGATAATAATCGCTGGTTTCTTTTGAAATAACAAGTAATTTTTCAAAGAACCCCACAATACTCCCACAGTCTATTGCAACAAAAACAGTAACACCTGATTCGGCAATATTCAGAATAAGTTCAAGACTTTCCAGATCAGGGATATCAGAAACAAATACTATGTCCGGATTTAATTCATATGCAATTTTCAAATTTTTAGAAATTAACTCCCTGTCACTGCACTCCAGAATAGAAATCACAGATTTGTTGTTTGCTATGTTGTATTCGACGTTGGTATCTATAAAAACAATATTGTACGATTTAATTTTATTATAAAAATTCATCAATGAAGAAAACACTGTACTTTTTCCGTGCCTGTAGGGAGCAGTAAAAATTGTAACCCCCTTTGGAACCTGGACAAGATACTTTCTTAAATCATCCCTTAATCCAAGATTATCAAAATCGGGAACCGTAACTGAA
>JAIHAR010000070.1 GCA_020054865.1 Deferribacteraceae bacterium
ATACTTAAGCCACCTTTTACCAGATTGTTTACCACTGCAGCGACAACAATGCCAAGTATATACACTTCGTTTTGTATATTTTCTGTTGCCATTTTTGAAAGCATCACAGTTATTGCATCCACATCACTTATCCCTGAAAACACAGACAACAAAACAATCCCTTTATTACCAAATTTTTTGCCCATAAAATCTGCAAGAATAATTATAACCCCCAACAAAAAGGCAAATTTCAAGGCAGAAAAAATATTTACAGGATTATCTATCTTTACGTTTTCACCTTTAATGTCATAGCCATTTTTGAAAAATATCGTCGATAAAATTACAAGCAAAATAATACCGGGGGAAATATAAATAAAAATATCTTTAAATAAACCAAAATTGAATATCCATACAAGCACCATTATCCTGATAAACATAATTGTGCATCCAAGCAGTATACACAAAATGAGTATATTTCTAAGCCTTTTATCCTGCCTGTAAAGGTTGGAAAGATTTATCGTAACAGCAGTAGAAGAAACAAATGCACCAATCACAGATGAGATTAAAATACCTTTTTTAACACCTACTACTCTCACCCCTGCATATCCCAAAAATGAAATTCCTGCGATAACTATAACTATTTTAAAAATATCTGAAGGATTAAGAAGCTCAATACCAAAATATGATTTATCTGGCACAACAGGATAAATTATAGAAGCAAGAACCAAAAATTTTAAAATTGCAACAAAGTCTTCCTTTTTCATATTGAAAACAAATTTATGAATCAGAGACTTGTTGGACAAAAATGCGAATAAAACAACCCCTGCAGCTATTCCCAATTTTACTTCGCCCAATGCAATCAAATACGAAGACAAAAAAGTAACCACAAAAGCCACTTCAGTGGTTAGCCCCCTTTCGTCAGTCTTAAAATCACGAATATAACCAAGAACAGCGAAAACAATTGCTCCTATAAACCCCGCCACACCAAAATAATAGCTAAATTTTATACTTAAAAAACCTGAAATATATGCAAAAATACCAACAAGTGAAAATGTCCTGACACCTGCAATTGTCTCCCTGTTGTTCTCACTTTTTATACTGAATTGTCGTTCCAAACCTATCAAAAATGAAATGGCAACCGAAATGAAGAATAAATAGGCTTCATTCATATTATTAATAGTTAAATATTTCAGTATTCAATGGAACTTCCTTTTTAAACTCTGAGTCATCAATCTTTTCATTAATTTTTACGTCCATAAGAGTTATCTCAGTTACATTCCCATTATTGTCTTCACTAAAAATTTTGCTGATATAAATGTCTGAAAACTCAATTATCAAAAATTTCAGCCCTATTTCCGTCTTGGGAATCAGCTTAATTTTATTTTGCTCTACCATTTCAAAATTAAATGTATTTTTAGCCTCTTTCAGGTCAATCAATATCTGAAACACTATGTTGTTTGCTCCGCTTGAAGCAACTTTTTGTCTTATAAGCTGCTCTGTTGAGCTGTCATAATATTCCATTGTATCCTTTGTAAAAAGATAATATTGAGGATATGGTGAAGTATAATCCCACAATATTTTCTCCTTTGCAATTAACCTTATCTTCCCGGTATAACCATCTGTGCCAAAACCTTTTATTGTCGTTTCCTGAAAAAAGTTTGCCTTTAAACTCTTTATCTTGGCAAATTTATCTATAAGACTTTCCACATCAGAAGCATAACTGTTGCCCATAAGAAATGTAAAAAAAAGCAAAAAATATAATAACCTCATTTGAACCTCCGAAAAAATATGTTATATTATAGATATTTTTACAAAGGAGTAAAGAAGTGAGTTTACTTTTACTGGATGACGAAGAAGTTTTTTCAAAAATTTTGGGCATTTTTTGCAAAGAAAAAGGTCTTAAGTTTTACTATGCAAAAAATATTGAAGAAGCAAAAGTAATTGCACAAAACAACAAAGTAAAATATGCAATAATAGACCAATATCTAAAAAATGAAAAAGGTTCCGACTTTGGTCGCTATCTCAAAAATAAATTTCCAGAGATAAAAACAATTATCTGTTCAGGATCAAATAACGATATAAGTGATGAAGAATTAAAATATTTTGATATATCTGTCAATAAATCGGAGCTTGTTACCTTCATCAATGAAGTTTTAATAAAATCATAAAAATCATGTATAATATGATTTTTATATTGACAATTATTTTTTTTGCAATATCATAGCAGCCAAGGAGGAAAAATGAACATTAACGTAAGGACTGTTTACGCAATGATAGCAATTGGCGAGCTTGCCTCAAATCAAGGTAATGATGCTATCAAAGCATCAGATATTTCTGACAAATATGAAATACCGCCAAGGTTTCTGGAAATCACCCTGAACGACCTGAAAACAAACGGTATTATCAATTCCAAAAGAGGCGCAAAAGGTGGATTTTACCTATCAAAGTCCGCTGATTCAATAACCATGCTTGATATAATCAAGGTAACAGAATCATCAAACAAGATATTTGAATGCGAGCCGCTTCAAAACAAAAGCCTGTGCCTATTCAAGGGAATTTTCGAAAATTTGAACAACATAATCAATGATTATTTAAGCAAAATTACTGCAAAAACACTTGCTGAAATTATTCAAAGCAACAACACAAACGATTTCATAATATAAACAGGAGGAATCCATGAAAAACATTGCAAGCAAACTTTTACACGCAGGCTACAGTCCTGATTCTACGGGAGCAAGAGCTGTGCCAATTTACCAGACAACTTCTTATGTGTTCAAATCATCTGAGCATGCTGCCAATCTTTTTGCTCTGAAAGAATTTGGTAACATTTATACAAGGCTTATGAACCCCACCACAGATGTTTTAGAACAAAGACTTGCGGCCCTTCACGGAGGGACTGCCGCAGTAGCCACATCAAGCGGACATGCTGCAATGTTTTATTCGATATTAAACATTACTGATTTAGGAGACAATATTGTGTCCTCATCCAACCTTTATGGTGGTACATACAACCTTTTTAAAAATACATTCAAAAAGCTTGGAAGGGAAGTAAAGTTAATTGACTCAAGCAATCCTGAAAATTATTTAAAAGCAGCCGATGAAAAAACAAAAGCATTTTATATCGAAACCATAGGCAATCCCAAAAACAATGTAAACGATTTTGAAACAATTGCAAAATATGCCCATGACCTAAAAATACCTTTAATTGTAGATAATACAGTTGCCCCATATATATTTAACCCCTTTGACTATGGCGCAGATATAGTTGTCTATTCTATCACAAAGTTTATAACCGGCAACGGCACCAGCATGGGGGGTGCTATCGTTGAAAAAGGGGACTTTGACTGGAGCAGTGGTAAATTTCCTGAGTTTGTTACACCTGATGAATCTTATCATGGCCTTGTGTATTGGGATGCTTTCGGCAATCATGACAGGGCAGTTTTAAGGGGGGCTTGTTTTGCCATAAAAGTAAGACTACAACTATTGAGAGATATTGGGGCTTGCATAAGCCCTTTCAACTCTTTTATGGCAATCGAAGGGCTTGAAACATTGACTTTGAGAATGAAAAAACACTGCGACAATGCCCTTGAAGTGGCAAAATTTTTGGAGAATCACCCAAAGGTTTCATGGGTAAATTATCCTGGACTCCCCTCACACCCTGACCACAAAAATGCCCTTAAATACCTGAAAAAAGGTTTTGGCGCAATTATAGGGTTTGGTATTAAAGGGGGGTATGATGCAGGTATAAAATTTATAGATTCTCTTAAGATGATTTCTCACGTTGCCAATATTGGGGATGCAAGAAGCCTTGTAATACATCCGGCAAGCACAACCCATCAGCAGCTTAGTAAGGAAGACAGGGAAAAAGCCGGTGTAACTGATGATTTTATAAGGTTGTCAGTAGGGATAGAAGAGCCTGAAGATATCATTGAAGATATAAACCAGGCATTAAATAAAATGTAGGAGTTTGACATGAAAAACATATACAATAAAATGTACCAGACAGTGGGGAATACCCCACTTGTCAGGTTAGAAAAGATTTCAAATGAGCTTGGGGTAAATTTTTATGCAAAACTTGAAAGCAGAAATCCAGGGTTTTCTGTCAAAGACAGAATAGCTTACGGCATGCTCAATGATGCAATAATGACAGGGAAATTAAAAGAGGGAATGAATATAATTGAGCCTACAAGTGGCAATACCGGTATTGCACTTGCCATGATGGGGGCATCACTTGGATTTAAAGTGACACTTGTCATGCCCGAATCAATGAGTGTTGAAAGGCGTGCAATGATGAAGTATTACGGAGCAGATTTTATACTTACCCCTGCAGAGAAAGGGATGAAAGGAGCAATTGACAAAGCTTTTGAAGTGTTAAATGAAAATAAAGACAAATATTTTATGCCTCAACAATTTGACAATCCGGCAAATCCAAAAATTCACGAGGCTACCACCGGGCCTGAAATTTTTAGGGACCTGCAGGGGGAAGTGGACTTTTTTGTGGCAGGTGTAGGTACAGGCGGTACAATCACCGGAACAAGTAGATATCTTAAAAGAGTCAGCTTTAAGAGCGTGGTAAGTGTTGCAGTGGAACCTGCAAAAAGCCCTGCTATAACCAGGTACATAAACAAAGAAGATTTTACTCCGTCTCCACACAAAATACAGGGGATTGGTGCAGGCTTTATACCAAGAAACCTTGACCTTAGTGTAGTCGACCATGTTTACACAATGGAAGATGAAGCTGCAATAGAAGCTGCCAAAGAGCTTGCATTTAGCGAGGGGATTGCGGCAGGAATATCATCCGGAGCTAACTTTGAAGCTGCAAAAAGGGTAGCAAAAAATCTTGCCAAAAAAGGTGACAATATTGTATTTATAGTCTGCGATACAGGGGAAAGATATTTGAGCACAGATTTGTTTAAGTAATGTCTAAAAAGATAAATTGCTACAAATGCAAATTTTTCTATATCACATGGGATGAAAATAGGCCTTACGGTTGTAAGGCCTATGGTTTTAAAAGCAAAATAATACCAAGTCAGGTAGTCTTTTCAAGCTCCGGCAAAGAGTGTCTTTCGTTTACACTAAAGTAAATAGTAATTTCAATTTATTTAAAATTAAAGTCAAAAGCCCTTTAATATGAAAAATACGGAAAAACCACAACAAATCTTTTTATTGCAAAAATGACAAATTAATGTATTAATTTTTGCAAATCTTAAACTTAAAATACGGAGTTGTGAATATGTCGAACATATTACCTGAAAAAGGTAGCAATTTTATTGAAGATATAATCATTGAAGATATTAAAAATAATAAGAATAACGGAAAAGTAATAACAAGATTCCCTCCTGAACCAAACGGCTATCTACATATTGGTCATGTTAAATCTGTTTGCCTTAATTTTGGTTTGGCAGAAAAATTTGGTGGAAGATGCAACTTAAGATTTGATGATACCAACCCTGAGAAAGAGAGTGAAGAGTATGTCAAATCTATTATTGAAGATATAAAATGGCTTGGCTTTGACTATGGTGGCAAAGAGCTTTATGCATCTGACTATTTTCAGCAGATGTATGATTATGCGGTGCAGTTGATTAAAAAAGGGAAAGCCTACGTTTGCCATTTAAGTGCAGATGAAATAAGACAATATCGTGGTACACTAACTGAGCCAGGCAAAGAGTCACCCTACAGAAACAGAAGTGTGGAAGAAAATTTGGAACTTTTTGAAAAAATGAAAAACGGTGAATTCAAAGAGGGTGAATGTGTATTAAGGGCTAAAATTGATATGAGCTCACCAAACCTTAACATGAGAGACCCTGTAATGTATAGAATTTCATTTGCTCATCATCA
>JAIHAR010000030.1 GCA_020054865.1 Deferribacteraceae bacterium
AATTTACCCCCTTTGTTAACTTTTCTCGCTATCATCTCGTTTTACCTTTAACATTTTTTCTCCCAAAAAATCCAGTCTCATTTTCCGGGGGCATTATAGTAAGTCCGGTAGCAATCACCACATTATTATCAGATTTTTCCTCATTTGCCTCTACAACTTTGATAGTCCCTATATTGTCAGGATTATACATAACAAGTCTTAAGTTTTCATTGCTGCCAAATCTGCCCCTTGACTCGGTTATTTTAAGATTTACAGGCATTACCTTATTGTTTTCAATAAGACTGTTCCCATACACCACAAATGAAATATCTTTGTACTGGCCCGAATTAAGACTTCCTATATGACGGACTGTCTTCATATCACCGCCGATGAATACATTTTCTCCAAGTTCAATTTCGGCCACCACATTTTCAGCATACCCTTTACCTACATTTTGAACACGAGCTTTTATATCCACCTGCTCTATCGGCTCAATCTTACCATTTCTGTTACTATCGGTAATTTTGTAATCCACCACTTTTTAAAATTGGCTCTTCAAATTTTTTTGTTTTAAAAGCAATACCGATAGGCTTTGGATTGAATCCGTTTACCTCTGAAATTTTCACAATAAAAGTAGCTTTTGCTTCAGGCAAATACTCGTTGCTTTTTAGGTCGATCTCTTTGATGATTGTTGCTCCGGCAGGGATAGTCCCTATATTGATTTTGTCTTCAAAACTTATCCCTTTGAGATTCTCCTTATTGTAAATATTTGCCACCACGTCAAAGGCATCCCCTTGTCCGGTATTTTTGAATTTAAAATAAGTTTACCCGTCTCCTCTGCATCCAATATTTTATTTCCTGAAGGCTCTTTAAAATCTATCGATGCTGACAATAATGGCGGCACAGGAAGCACTTTAAGTGAAAAAGTAGTTTCTTCGGCAAAAACAAAAAAATTTAGGATTATAAAAAACAAAATAAAAAACACCGTTTTTTTCATAGCATCCTCTCCATTTTTCCTTATTTTACCCCTTAGGCGCTTGCTATTCAAGCTTTTTACTACAAAATCGCCTATAACTGTTATATATTTTCAATTTTCATAAAATAATGTCTGTCCTTTTTTTCACCTTCGAGTCAGGTCATAAATTCCAATACCGTTAATGGAGGTTAGCATCGGCGCTATGTGTGTGTAGTCGTAATCCCTTCGAGTCAGGTCATAAATTCCAATCACGGATGAGATACCTGAAGAGCTAATTGAAAATGTTAAAGTCGTAATCCCTTCGAGTCAGGTCATAAATTCCAATTTAAATTTATATAGTTGGGTTATTAGAAATCAAATAATTGGTCGTAATCCCTTCGAGTCAGGTCATAAATTCCAATTGCGGATATTGTCCTTTTAAAGTGGACTGCCCTGTTCACAGTCGTAATCCCTTCGAGTCAGGTCATAAATTCCAATTTGACATTAACAGACTCAAATTGGAGCAACCTGAAAGTCGTAATCCCTTCGAGTCAGGTCATAAATTCCAATGTTATTGTGCCGCCTTCTTAGAGCTGGCAAATTTTTTAGAGGTCGTAATCCCTTCGAGTCAGGTCATAAATTCCAATCTACATCCCACCATCATCCCACAAAAAGAAGGTGACCGCCGTCGTAATCCCTTCGAGTCAGGTCATAAATTCCAATAGAGCAAGGTTAATGAGAGCAAAAAGACTGTTGTTTTATTGTCGTAATCCCTTCGAGTCAGGTCATAAATTCCAATCAAGAGCTTATTAACACTTGTCTTAAAGACAAGCCTTTAAGTCGTAATCCCTTCGAGTCAGGTCATAAATTCCAATACATCATATGTTCATTGGGTGTATTAAAAAACGAATATCGTCGTAATCCCTTCGAGTCAGGTCATAAATTCCAATTCCAAACAACGCAAATTCATGCTAAAAGAGGATGCTAAAGTCGTAATCCCTTCGAGTCAGGTCATAAATTCCAATAAATGAGAAGGTATCAGAAAGAAGGCAGCGTCAAAAAAGTCGTAATCCCTTCGAGTCAGGTCATAAATTCCAATTAAAATGGAGCATCGTATTAATGTAGCTCGCTTTCGTTTAGTCGTAATCCCTTCGAGTCAGGTCATAAATTCCAATAAAGAGGTGCGTAAAGGTATTATGAACGCACCTATGAGAGTCGTAATCCCTTCGAGTCAGGTCATAAATTCCAATCAAAAGAACAACAAAAACAATTAAACAGGAAAATTAAAACAGTCGTAATCCCTTCGAGTCAGGTCATAAATTCCAATCAATCCTTTATGATAAAAGGAGCAGAACTCACAACAAAAAGTCGTAATCCCTTCGAGTCAGGTCATAAATTCCAATAAAGTTAATGGAGAAACTGTTTGCGGGATGGAAGTATGACGTCGTAATCCCTTCGAGTCAGGTCATAAATTCCAATAAGAAGGGGAAACATTCGCCATTACAGAACAAGCATATGAAGTCGTAATCCCTTCGAGTCAGGTCATAAATTCCAATGGTAACAACATAGTCCAAAAGGATTACGACCTTGAATTTAAGTCGTAATCCCTTCGAGTCAGGTCATAAATTCCAATGTATGGGTTGGTGCTCATTGAGAACGGATACTCAGAAAGTGTCGTAATCCCTTCGAGTCAGGTCATAAATTCCAATAACAAGAAAAACCGCTAAAAGAAAAGCAATAACCGGAGAAGTGTCGTAATCCCTTCGAGTCAGGTCATAAATTCCAATCCGCTAAAAGAAAAGCAATAACCGGAGAAGTTTTATTTAAGTCGTAATCCCTTCGAGTCAGGTCATAAATTCCAATCATCCATTGCGGTCGTGAGTGTGAGGTAGAAAGAGGATACTCGTAATCCCTTCGAGTCAGGTCATAAATTCCAATGGCGGGCAGCAAACCTATATGCGCAGGTATTTGTGGTTATCTCGTAATCCCTTCGAGTCAGGTCATAAATTCCAATTTCATTGAGGATAACATATGCGACGACTTTGAAGTCTATATGTCGTAATCCCTTCGAGTCAGGTCATAAATTCCAATCTGCTGTCAAGGGCTTTAGTCCCGTTGGGGATTGCGAAGCAACGTCGTAATCCCTTCGAGTCAGGTCATAAATTCCAATCTGATTACTTGAAGTTTGCAATACAGGTTCAGGTTCTTTAGTCGTAATCCCTTCGAGTCAGGTCATAAATTCCAATGGGGAAAAATCTTAACTCCTGTTCATAAGTTTGATTACCGTCGTAATCCCTTCGAGTCAGGTCATAAATTCCAATAAGTCGGTATCAAAAAGTGGACTTACAAAGCGTATGATAGTCGTAATCCCTTCGAGTCAGGTCATAAATTCCAATTAAAATTTGAGGAAATAAGTTTTTTTGAACTATATGGAGAGTCGTAATCCCTTCGAGTCAGGTCATAAATTCCAATAGGATATCCTAAAAAATTATATAAAAGTTTTGGGCTAACGTCGTAATCCCTTCGAGTCAGGTCATAAATTCCAATGACGATATGTTGTTAGAAACAGATAAGGTTTACGTGATAGTCGTAATCCCTTCGAGTCAGGTCATAAATTCCAATATGACTATAAAAGAAAGATTCTTTTATCAACCGCAAGGAGTCGTAATCCCTTCGAGTCAGGTCATAAATTCCAATGACCAAAAACCGCAAAAAGAGTTATTAAAGGGGAATTAGTCGTAATCCCTTCGAGTCAGGTCATAAATTCCAATAATCTTTCTTTTATAGTCATTAACGCCGATGTAGTAATATGTCGTAATCCCTTCGAGTCAGGTCATAAATTCCAATAGAAAATACAGGAGAAGAAATAATTCTCGAGGATATAGTCGTAATCCCTTCGAGTCAGGTCATAAATTCCAATTAGAGAACGGATGGTATTCATTGAATACCGCAAAGAAAGGTCGTAATCCCTTCGAGTCAGGTCATAAATTCCAATGCGGAACTTCCTACATATCTCCAAGCGGCTGTTGAAGCCGTCGTAATCCCTTCGAGTCAGGTCATAAATTCCAATCAGGATGAATACTGTGATGAATGTATGTATGAAGTGACAAAGTCGTAATCCCTTCGAGTCAGGTCATAAATTCCAATCGGAACTAGCGCAGAATTTGAGTTCTGCGCAAAATACGGCAAGTCGTAATCCCTTCGAGTCAGGTCATAAATTCCAATGATGTGCATACTATGTTAATATCTATATTTACAGACGCCGTCGTAATCCCTTCGAGTCAGGTCATAAATTCCAATATAAAATTTGATAGGAGGCTAATATGATAAAATTAAAAAAGTCGTAATCCCTTCGAGTCAGGTCATAAATTCCAATAGTACCCCTTTTTTGTACCTTATTTTCAGATATTTGCAAGGCAAAAATTAAAGAAGGGGGGGGTATCAATTTTTCTACTTTGTAAATTTTGATACCCGTTTTTGTAACCTACTGATAAACAACAAGAAAAAAATTCGTGTTCTACTAGTCTAACTTTTCTTGTAACCATATAGTAGATTTAAACTTTAGTCTTATTTCAATTTATTCTAAAATCCACTTGAAATTGTGCTTTTAAAATAGAACATTACGACATGTTTGTTTTACTTATCGCGGTAATCTTATTCAGTTTTCAAACTACAAAATATCAACCATAGTACTGATATTTCCTAAAATTCAAATGCTCGAATATACTTGTCTTACTAATTTTACCATATTTGTCTTCTTTTTCTACTGATATTCTTTTGGTAGTAGAATAAATTGGTACTAAAAAGTTTTTCAGGCAAAAATCTGCAACAAAAAAAGTTGCACCAAAATCACCTTGTATTAATACATAGTCTCCACTTTTTGCATTATTTCCTAAAAAGTTAGTTATTTTCTTAACCTCATTAACTGGCAATCCCCCCTCAGGTGGTATTTGACTCCAAAGTTTTTGTAAATTATCAGGCAAATTTACAATTTTATCTACTTTTAGCTTAGTATTGATTTCATTTATTTGTTTATTTGTCAAACTGTGACTGAATATTAAAAATAAAGCTTTCAATGTATCAGCTCCAATGCCATTTTACTCCACAGTTCTAAATCTTTTTTGTATATTTCAAACATATCTAACCATTCAAGTCCCTCCAACTCCTTGCCCGGAAGAAATGCTCTGGTAGTATTTAATAGATATACAAATCCTAAATGAGTAAGTCCCACATCGGTAATCTCTTCATTTATTAAACCTAAAAAACTTATTTCTGTCTTATAGAAATCAAAATCCGAAAATTCTTCTGATAGTTCTCTATAAACTGCATTTTTAATTGTAGGTTCTAAAACCTCAAAAATATAGTCCTGTAGCTCTACGTGACCACCAATTCCTATAGAATATTTCCCATGTAACCTTTTTTCGCTGCCTTTTCTTTGGTAGCAAGCAATTTTATCGAGATGTTTAACAATGACATATGGTATAATTTGCTTATAATCAGTATTTTTTTCACAAATATCTCTACTAACAAATTCTATGTGTTCAATTTTAAAGTCTTTTAAAAGTTTTTTTTCTTTAATTGACACGATAGTATGATCTTGCAAATATTTCTTTTTTATATTTTTCTTTTTAAAAACAAGGACATCATTTAAAGATCTCTTCATTAATTATCTCCATAACACTTTTTTCAGCACCTATTATTAAATCCTTTTTAGTATCAATCTTGCAAAATGCGGAAACGAAAGAATTTTTGATTAATTGCAATAGTTCCCAAAAAGTTAGCGTGTTATTTACTAAGTCTGATCCGATAATAAATTCATTGGTAAAATCAGTACGTGAAATTCCCAAATTGTCCGTATTCAAAGTAACTTTTAGACCTCTATCAAGGTATTTTTTCAGAGGGTATTCTCTGTCTGTAAAATCTAATATCTGTTTGTTACTTGAAGGGCATAGTTCAATTGATATTTTTCTTTCTTTGATTTTATCCATAAGGTCTTCCCTTTCAAGCAACTTAAGTCCATGCCCAATCCTGTCAGCACTCAGATGATAGACAGCTTCCCATATACTATCAGCATCCGCAGTCTCACCGGCATGAATTGTAATCTTTAAACATTTTTCCAATATCGGTAAAAATGCATCTCTAAGCTCGGATGGGCTTTTCATCTCTTCATTTCCTGCCAGATCAAAACCAACAAAAAATTCCATAAATTTTTTATCGTTTTTATTTAAAACATAATTTACAATCTCATTAATTTCTGAGATTTTTTTGTGTCTCGTGGCAATAAATATTAATTTAAAAACAGTTACATCACTTTCGAGATTTCTTACCAGCACATCAACTACTTCATCAATGCTTAACCCACCCTTGGTATAATTATGAGGTGAGCATCTGAGTTCCAAATATTTTACGTTGTGCTCTTTTGCTTTTCTTTTTAAAATATTACAAGCTGAAGCTAAAGATTCCCTTGATTGCAAAAGAGATGAACCCTGCAGGTCACCTAATTTTGAGTATTTTTCTATGCCAATATTCTTATAGTCTTCTGAATTTAAATACTTACCAAAAATCAACTCATCAAGTAATTTTTCATAGTCTTTAAACTGTATAAGAAATCCTGCCAGACTATATGGCTCCGGAATCTCCTTAAAACAATTTAGCACCAATTCTTTGGGATTAGACACCATTTCAGTGATTTTTGACAATTCATTTTTTGACAGGTTTTCCCTTATAATTTTAAGCCAATCATCATATTTTTTATATTTTCTTCTATAAAAATTTACTTTTTCCAGATTGGAATAAGCTATTTCCACCATCTCTTTTGTGTCAGCTATTCCACCTAAATGACAATGTAACTCTGCTTTTGGTAATTTCTTGATTAAATTATAATCTTCTATAACTATTTTTTTGTTTTTTAAAACTTGAATTTTATCTGGCTCCAAAAAATATAAAGAATAAAAATTTGACGCTGGCTCTTTCTGGTAAATTTTTTGATAAAAATTAAATGCAATGCTTCTTGATTTATTCCTTCTTTCCTCAACTTCGTTATAAAGTTCAGTATCAGGATCTAAGTATATATTTTCCTCATTTAAAGGTATGTCATATTTTTGATTTTCAAGAATGTCTTGTTCAAAATAAATGATTTTGCTTGCATCCCTTTTGCCGAATGCAACAATGGGGGTAAAATGCCTGGAAAATTTAGTATCAATTGTCTTCAAATTTTTAAATTCTTGTGGGATATTTCCATCATCGATTATGTGTATCATGGCATCAAATCCAAAGATGTTGCCTGCTTCCTGCATATCAGCACTCATAGTTTTCCGTCCACCGCTAAGAGATAAAAGCAATTGACCGCCATTTACATATTTTTTACCAGCCAAAACAACTTGGTAAATTAAATTCCCCATTTGTCTGCAGTGTTCATCCTTAGTCAGGTCTGAAATCCCCTTCAAGATAAAAGATTTCATTTTAATCTTTTTAACATTTTCGTTTAGCCACCCTTTGGCTGTTTTTATTGAATTTATTGTTCTTTTATCATCAGTTGAAATTACCCATATCTCCTTTACGGGCTTTATCTTGTTTATAGTTCTTATATTATTAATTTTTTCAAATCCAGAGTGATATTTATAAAAACCATAATCATCTGGATTTGTGAAGCCTACAAGTTCAGGTATCAATTGCCATGAATGTCCCAGGGTGGTTATAAGGATGCTTGATTGCATTATATTAATATTAACCACCCCATAGGGTATAAGCTATTTATATTATTTATTTTTTTCTGAGAAAAATACCATACTGTTGTTGGTTCTTTAGCATCATGAACTGCTTGCCGTCTTTTATTTTCTTTTATTTTTATTGCTCTTTCTTTAAACGTAACACCTTCTGCACCGCTATGTTTGCCAACTCTGATAACAGCATATTTATTTTCATTTAATTTATCTATCAAGCCCTGTTTATCCACTATTTTAACAAAATTATGATTTAAAGATTTTTCTTTAAATAAATTATAATCTTTTTTAAATAGTTCTAAATAATGTCTGTTTAAGCATTTAAAAAGATTTTGTTTACTTTCTAATATATTATCAACATCTCTTTTGTATTTATGAGTTGGAATATCGCCTATAGTTAACCAACCGGCAAAAAGCTGAAAAGGCCTTATTACCTCAGATGCAACAGTTAGCTCACCGCTTACAGATTTTTCAAGTGACTTTTTGGGGTAATTATGAAAATATCCTATCCACTTACCAACACTTTCAGATTTACTAAAATCAGATACTTTAAGTATTTTGAAAATATCATCAGTGAAGCTCAAATTCATTTCTTTCATAAGTTTTTTATACTCATCTCTTCTTGTAGGATCGTATTTGATATGGTTGTCTTCAATTATTTTATTAACTATTGCAGTTCTGATTGAGCCTTTTATTGAAGAGCCGGGTATTACTGTATAGCCACCTGATGAGTAGGTTTTTTCAATTTCAAGCATATTTATCATTTTGTTATTAAAATCTTTGGAAGCAAGATTTATTAATTTCTCACTATATTCATTTGCAAAATCACTACTTGAGACATCTTGCTCGTCAAAGACGATATTAGCCATAGATGATATGTCAAAATTTTCATAGATAAACTTTCTGGCCTCTAATGTTTTACTAAAAGAGGGATTTTTTACTATCATAGTAAATTGTTTTATTTTTTCAGAAGGTAGTTTTGATAAAAAAACAGATGTATCAAAGTGATATATTTTGTTGTTTTTGATAACATACGAAAAAGGCTCGTAATATTCACCTGATCCTATATGTATTGGTGAAGCTAAGAAAGCCTGAAACTTAATAATTTTATCTCTCATTATTGCACCTCTACGCTAACAGGGACGTATAAACTGTATCCTTGCTGAACCGTATCCTTATAATATGATAAATTTGTAAGTGCTTTTCCAATATACGGCTTTTCAAATAATTTATTACTAATATTTACAAATAATGCACCTTGCCTTGCCATTACTACTGGATTTTTAAAAGGGTTACCCTCAACTGAACGGATATTGCCATGCTTACCATATTTAGTAAAAATTTCGTAATATTCATTCCCTTCAGTTTGCAAATCTTCCAAAGCACAATTTCCAAGGGTGTATATTGAGTTTTTTCCTTTGTTTGAAAATCTAACTTCTTCATAATTTTCAACATTGAATTGTCCTCTACCTAAAGATGCGTCTTTACCAAAGCCTATTTTTCCCATTATTTCCAGTGCCGTTTTGATTATATCAATATGTTCTTCCTTGGAAACATAAAAGTAAAAGGAAAATGTAATCTCTCCATAGTAGACATATTCAATTATAGAGTATGGATCAAAACCCTGGCCAGTCGTTCCTGTCCTTCTGTCAATTGAACACCTGATTATTTCGCTATTTTTGTATGCATTAATGTTCTCTGATAGGTTAATTATTTTTTCAGTATTTAAATCGCTTTCTTTGTAAATGCTATCAATATAGATTCTGTTTTTTGATTTTATTTTTTTTCTTTCCAGAATTTTTGCAAGTTTGATTTCTTTGGACTCTTCAAGCTTATACTTAACCGGTATCTTTGGAGAAATACCACAGTTGTTTGGCAAAAAGTCTGATACCACAAGAAAAGGATTGGTATCATAGTCCTTTAAAAAATCAGAAATATTTTCCCCCATATCAGACAGGATCCAAACTAATTGTCCGAATAATGTATCGGACATTGGTTCAGTCCCAAAGGGTGAAAGTGGCTTTATTGTTGCCTTTATATATTCCATAAGCTCACCTATAATTCTACAGAATTGAATTTTTCCTGCAGTTCGTTATCGTCAAACTTAATGCTTACTCTACCATATCCTCTGCTTCCTGAACCTCCAAGTGCATCAAGTGTAAGAAGTTTGAAGCCTTTAAGAAGTGTGTTTAAAAAGGAATTTTCATCATCTCCTTTAAAAATCTTTAGAGAAAGTGAAAAATCAAATTCTGCTCCCTTTGGTACTCTTTCCATAAATCTTGGGTCCTTTGCAGTACCTGTAATTCTGTCGATTGAGTTTTCAGCTTTTACCTCAGTAAGCTTTCCTATGGTCTTTAATAATATTTCTTTAGAACTATCATTTAGATGTGAATCAGAAAAAATTACCCTTGAAATTGCATATTTAGGTTCAAAGCTATCTTTATTTTTTTCACTACCACTTGTTCCAAAAAGCATTACAATATTTGCTTCATCTTCTTGTGGATTTTCCAAATGATTTACTTGTAAAGGTTTACCACCGGTTTTCAAATGCGCCCCAACATAATATTCTAACAAACTTCTAATCTTACCTTTTAAACTACTTCCGGGTATATAGGGTGAATTTGTTAAAGGATCTTTTATTACTTGATTATCTACGCCACCTATGTGCACCTCTGAGTCTCCTCCACCAATATGAAGACCACTTTCCAAAATAATTTTTCCAGAAATATTTTTAATTTTTAAAGCACTCATAGTTTCCTCCTGTTAGTTTTCACTTGGATTAAGATATCTATAATAGCCAAGTATTGCTTCAAAGTAGCTTATAAAAGTATTAAAATCTGAAAGAGTTTCAATTTCAAGTACATTTGATGTGATAAAAGTATAGAAAGCTTCACCGACATGCTTCCTACCGCGTGCATAAGCACATTTTGATGCCACAAGGTAAATTAAAGGTAAATTTTTTTCGAACACTTCTTGAGGATTGTCAGAAGAGTCAATCTTGCTTTTGATAACATATAGGTCATCGAAAAATTTCCTTATTTGTGTGTTTTTGTTGAGTTTATCGCGAGAAGCCTTTTTTTCATTATCCATTTCTTTAGCTACTTCGCTTGCGATTGATTTTATCAATTCCGGGTAATTATATCTTTTGAAAGACTTTTTCACTATTTCCGGAACTTGATTAGTGTTATGATGCCTGTTATCATTACTTCTTCGTTCATTAAAATTTCTTTGCATATTAACCTCCATATCTGATTTTATATAAATTTATTGATAAAGCTGCTCTTAAAAGCTTTGGATTTTCTTCAATTGATTTTATTAAAAATTCTGCCATTTTCTCTCTTTCAACTTTATCTTTAATATTTCTTGCAAGTGAATATTTTAAGCGGGGCAACCACATTAGATTGATCAAATTAACCTTTTTATCCTCAGAAACTTTAATCTTCATATCTATAAAGCTCATTACTTTATACCAAAAGGACGTGTTATTTTTTACTGATGATTTGCTCAACAGCTCTGTAAAGCGTTTATAAAAATCTTTAAAACTTTCAGGCTTTTCAACTACGCCCAATACACTCATTTGACCTTTAACAAAAGAGTCACTTGAAAATGACTTGGCATTTTTTAAATTTTCTTCAACAATCTCTGCCATATATACAACAGGGGTGTTGTGCTTGAATAATCCTATGGCAGAAGATATTGTTACATCTTCATTGTTTCCTGTAAATAATTTAAAATCTTCATTGATTTTGAAGTTCAATTCTATGATTTCATCATATGGTCCTATTAAAAATAAATCATCTCCTCCTGCAAAAACAGTGTACACATTTTGATAGTCTTTTTTGCAAATTTCCGGCAAATAGTAGGCAAAAAAGATATTTATCATTCGCGACATTGCGGAAAGTCTTGAGAAGGTAAGCTTGTAATTCATTTTGGATTCATGTTTATATGGCTCTAAACCAACAGCAAAAATAGCTCCAAGATTATCAACATCGGCCTTTAAAACACCTAATGGTTTTGACTCAGAATGACCATTAATTTTTACCATTTCCTCAAAGCTCATGGGAGCATTATTCTTTTTTGGAATATAGCTATTTAAATATACGATAGAGGCTCCTGAAAATGGCTTTGTAGGGTTAAGATCAATAACCTTTAAGATATTTCCTGATGGTTTAATTTCGTTGCTAAACTGAATTTCAAATTTATTAAAAATTGAACCATTATTTTTATGTATAATATAAAGAAATCTGTTTGTAACTAAGTTTTTACCAATTATTTCAAATGAGTCGCACAAATCACAGTTTTCATTTACAGCAGCTTTTTTACCACATACCTTACAAGTGTTTTTGCCATCAAATTGAGTATGATAATTTTCAAATACAGCCTTACGAGTCTTTAAATCGAATTTTGCGTATTTGGCTTTGTCTAACTCTGAGAGTAAATTTAACCACAACTGTTCAAACTCCTTATCCATAAAATTCTTGGCTGACGCTTCCGTAGTCACTATCCCAAGGGAAACTTCTCCTATAAATTGATTATAGAGCCAATCATTCAGCTTTTTCTTCCCTTCACATAAAGCTTTATGAGTGCTTTCAGTATTCGGTGCAAGAATTACAAACATCCCTGCTGCATTAAGCATCAGGTTAAAAGATGGTAAATTTAATTCTTCGAGAAAATAGTATGCTGCAACTTCAGATAAAACTGATACATAGAATGATTTTCCCCTTAGTATCTTAGCTGAGTTTTTATTTGTTTCCGTATCATTACCGAAGATAAACTTTTGAACTCCAAAAAACTCTCCTCGTAATAAAATAAAATTATTTTCGTTGCTGTTAATAAAATCAGGATTTTTATCTGTTAATTGTTTTTCAGTGATTAAATTATATATTGCAGAAGCAAAGGCAGCAGTAGTTTTAGAGTGATCATATAATGAAACCTCATCATAATCATCCCACGTTGAGGCAGGTACAAATGAAAAATATTTTTCATATAGAGATTGTAAAGCGTCAACATACCCCTCAACACTTAAAAAAGTTTGGTGGATAACGCTATAATCATTTTCAAACTCATTTACTAATTTTTTATATTTTTCTTCAGCATTTTCTCCTTCTATCTCTGATTTTTTTACTGGGAATAGACTGTTGTAGTTTAGTTTTTCTAATTTAAATCGATATGAATTATCAATATCATTTTTCTTTAATGTTATATGTCGTAATAAAGGTGCTAGATGAACTTTTCTATAATCTTTGGGGCTATTATTTTGTCTCTCCTCGTATCTTTCTCTATCAAATCCCGATGCAATATAATCAGCTTGAGCAATAATTTTAGTTAAAAAATCTTCAGGGTTATGATGACCTGCTGAAGTTTTGAGCATATCTGATTCTGGAAAACAATCTTTCCATATCTGCTCTATTAAGCTGTTGGCTATAAAATTATCGAAAAAAACAGCCGTATGAAGAGCATGCAAGTGAGAGTCTTTATTAAGCAATAGCTGTCGTTCAAAAGTGTCTCGTTTATATTTATTAGGCAACTGTTTGCCAGTCCTTTGATATGCTTTGCCTATATCGTGTAAAAAAGCAGCAATTCCTATCAAAGAACTTCTTAATCTTCTCTCATTCATCTATTCCCCCTTTCTAAAAATTTCTTTGAAGATGCCATCTATCCTTTTTTCTTTAAAGTCCTTTAGGCCAAAAAACTGTAATCTAAAATTATCCTTAGCTAATTTATAGGTATCTTTTAATTCACCATTATTGTCATACAAAACCTTTTCATCTAATGCTAACAGAATATTATTCATTCCAAGGCCGAAGCTTTCCTGGCTCTTTAAGTGTGAAAGTTTGTAAAATGTTTCCTTTAAAACTTCCCTTTCCTTGCCTCCAAGGCCAGTTTTACATTCAAAATAGTAAAGCCTATTTTCGTATGTCAAAACAACATCAAGCTCGTTACCTCCTCCTTTTTCTATTTCTACACCAAGTTTGATGTAATCATCATTTAAATTTAGAAATTTTTTAGCTTCAAAATAAATCAGCTCTTCAAACCAGCCACCGGTTAAATATTTAATCCAGTGCTTTAATCGCTTTTTTGATTCACTACTAATATCTAAGCCTAATCTGTCAAAAAAATACTCTCCGGCATCTATAAGCTCGTTTAAATCTATCTTTTTTTCATTGTTTTTCACTTTATCCGAATTCCAGTATTTTCTAATATCGTCAGACGTTTCGTTAAAAAGATCCGCATTCTCATTAAAGCATTCCCAGAGCTTATATGTGTAGTCTTTTCTTTTTTTAGCGCAATCTATTGCGCCAGTTAAATTATTAATGTTCTTGATTTTAACATTGTAAGCTGAAAAATACTCTTGTACATTCAATCGATATTGAATCTCCGATAGATTGTTAGTTTCAATATTTGTAGCATGGTTTCTATTATTAGGGATATAAAAAAGCCTTTCAGTCTGGTTTATATTTCTGGCAAATTCGTATGCTCCCAAAGACATTATTTTTGTCCCGCCTGTTAAATTGAAATAATATTTATCATTTCCACGATATGCTTTTCGCAACTTACCTATAACATCTTGAAAATCTTCTTGATTAACAATAAGTCTTTCACATGTATTTTCATCCAATTTACATGTAGTTATGATTGCGTCACTTCTTTTTTGTTTATCTTCTTCCATTTGTTTAGTAGTTAAAAAAATAAAATAATCTATTGAAAATTTATCTTTAAACTCATTAATAAAGACGATATTAGGAACAGTTTGAGCACTTACTAAAGACACAAGCACATTTCTATTCATTTAGCTCCTCCACTAGTATCTTTCCAAAACCAAAACCGGTATTTTTACCAAGACCAAAAATTTCAGCAAATTTTAATAATGAAATTGCATAAATTGGAAATTTGCCACGCAAGTTCATATATCCAACAACCCCACCAAATATCATACTGTCATTCTGCCTTGATGAATACCTTTTGTACTCTTTCCATACTAAACAGTTTTCAGACTCAATTTCTGACAAATTAATTTGAATTTTTCCATTTTTCTCGCTTGTCCCGTACAGGTTTGACAAAATCTCATATCTGCTCAAGGAAGCAATCAATATGTCGCTAAAAGAAATTTCCGAAGAGTATTTCCCTTTGACCTTTAATCTTGACGGGGATAAAAAGTTTATTCTTATGTTTTTATCAACTAATTCTTCCGAAAAATCTGCTGTAAAGAGCGTACCTTCAGGCAAATTAATATCATCACTTGACCCATCATTGACCAAATGTCCTCCTGAGAAAACTTTTGTTATGCGATACTTTGCCCTTTCCCTGAAAAGTCCATTTTCTCCTGCCTTTAAAAAGCCGTAATATATGTAGGGGAAGTATTTGATCCCTTTACCAAAAAGTGTAAGCTCAAATTTAAGCTCATTAAAATTAGTATTAACATCCCTTTCACAATATGTAATGAATGGGTGAGATGCTTTATCTCTACCTTTCAAAAAATCGTTATTTTTCTCTATAGGTGTTTCAAATACAACAGAATATGCACATTGAAACCTTAAAGGGCAATCATCGCAAGTCTGTTTATGTCTTAAAATACATGCAAACCTTTTGAGTTCTTTTCCAAGAACAGCTCTTAATGCAAAAGATGGATAAATATCTGCGAATGCATTTTTTTCAAATTCAAGAAATATCTCAAACTTTTGATAGGGTATCGGCACATGCCCTCCTTAAATATACAATCCAATAATAATGATTTATTTTATCATATTTTTTTAATGGATGCTTAAAAGATTAAAAAAAATTTCTGAATTTTTTAACTTTTTCTGAGTCAATTACTTTTTTGTAGGATAAGTCTGATTTGTCAAAGTTGTAAACCACCAGCCTCTTGTAGTCTCCGATTGCCATTCCCAGAGCAAAAGAAAGGGGTACAGGTGCAGAAAATATGAAATGATATGTAGAAACATGTTGTTTATTATTGACGGAATTGATACATGAATAAATTTCCCTTGTAATCTCGACCCACAAGTTACTGTTATCAATAGAAATATTACCTTGGAAATCCTTAATATTAATGGTTAAAAGATTACAATGTAATGTTTCATTAATAAATTTTTTGGCATCCCCTATCGGGTTATGGCTAGCAGCATAAATACAAACCATAAGCTCATCAGAGTCAAAGCTGGATTCATAACCATAGCTTATATATTCAAAGTTTTGTTTAATCTGTTTTAATTTTCTAAGGCTTGTTTCAGTGAAATTTATTACTTCAAAATATTTTCCGTCCTGAAAATGATAAATAGACAGCTGCTTTTTAGCACCAATAATTACTCCCATTGAAAAAGCAAATGCAGACAAACTACAAATAAAATGAAATCTTACTGTAAGGTTGCAATTATAAGCTTTTGAAATTTTATAATAAAATTCATCTATCAGACATTCCCATTCATCAATGTTATTCTGGATAAAATTTTCTCTGTAAATACTTAAATCGTCCAAATCAATTTCAAGCATATTCAATATATTACCCTCTAACTTATCTTTCAGATAGTTAAAATTTCTTTCAAGCTCTGCATGACTTTTTCCAAACAATTGAATAAAAGGTAAATCAATTACATCTTTATTCAGATGAGATAAATCCTCAAGCTTATCAATATGCGATACCAAAAATTTCTTATTATCTAAGGCAATTTTCTTTTTTAATTTTATATAGTCGATATTGTTAACTTTACCAAAGCTATCGACACTGCCCGTATAAATAAAATTGTTTCTGTAAATATCCTCTACATAAAAACAAGACGCTAAGGCAAGCTCAAATGAATTGCCCGTGAAAATTTTGTCAAAACATACAAAAAAATTTTTATTAATTAGTTTTTTTAACTTTATCAAAGACTCCCTGATAAATTGCGGCGTATTAGGGAAGCAAATGCTTTCAAACTCCCCCTCAAATATATACACCCTTGCAATGTCGCCATTATTATTATCTACTATTGGAAACTGTGAATATTTTACTTGCTCAAAAGCTTTTGTGATAGCTTCAGTAAACTCTTTGCCTAATATTTTTTCAAGTAGCTCAGATTTTGAGTTTTTTATGAGTGAAAACATTAGCATTTGTTTTAAATCTTCATACGGAGAATACCTTTCTTCGTGAAAAAGCTTGAAGCAGGCATCATAGTCTGGTTCAGCAATAGAGCAATCCTGAATAAATTCTTTTATTACTCGGTAATTTTTATCAGGATCTTTCAAATATACCTTAAGCATTTGTTATGTCAATTTTATCAGCCAAATAAGGAATAATTATATTATCATCAAAGATTTCTATTTCTATTTCACCCTTATCTACAAGGCAGATAAATTCATCATCTTCAATCTGTACCCTTATCAGGGCATTCTTTTTAACATATTCTTCATCAAGGATAATTTTAAGAATATTTGTTTGGCGGTCAAAATATAGGGAAAAAATTCCCTTTCTTGCAGTATGTTTGGCAGTAGCAGCAGCTTTTGGATAGTTAATCTTTTCAATACGTTGCTTTATACTATCTTTCAGTTCTGAGAAAAAGATAACATCAGAAACTTCAAACTGATTAAAATGGTATGGCAATACGTCGGCAATTTCTTGATTTCTGAATTTAACCTGGTAGTAATTCTCATCATCAATAGGAATGGTTAGACCCTTATACTTCTTTGGGATATCTACTCCATTGACAGTGTATTCAAAGAGTACGTCCACATATTTATCTTCTAAAATCCCCACATAAGCCATTGGTAAATTTTTGGGAATATACAATTCATAATCCATGAAAGCAAAATATTCATCCGTCTCAAACTTAAAAACAAAATCATTCTGAGTGGCAAAGTCTACCCATTCTGTTACTTTGAAACCTGTGAAAAAACCGCTAACTTCTCCGGTCAATAAAAACATAAATTTCCCGTCTACGATGTAAAGCTCACCTATTTCCAGGGCAGGTTTACTGTGATCAGATTCAATTCTTATCTCTTTTATTGTATTCATAAACTCTTTATAGTCCCCCTTATCACCGGCACCACTTTCTTCATTATTCAGCTTTAGTTTTGTGTATATTTCATAAATATCTTTTAGACGTTCACTCATTTACTGCTCCTGTCTATACAACAAAATTTTTCGCACACTTCTGACACATAAATTTGCATAAAGCATAAAAATGCTTCTTGAGAAAGCAAATGTTCCCTTACAATATCCTGAATTTCTACTTTGAGTCTTTGGATAGCCTTATCATATGCATTCCTTGATAAATCTTTTATAAAGTTTTTTTTATTTGAATATAAATATTGGCACAATATCCTTTTTTTCCTCTCATCAAATTTTTCTACAATTATATTAAGAATCTCATATGATTCAAATTTTAGCTCTTCAGAAATGGAATCTGATTCAATGGTGTCAAGAAATTCCAAATCATCTTCGTCATTAACAACTGAGTTTAATGAAAGATTATCATTATTTTTAAAATGATTGTAGTAGTCCTTCAAAAAGTTATTTATACTTGTATTCAAATATTTCAATATAGCCACATCATCATTATTGTGAATAAACTTTATCATGGATTTATTGCTAAATATTTTATTTGATAAAAAATCGTGATACATACTGAGCAATTCTTCATCTATTGAATAATTTTTTGCAAAATAAATAAATTTTTTAAATAGCTCTTCATAACCTTTTTCATTTTCATCCGGACACTTCAAAAACTTTACTATCTCTGACATAGTTCATTCAACCTTTTAGCAATATTTTTGACATACTCTATGTTACAAAAGGTGCAAACCTTGAAATAACCGTCAAAATCGGAATATTGGCTAGTCAGTCTATTAATTTCATTGATTTTATCTACTGACAATTTATAACTGAGTATTGTATCGATATTAAAATTAAAACTTTGGCGTTTTGGCACATAATGTATTTTCCCATTTTTTTTAACTTTTTGTGTTGGGACAAATACACTGCTTTTAGATTCAAATTTAAAGTTTTTACAATCCAATATATCGTTACAGTTGGAAAAATCGAAGATTATTTCATATTTACGATGAACATGTTTGTTTGTAGATAGTCCTAAAAAGCTGCACAATCTATTTTTTGTCTTATAAACGACAATAGGTCTTCGCTTCTTTTTATTTGATTCTAACTTCTCAAGATTTCCAGTAAGTAGTACTCCTGATACCAAACGAAGAAAATAAACATTTATCAAGATCAAACTTCCCTCATTAATATCCTCGTCCGGCTTTAATTTTCCAAAATCTATCAATTCATCAAGTCTCATTGTAAAATGATAACAAAAATGTCAGAAAATTTCCAATAAATATGTTTATTAAGTTAAGGGGGTAACCGATGGAAAATAAATTACAGCATAATTTCAAAGAACTGATACGACTTGCTGATGAAGCTGAAAAAAATGAAAATATTTCTGAGGTAATAAAGTATCTAAACCTCGCACTAAATCTCACTGAAGATAAAAAGCCTATTTATGAAAGGTTATTGCAATATTATTTAAATGATTCAAACCCTGAAAGAGCATTGAAAGTATTAAAAAAATTGATTGACTTAGACAAATTTAACCCTACCTATTACAAACACTTAGTCGGAATTTTATTAGAGCTTGATAGGGGAGAAATTGCTTTAAAAATTGCCGACAAAGCATACTCTTTGACAAAAGACAAATATTTCAAAGATATATTTGACAATTCTATGGAAGAAAAAATTATTGAATTATCATATACAAACGAAACAGTATCACTTCTTTTTACTTTATTTGGAGGTAGAGAAGGGGTATATGCAAGACAATGGAAAAATTCTGAAGGAGCAACCGGTTATATTCCTGTAAGAGAGCCCCTTAGCGAAAAGGTGATTAAAAACCACCTAAACGGAAATATTACTATCGGAATTTATCAGCACAGATTGGATAGCACTGTTAACTGGATTTGTTTTGACGTGGACATTGCCAAACATATTTTAAAAAATGTTTTGTCAAATGATGAAAAATTTAAGGAATACGATTTCTTGTGCCATAAAATTGCCGTATCTATTTGTAAGGAATGTGAGAAGTTCAATATAAGTCCTATTATAGAAAACAGCGGATATAAAGGCAGGCATGTTTGGATATTTTTAGAAAAGCCTGTACCTGCAAGGATAGCAAAGCGATTTGCTGAAAGTGTAAAAATCAATATTAAAGAGATTATACCAGAAATTTCCGTTGAAATTTTTCCAAAACAAAATTTTGTAAAACAAGATGGCACGGGAAATCTTGTGAAATTACCACTTGGGATACACCTTGCAAATGGGAAAAGAAGCTTTTTTGTAGATAAAAAGGGTAGTGAAATTGCAAATATTGATGAATTTTTAAAAAAAGTTGAAAGGGTATCTGATCAAAAGCTGCTTGAGTATTTAAACTACTACCGTATTTCCGATACATTTGAAAAATATTCTGATAAACCAAAACCTTTGCCATCAGAAACAATTTCATTTAAAAATATTGTTGAACCTTACAACATCGATACAGACAAGCAATTTCAATATCTTATTTTTAAATGTCCGGTATTAAAGGAAATTTATCAAAATGCTCTTAGAAAAAATGAGCTTAGCTATGATGAAATGATTGTGGTAGCTCATAGTATTGGTCATCTTGAAACGGGTGTAGATGCAGTAAATTATATTTATTCAAAGTGCTATAATGTTAACCCCGACAAATTTTTAAAATCAAGGCTGAAAGGAAATCCAATAAGCTGTGCAAAAATAAGGTCAAAGGTCCCTGAAATAACTTCAACCGTGAACTGCAACTGTCAGTTTGATAATATTGAAGGATTATATCCAAATCCCACATTACACCTACATACTTTTGAAATTGATGTAAAATTACCAAGCAGGTTGGATAGCCAGTCATTAAATTTTCAGGATATCCTTGATAATTATCTAAAACTAAAGAAACAGTTATTTGAGCTTAATGCATTAAAACAAGAATATGAAGATAAGTTCGAAGCCATGTTTAAAACTTCAGGAGTTGATGTATTTAAAACTGCGGTAGGTAATTTTAGAAGAGTAGTAGATGAGAATGGCAAAGTTACATATAAGCTTGATGTATGATTGTATATATTACTGAGCAAGGTGCAGGCATATATATATCAGGGGAAAGGATAATTTTGAAAAAGTTCAACAATGTTATAGGAGTGTTTCTTACTAAAGATATCGACCAGGTTGTCATAATGGGGAATGTCTCAATTAGCACTCAGGCTATAAAACATTTCTTAAAACATAAAATTGATGTTGTATTTACAAAATATTCCGGAGATTTTCTCGGTCGATTAGTACCGGAGCTTGGTAAAAATATAATATTAAGAAGGCTACAAATTACAAAGCTTGGCAATCCAAAAATCAAGTTAAAACTTGCTAAAAATATTATAAAAGCAAAAGTTGAAAATAGTATATCCGTGCTTAGAAAGTTAAACTACTATCATAAGGATGAAAGTGTAACAACTATTCTTAACCGCTTGACTGTGTTTAAAAAACAAATTGTATCTATTGCCGATATAAAATCATTGTTAGGTTTTGAGGGCACAGCTGCAAATTTATATTTTGGTGCATTTGATTTTCTTATTAAAGGCAATTTAAAGTTTGAAAAACGGACTAAAAGGCCTCCTCTAAATGAAGTCAATGCACTTTTGAGCTTCGGTTATACAATTTTAGGAAATGTTGTTAGGACAGCTGTTAATACTGTGGGGCTTGATCCATATTTTGGATGTTATCATGTGGAAGAATATGGGCGTCCATCAATGGTACTTGATCTTATGGAAGAGTTCAGAGCAGTTGCAATAGATTACCTTGTAATCTCATCTCTTAATAAAGGTATGGTAAATAAAAATGATTTTATTATTGATTATGAAAATCATGATTTGCCGGTCTCAATGTCAGTATATGGTAGAAAAAAATATATCGGACTGCTTGAAAAAAGATTTAATTCATATTTTTGGTATGAAGAAAAAAATAAAAAAATGACACTAAGAGAAATAATACGCTATCAGGCATACAAATTTGCAAAAGCAATAATAGAAGATTCAGAGTATAAGGGTTTTACTTTTTAGATATGAAAAAATTTTATGTTGTTTCGTATGATGTTTCTGACGATAGAAAAAGATACAGAGTAGACAAGGAGCTCAAAAATAAAGGGATTAGAGTGCAAAAAAGCGTTTTTGAGTGTGAATTGACTGAGTCTGATTTTTTGAAATTGAAATACAAATTGGATAAAATTATCGATCTGGAAACTGACTCTGTTAGATATTATTATCTTTGCAAGCATTGCATTGAAGCAATTGAAACAACAGGCAACTGTCCTAATTTTGAAAAAAAAGATTTTATTATTTCATAAGCAAAAATAAAGATAATGTCATTTGATAAATGGCCTTTTAAATTAAGAAGATAGAAATTTCACAGGAAAGTAACAGAGTATTAATTCATACCGGTAGGAGTTAATATTTTAGTTATCAAAACGACTCTACATCTATTGACAATAACCTATAAAGTCAATATTATTTTAATATGAAAAAGTTACCAATCGGGATACAGACATTTTCTGAAATAATAAATGAAAACTACGTTTATGTAGATAAAACTCAAATTGCGTATAATCTTATTAATGAATTCAAATATGTCTTTCTATCCCGCCCCAGGAGATTTGGTAAATCGTTGTTTCTTGATACTTTAAAAGAGATATTTGAAGGAAATAAGGAGCTTTTCAAAGGGCTTTACATCTATGATAAGTGGAACTGGGAAGAAAGATACCCGGTAATTAAAATCAGCTGGGCAGGTATCTTTCAGACCCTTGATGATTTAAAAAAAGTAGCGTTTAGTGTTTTAAAATATAATCAGGAAGCTTTAGATATAAAGTGCGATGATACTACAGATCCTGCCGGATGTTTCAGAGATTTAATTCGTAAAGCCTATAAGAAATATAAACAAAAAGTAGTAATATTGGTAGATGAATACGATAAGCCGATTCTCGATGTAATAGACAATCTCGAGCAGGCAAAGATAAACAGGGAATTTATCAAAGGGCTTTATACGATTATAAAAGATAATGATGAGTTTATAAAGTTTACCTTCCTGACTGGAGTAAGCAAATTTTCCAAAGCTTCAATATTCAGTGGTCTTAATATGTTAGCTGACATTTCTTTAAATAAAAAATATGGCAATATTTGCGGTTATACACAGGTAGATTTGGAAACAGTATTTGCAGATTATCTTAAAGATGCCGATATGGATAAAGTCAGAGAGTGGTATAACGGATACAATTTTCTAAAGGATAATGTCTATAACCCATTTGATATATTGCAGTTTATTAGCAATGAATGCGTCTTTGATAATTATTGGTTTTCAACAGGGACACCTACATTTTTAATCAAGCTTATTGAAAAGAATAAATATTTTTTACCTAAATTATCCAATCTGGTAGTCGACAAAAAGCTGCTTGATAGCTTTGATATAGAAAATATAGACTTAGAAGTGATTTTATATCAATCTGGTTATCTAACAATAGATAAGGTTATTGAAAAGAGAAGGGGTGGTTTTGAATATAAAATGAAACTGCCAAACAAGGAAGTCAGGCAGTCTTTAAATGATGTAATTATAGATTATTTATTAAAACATACAGGCCAGAGAAATATTTACCAGGATAAGTTGTATGATGCGTTATGCGATGTTGATTTCGCTCTTATGGAAGAGTCACTGAAGTCTATATTTGCCTCAATCCCTTATAACAATTACAGCAATAATTTCATTCAAAGTTATGAAGGCTTTTATGCAAGCATTGTTTACATCTACCTGCAGTCTTTGGGGCTTGATATAATAGGTGAAGATGTAACTAATAAGGGCAGAATTGATTTAACAATATTTATAGAAGATAAGATTTACATAGTAGAATTTAAGGTTGATGCGGTAAAAGGAGAAGCATTAAAGCAGCTAAAAGAAAAAAACTATGCAGAGAAGTATTTGAATAAATCATCTGAAATTTATCTTGTAGGTATCGAATTTGATTCAAAAGAGAGGAATATTGTCAATTTTGAGTCGGAAATTTTGAAGCGGGAAACGTAAAGCGTGAACCGTGAATCGGGAAACGTTAATCGGATATTGCTAAACTATATTAAAAATTTTATATATAAAAATTTTTTTCAAGACACACTCATTTGATGTCAAGGCAAAATGATATCAATCATGCTGACAACATGTCACCGGCAATATTATAATAAATCTCAAGTAATTTGACTCTCTTTTCTTTATCAGGCTCTTTTTTCAAAACAACAGATAAAGGAACCCTTGCTGGCAAGTCGAGTAAATCATAATCAGGACAGTACGTTAACTTATTTTCATAGTTATATTTAGCTATACTAAATATTTCTTTAGTAAACTCTATCTCACTTTCTCTCTCTTCATCATCCTCTATTGAGTTAAAATAATTACTCATTTCATCAGATGACAAATATTCTTCAAGGGTCTCTCCTTCTTCCACTGCCAATTCTATTATGTAGGTAATTGAAAAAAATGTCCCAAAATTATACCCCAAAAAATATGCTCCTTTTTCCGGTCTCATTCTTTCTAAATGTATACAAAGCCCTTTTTGTTCATCACTGGGTATAAAATCCTGGTTATATAAAAAATCTGCAAGCCAGGAAAGATAGCTTTTGAAATCGGAGCTTTCATAATTATCGGGCATAGTTGAATATCGATAATCCGCCGGCCAAAACATTCCCATTTTTGTAAGTATAATTCCCATTTTTTCTTCTTCAGAACACCCTTCCATAGCATTATTTATTACATCCAAAAGAAAATTTTCACCATTTTCACAAAAATTATTTTTTTCTTTCTCAATATCTTTTTTATTTTTCTTGCTCATATTCGCCCTCACATATTAATTGATGAAAATAAGTTTAATTGATAAAGTTACAATATCACCCTGCTAAACATTCCACTTTCTATCGAAACCGTGTCGATATCTCTCCCAAGAGGATAGTTTTTTTATTTTCCAAGAATTCATACTAAATGACCATACTTCGAATTTCCTTTCCTTTGTTTCTACAATAACGTTATAAGTGTCCTCTGGACTTGCTACAATAAAGTGGACAAAGAGTTAAGGAAATACTAAGTTAAAATAAAAAGGCAGGTTAAAAAATGGTTAAAAGAAGAGTTTATAGCAAAG
>JAIHAR010000071.1 GCA_020054865.1 Deferribacteraceae bacterium
ATGATAACAAAGAAGGGAAGCTTACTTACTTTGGAGCAAAGTGGCAGATGGATTTCTAATGGGAAGCCCTGCAAAGCAGGGCTTTTTTATTTATAAATTTATTTGATTTTTCTATTATTTAGTGTAATACTCCTTGAAAAACAAATAAGGAGTCTTTTATGCTGTTAAGATTTTTTCTTCTTCTTATGACCTTGTTAGCGTTTTGCGGTTTCGGGATTGCAGGTATAAATAATTTTCCTACAGATATGGCTGGTCTGTTAAAAACTGAGCCAGCAAAAGTTATAAACATAAATCAAGACATATTAAATATAGATAAAGGTGCAAAAAGTGGATTTTTAAAGGGCAGAAAGGTAGAAATATTGAAAAAAGGAAAACCGGTTTATCATCCCGTTACAAAAGAAATCCTTGGAACACGGGATATAATAATTGGTGAAGGGGTGGTTACATCATCAAATGAGCATAACTCAACAATAGGCATAATAGAAAAATCAGCCGAATTTAAACTTGATGAAATTGTAGCTGTACCAAAAATACCTGTAGGAGTCAAATTTGTAAGCGTTGCAGGAAGTGAGGATGAAAAAAAATATATTGCATTACTCAAAGCATCATTGAACAATTCAGATTATCTGTTCATTTCAGATAACGGTTTATTGACCTGTGAGGTCAAAAGCGAAGAAAAAGGGTTACTTTTAACGATAAAAATGAATGATGGACAGCCCCTAAAAACCCTTTATTACCCTACAGAAAATATTGTGGCTATTGAAAAAGATATAAAAGCTGTGAATCTTACGGAAAGTGGTGAAATGGAAAGTGGATATTCTTCAATTTCTGTTTTATATGTTGGAGAAAACAAAATAATTGCTGCAGCAGGGGGCAATAAAGTAGATTTTTATGAATTAAACTCAGGTAAAATTGAAAAATCACCTATTAACAGTATTTATTTGGATGAAATAATTAATATAGAATCATTTGATATTGATAACGACAAATTAGATGAACTTATTATTTCAAATTTAGATAAAAATCTTAAACCAAAATCTGCTATATATAAAATCAAAGGGGGTAAAACTGATATTTATTTGCAAGATATAAAATATTTATTTAGAACCGGCTATTTTGAAGGGGAGAAGAAGCTTTTATACCAGGGTGTAGAGAAAGAAAAATTTGGCCCTGAAATCTATATTTTTAGTTCAACAAAAAATATCGGTAATGACAGACCTTATTTAGTGTCAGATAAGTACAATATTTATAACACAGGTTTTGGGGATTTTGACGGGGACAGGAAGGTTGACCTGATACACTTTAACGATAAAAAACAGCTGGAAGTTATATCTGACAATAAAGTTATTTATAAAAGCGTAAAACCTTACGGTGTAGGTGCCAAATATTTTCTGTTGAACAAGGCAGCTAAAGATAAGGAAAATCATGGTTATTCGGAAAATGATGATATGCTTGGTATGCTCAAGTTTAGACAATACATATATCCAAGGATATATGAAAAGAATGGAGAAATATTTGTTTATAACAATGAGCTGAAATTTCCAGCTTTTCCGCTAAGAGAGATTTTTTCTTCTTCAAAATTGGAAAAAATAGGGTTTGGCAAGTTAGGGGCAGTAAAAAGATGGGAGTCTGACTTGCTTGAGCCGAGGATTGTGGATATTTATATTGAACCAAATTCCAATGAAGCCTTCCTTATAGTATTAAAACTAAAAGAAGGTTTATTTAAGAAGGACAAAACTAATATAATGATGCTGACATTCAATTAAGAGGAAGACATGAGGATTTTTAGATATCTGCTTTTATTTTTGGCATTTAGTAAACTGGTTTTTGCTGCAAATACAGATTTTGTAGAAAATTTTGTAAATAAGTTAAGCAATAAAAAAGGGTATGTGATATCAAATGAAGGAAATGGAACAATACTTACTGATTTAGGAAAAGATAAAAATGTTTTTAAAGGGATGCGGATTAAAATTTCAAAAAAAGAAGAGAGTATTGTACATCCTATAACCGGAGAGGTGATTGCTGAAAAGACTTCTGATGCCGGACTTGCTGTAATTGATGATGTATATGATAAGTTTAGCACGGCAAAAATTTTAAATGGGGATAATATTAGTGCAGGGGATTACGCTGAGATTATTTTACCTGTGAGAGTTAATCTGGAATTTTACAATACCGATAGTTATACTGAGGATGAAATAAAATCCCTTCTTATAAAGTCAGGTAAATTCTCTGTTGATAAGAAGTCACCTCATAGTATGAAATTTTATGAGGACAGCAGCGGTGGTCTTATTTTTGAGGTTGACTATTACAATGATGTTATTGGAAAATTTTATTCTACTGATTTGAAGGTTGAAACTTCAGACAATGAGAGAGAAATTTATCAACAGGAGTTTGAAGCAAAGGGTTATATCCAGATGGCTGTTTGCAACCTGAAAGGGGATGGTTACGATTATGCAGTTATGGCCGAAGATAGAAATGTAGATATTTATAAAATTGTAGGTAATAAATTTCAATTTCAGGAAACTATTGACAGAAAATTTGACAATATCATAACAGTTAGCTGCTATGATTTAAATGACAATAAAATAGACGAAATATTTATTTCTATTTCAAATAAGGGCAGAGGCGCAAGGTCATTTATTTATGAGTATAATGAAGGCAACCTCGGTAACCTAAAAGATAGTATTCCCCTTGCACTAAGAGATGTTTATTTGAACGGTAAAAAAAATATTGTTGCTCAGAGGCTTACGAGGGATGGCAGGTTTGTGGGGAATATTAATTTTCTGATATACAATGGTGACTATATAAAAGGTGAAGCCATTGCAAATACGCAGGGTTTTTCCATCTATGGTTTTGGTTTGGGTGATGTGGATTTGGATGGTAAGATGGATTTAATTTATTCAAATGAAAAAAATCTGCTTGAGATATACAATTCAGACGGGAATATTATTTACAAAAGCAGAGAAACATATGCAGATTCGGTTAACTATTTTTTAATGAAAGAAAGGAAGACAGATAAACTTGCAAACAAGGAAGAAGTTGATAAACTTTTGGAAATTACAAGCAGGATATATATGAAAGACAGAATATTCGTAGATAAAAGAGGCGCTATCATAACAACCAAGAGCATATTTAATGATAATGTTGTCCCAACCTTTGAAAAATATTTCAACAAAGTAGTTACGGTCAATTTGTTTGAAAATTCAATGCTTAAAAATATATGGACATCCAAAGATTTTGGTACTGACGTAAATGACTTTTATTATGTTAAAAATGGCAAAAAAAGTGTTATTTATGTTTTAAAGGGGGAAAAAGGGAATTTTTTTACAAAGTCAAGAAGTAGTATTGTTACAATTGTATTTCCTGAAGGGATATAAGGAGAGTCTGAAATTATGCTTGTTTCCCCGTCAATATTAAGTGCTGACTTTGCAAGGCTTGGCGAAGAGGTTGTTGCCATTGATAAGGCAGGGGCTGACTATATTCATATTGATGTTATGGATGGTCAGTTTGTACCAAATATTACAATAGGCCCATTGGTAGTGAGTGCCATCAGGAAGTTTACGGTTAAACCATTTGATGTCCACTTGATGATAAAAAATCCTGAAAACTATGTAAAAGAGTTTGCAGATGCGGGTTCAGATATCATTACGGTACACGCCGAGGCGACAAATCATTTGCATAGATTGATTTATCAGATAAAAGATTTGGGTAAGATGGCAGGTGTCTCATTAAATCCTGCAACACCTGTATCAGCTATTGAAGAAATTGCCTCAGACATTGACCTTGTGCTTGTCATGTCAGTAAACCCTGGGTTTGGTGGACAAAAATTTATTGAAAGCAGTATTGAAAAGGTAAAAAAAGTAAAAGAGCTAACTCTAAGAAAAAACTCCAAGGCTCTTATTGAAGTTGATGGCGGCGTAAATAATAAAAATGCTCCACATTTAAAAGGTGCCGGATGTGACATAGTAGTCGCCGGCAGTTATATCTTCAGCGGAGATTACAAAGAAAAAATAGAGAGCTTGAAAATATAGCAACTGACAGTACAATTACATTAAAAACCTTAAATATGTTTATAATGCACTTTTATTATTTTATTCTGTGACCGCTATTTCTGAAATAATAATTTGAAAATCACTGCTAAAGTTAGCTAAAAAATCTTTATCTATGAGTTTAATCTGAGCCTGTCTCATAATTTGTGTAAATCCGATTTTGCATTTTCATTATATTAACCTTTAGTAAACCTGTCAATCCTTTCTTGAAAATAGATATATAATTGAGAAGTCCTTTGCACAATTATTTTGTTTTAAAATGATATAATCTATTGATGTTATTTGATAAATATGGTATTTATGTGATTATTTCATCGGAGGTAATCATGCCAGATTTTGATAAATTCGGATTTGCAGATATTGAAATAGAAGATAGATTCAAAGAGCCAACATATTTAGATAAAATAAACAAACTTATTAATTGGAAACGACAAGAGAAGATACTTGGTAAGTTTTATACAAAGGATAAAAATAAAGTAGGCAATCCGGCTTATCCAGCTCTTCTAATGTTAAAGATATTGTATGTACAGAAATGGGAGAATTTGTCAGATCCCCAGATGGAATTTGCCTTAAGGGATAGGATATCAGTAATAAGATTTGTAGGCTTTCCTTTAAGCAGTCCTACACCAGACCACAGTACAATCTGTAGATTTAGAAATAATCTTGTAAAGAGTGGAGCATTTGATGCTTTATTGGAAGATATAAACAATCAACTTATAGAGCATGGCTTTATAGTACAGGAACGTAAGACAGCGTTAGTTGATGCAACATTGGTATCATCATCAGCCAGACCAAGAGGTAAATGTAAAGATGTTCAAGAAGACCGTAAAGAGGATGAAATAGATAAATCTGATGAAATTAAAAATACTGAGAATAATATATCTTACAGCAATGATGTTGATGCTAAGTGGCTTAAAAAGGGCAATAAATATGTTTATGGATATAAAGCTTTTTTTAGTACAGATATTAATGGATTTATCCTTGGCAATCTTATTAAGCCAGCCAATGTAAGTGAGGTAAATACCTTTGAAGAATTTCTGGAAAAACTTAGCTTTGAGGCAGGTACAAATATACTTGCAGATAAAGGTTATGCATCTGCATCTAATAGAGCTTACCTTAATTCTAAAGGGTATAATGATTTCATTATGCATAAGAAACCTAAGGGTAAAAAGATGAGTGAATTTTTAAAATTATTTAACAGGTATGTAAGCAAATATAGATTTAAGATAGAGCAGGTATTTGGCTTATTGAAAAAGGACTTTGGCTTTAATCGATTTAGGTACCTTGGATTACAGAAAGTGCAGGCAGAAAGTACTCTGATAAGTATTGCATTTAACTTAAGGAGGGCATCTTTTATGATTAGCTAATGGATTTATAGGGACAAGTGCGTCCAAATTCCCTATTTTGGTTACATTTAGGGGATTTGGAAGGGGATTTAGGGTTTAAATAAGCCACATTTTAGTTAAATTGGCTGAAAAAAAGAGAAAATAAGTAAATTAAACCCTACACAAGGTTACGCAAAGGACTTTTGAGGGTAAATTTCGCTCCAGTCTCGAACCCGACCTGTCCATTTTTTGCTTATATCCACAGTTGCCAAATACAAAAGTTTGAAAAGTGCTTCTTCACT
>JAIHAR010000031.1 GCA_020054865.1 Deferribacteraceae bacterium
CTACCGCTTCCAATTTAAATTCTTTGCTATAAACTCTTCTTTTAACCATTTTTAAACCTGCCTTTTTATTTTAACTTAGTATTTCCTTAACTCTTTGTCTACTTTATTGTAGCAAGTCCATGAACTTGTTATTATCATCTAAGGAACTACTTTTTAGGTTTAGGCAAAAGATTTATGAATCTGATAAGGTGTGTTGCTTTAAACTGGATTATTATTTTAAGATTGAGGAAAAAAGACAGCGGATTAATGAGTTAGGAAAAATGAGAAGAAAGAAAAGTTTACTTGTGGCTTAAAGATGCAAAAAATGGGGTGATGGCAGAAATTTATTTGAGTTGACGCTGAAGAAATTTCAAAATAAAGTATAAAAAAAGGGGGTAGTTTATGAAAAAGATTTTTATATTTTTAGTGCTGATTTTTTCTGCCGCGTTCATTTTCGCACTTACCGATGAGGAGCTTTTTTACTCAAAGTGTACATCATGTCATGGAGAAGGGATAATTTTGAACAAAAAACTTACAGCAGGCCAGTGGGAAAAAACTATCAAAAAAATGAAGTCTTACGGCGCAAATGTTTCTTCATCTGAGGTAAATAAAATTGCTGAATTTCTGGCAAGAAATGCCGGTAAGTAACCAAAAAAGCATATAATCGCACTTGCTGCTAAAATTACAAATTGTCTAAAATATTCTGTATTTCATCTACCCTGAATGGTTTGGAAATAATAGAGTAAAACCCATATCCGAGATAACTCTTTACCGAATCTACATCTGCATAACCGCTCATAAGTACAATGGGGATATTTTTGTCCAGTTTTCTGACTCTCTCAAGCAGGTCAAGTCCACCTTTTCCACCTGGTACCGTTAAATCAGTGAAAATCACATCAAAACTTTCACCTGTACCAAAGCGTTTAGAAAAAATTTCCAGCGCTTCATCAGAATTCTCTGATATTTCTACATTGCAATCAAAAAGCTGCAAAAGACCTTTTAGTGAGTCGAGAATATCCTTTTGATCATCCATAATCAATACTTTATGTTTTTTCCTGGTATTTTGTTTAATATTTTTCTCATCTGCCTTATCAAAAAACTCTTGTTGCTCGAAACTGCTCTCCCCTTTTGAAGGTAGAATTATTTCTACAACTGTCCCTACACCTTTTTCAGATGAAATATTTATACTTCCCCCTGCTTTTTCTATAATTGATTTTATAATATAAAGCCCTAGCCCAGTCCCCTTTTCTTTGGTAGTAAAGTACGGCTCAAATATCTTCTCAAGCTTATCGTTATCTATGCCTGTTCCGGTATCTGAGATTTTTATTTTTACATATTTCCCGGGTTTTAAACTATTATTATCATTTACTTCAGTGTTTTCCGCTGAAATTTCCACCCTTCCGCTTCCTTGAATAAACTGTGCAGCATTAAGAAAAATATTATGCAAAATCTGAGAAAGCTGGTTTGAATCAATTAACACATCCCAGATTTCATCACCAACTTTGTTTTCAAAAACAACTTCTGTTCCGGAAAACACAAATAGTGCTACTTCGTCAGATACCCTCTTTATAGAAGATACATCATCACCTTTTTTTCTCCCTTTTGTGATGCCAAGAAGCTCTTCGGAAAGATACCTTGCCTTTTCAAGGACTCTGAAGATGTTGTTGATATATTCTTTTTGCTCACTTTCAAGTTTAAATTCCATGTTATAAATCGCTAAATAATTATAGATAGCCGCAAGAAAGTTTTTAAAATCGTGAGCAATCCCTCCTATAATCTGTCCAACAGACTCTGAACGCTCCATAGTGGCAAGCCTTGAAACAATAATATTTTTTTCTGTTTCATCCCTGAAAACAAAAACATAAAAGCTCTTATCAGATTCGGGGTATTTTATCGGATGCCCTGCATAAAAAAGATCTTTTTCACTACCTTCAATATCTTTTATCTGAATATTACCATAAACCTTACTTATCATTTTGTCTTTTAAAAGTGTATCAACCTTATCCTGGAAATCTCCCTTAAAATCATCTTTGACAAAAGCTTTCAAATCATCGATATGCCCAATTTCTTTAAAAATCCATTTTATGAAACTGTTGCTCAGCAAAACATTGCCATTACTATCTACAACCAAAATTCCTTCTCTCAAACTATTAATCACTGTTGCAAATAAATCTTTTTGCCTTTGAATTTCACTGGTATAATTTTTGTACTCAGTTATATCCCTTGCAACACCGACTATGTACTCTACCTCACCCACATCGTTACAAATCGGAGTCTTAAATACCTCAATTATCTTTTTGTCATTGTCTTTACCTAAAATTACTTCGTATTTTACCGGCTTTTTACTGGACAATATTCGTTTTTCATATTCAATAATATACTCGCTTGTCTCTCTTGGATAAATCTCAGTCTCTCTCATCCCTTTTACTCTTTCGGTTTTAAAACCTGTAAAGTCTTCAAAGGCCCTGTTTACAAGCAAATATCTTAAGTATCTGTCTTTCATAAAAGCCATTTCAGGGATTGAATCAAAAAAACTTTCAATAAGTCTATGCTGGGATTTTATTGTATCCATCGCCTCTTTCTCTTTTTCGATATCCACCATAATAATCATCACAAGCTCAGAATCTATCGGCACAAAGAAAGCATTAACCACTTTTGAGGAATATTTAATACCGATATCCTGTTTTGGGTTTACAGAGTAGAAAACTTTTGTCCTGTCAAGACCCGTTATCAAACCAGCAATCTCATTCTTCTTGCCACTTTCACAATATATATTTAAAAAATGCAAACCACATACGTCCTTCATATTAACTTCAGTATTTTTCACAAAAGCCTTGTTGATATATTTAATTAAAAAATTATCTCTGTTAACAACCACGACACCGCTCGGAAGAAATTCAAGCATCTTGTCCATAAGATTTGACTGCTTTTTCAAATCGTTTATCAATTCTTCATTTTTCTCAATTTGTAAAAAAACTCTCTCTTGAGCATCTCTGAATTTTACGGCCAGCGTTCTTATCTCATTGTCAGGAAAATCAAGCGGTGAAATATAAAAGCTATCTTCAGGAAATTTTCCTACAAGCCCCGCAAGCTTTTCAATCGGCCCAGAAAATTTCCTTGAATACAAATATACTATAAAAACAGTTATAGCAAGGATCAAAAACAGTGGAAAAATAAAATTTAAAAATGTCTGCAAAATGTATATTTCTATTACTTTATTGTCTATAAAAATTCCAATATGTCTTTTGTTGAAAAAATGTGATGGCATATAAACAGCCAGATATACTGAATTAATATCACCTATCTCCACTTTCACACTTATTCTCTTCTCAAAATGTCCTGATTCAAAATGGGTGTTTGAATAATTTTCGATATGTGCTTTGGCAAACATTATTGAATAATCTGAAAAAAATATTATTTCCCCTGATTCATCAACTATTCCAATCTCAAAACCCTCAGGAAGAGAATTTGAAAAAAGCTGAACAAGCTTTGTAATAGAAATATAATAAACTATGTTGTACTCACCAACATAAAACGGCCTTGCATACGTAATCTTACCATCCTCATAAGTCAAAACATTTGATAAGTCTTCGGATAAATCTTCTTCCTGCTCATTTACAATATCGTATTTTGAAAGACCAAGCAAAAGCCTGCTACCCTTAAAGAGGTATAGCTTTTCAATCAAACTGCTATCACAGTAAGCCATCTTGAGATTTTTAAATGAATTATCGCCAGCATAATCATCCATCAAAACGGAATGCCTTATTCTGTCCCTGATGCTCTTGTCAAAAATATTTATAGAGTTTCCCAAAATATCGAGCCTTTCGTATGATGTTTTTTCAAGCTCTTTTTCATAGTTGTTTTTAAATAAAACCAGCAAAACAACAAAGCCTATAAAACATAAAAGTACAACTGCAGCAAGATATCTGAAAAAAAGCTCTTTAAATATCCTGTTCACTCAAAACACCTTCTGGCATAATGCAAAAAATGTAAATCATACCTATTTTTAATATATTTCAGTGCCGTTTTATTGATATAAACCCCCACATCATCTGGCAACTGTATCGGTATCAAAGAGGCATCTGCCCCCTTAAAAATCATATCCAATATGTATGAGCTTTGTTTGCCTACGTCATAAAAATTAGGAGCATAGGCAAAAGTAGCACCTCTTTCAACCAGACTTGAGTCCATAGCCACAAGAGGGATACCATACATATAAGACATATCCCTTATTTTATTAAAATTTATTACAAGCTCTGCATCCGGCCCAAGTATTATGATACTATTTGAATTATCCTGCATCGACAGTTTTTTTAAAAAATTTTCATACTCGCTGTCGCCAAAGTTGATTCTTTCTATCTTGATATTCAGTAGCCTTTCAGTTTCGTCTACCTTATCCGATACTATTTTGAGCTTTCTGGATAAATCCCCTTTCAGGTAATACACCTTCTTTGTATCATAAAAAAACTCCAACGCCATCTGAATCCTCTTTGGTATCATTCTAAAGGCTGCATGACTGACACCTGTCATATTTTTACCAGGTGTTTCAAGAGAGTTGGCAAGGTTTGACAAAACTGGGTCAGCTACTTCATTAAAAATGACTTTAAAATTATACTTCTTATTTAACTGCATCACTTTAATAGCTACCGGGGTAGTAGTTACAAACAAGACTTTTATACCTTTAGAATAAAACTCCTCCAACAATGATTCTATCCTTGATAAATCGCCATTTATAACCCTTATATCAAAATATACACTTTTTTCATTAAGATATTTTAATTCTTTAAGGCCTGCTTTTAGACCTTCTAAACCTGGCAAAAACTCATCAGAATATACTATTGCACCAACTTTGAGCGGAACTTTAAGATTTGCCGAAAGACCGAATGCAAACAGCAAAGAATGCGTAAATACCAAAAAAATTGTTATAATTATTATATGACTTCTTATCATAGAAAATTATACATTTTATATAGTTAATTTTCAATAAATCTTTGTATCTTACAATTTTAATATTGACCCTTTTTTAAAAGATAACTATTTTTAAAACACAAAATCAAAAAAAGGTGAAAATATGCCACAGCTTACCGATAACATTTTTGAAGAACTTTCAGAAATACTTGAAGGGGACATTTACACAGATAAACTAAGACGTAACATGCTTGCCACTGATGGGAGTATTTTCAGAGTGGAACCTGCATGTGTAGCTTATCCAAAATGCACTGAAGACGTCGTAAAAGTAGTTGACTTCGCCAGAAAGTATGGTCTTTCTGTTCACAGCAGAGGCTCAGGCAGTGGTCTTTGCGGCTCAGCAATTGGCAAAGGTATAGTTCTCGATTTTTCAAAATATATGAACAAACTCATTAAAATTGATTATGAAGAAAAATATTTCGAATGTGAACCTGGTTACAGATTTGGGGAGCTGGAAGAATTACTTAAAGGCACCGGACTCTTTTTCCCACCCGACCCTTCAAGCGGGGAATATGCATCTTTTGGGGGGATGTATGGCACTAACGCAAGTGGAGCTCATTCTGTAAAATATGGCAACGTTTCGGACTATATTCTTGATGCCGAATTTATCCTTAGCAACGGCAAAAAATACACACTTTCAGAAATCTATAACACACCTTATGAAAAGCTTAATGAACCATTCAAAAACATTTATGAGATTTACTCAAATTTTCAAGATATAATTGAAAAATCCTACCCACATGTTCGATATAATGTAGCAGGCTACAATCTCAAAGGTCTGGTAATGGATGAAAAGCTGTTTTTAGGGAAACTTTTAGGCGGCTCTGAAGGCACACTTGCGATTGTAACAAAACTCAAATTAAGACTGAAAGAAAAACCTAAATACGACTCCCTTGTGGTGGCTTTTTTTGATGATATAGTTTCTTCTGCAAAAGCTGTGCAGCAGATACTGCCTATCGGCCCTTCCGGAATAGAAATAATGGACAAGTCCCTTTTGATGCTTGCAAAAGATAACGATGAAAAATTAAGAGACAAAATTCCTGAAGGGATTGATAATGTGCTTCTTATTGAATTTGACTCTTTTGACCTTGAAGAAACAAAGGCACTTGCCCAAAAAGCACAGGAAATACTTTTCGAAAATAGGCTCACAGAAAATGCGTTTCCTGCTGTCAGTGAAGAAGAAAAGGAGAAGTTTTGGGCTATAAGAAAGGCAGCTGTGCCTATTTTATACAAACTAAAAGGTCGCAAAAAAATACTTGCTCTCATAGAAGATGCTGCTGTGCCTACGGACAAGCTTGTCGAATATTTTGATGGAGTGTATAAAATCCTTGAAAACAACTCTCTTAACTTTGTAGTGTATGGCCACATTGCCAAAGGTTTAATGCATACAAGACCTTTGATGGACTTAAAAGATCCTCACGATGTGGATTTACTCAAAAAAGTGGCCGATGAATTTTTTGAACTGATATCGTCTCTTGGAGGCACAATTTCAGGAGAACACGGGGATGGCAGAATAAGAAGCTGTTATATTCAAAAACAGTATAAAGATATCTACCCGTTATTTAAGGAAATCAAGCATTTGCTTGATGAGTACAACATATTTAATCCCGAAATCAAAACTTATCACGACCCAAATCAAGTAAAAAAATTCCTTAGATATGGAAAGGATTACAGAAGCAGTGAGATATTTGAAAAATTATTAAATTGGCCAGAAAACTTTATTGACGAAGTCGAAAAATGTCACGGCTGTTCAAAATGTACCACAGTAACCACGGCCACAAGAATGTGCCCAATATACAAATTTACAAGGGATGAAGCCGCTGCACCGAAGGCAAAGGCAAATATATTACGGGCCTTAGTTAGCGGAAGTATCAATGACAAAAGTTTATATGAAAAATCGTTTCAGTATGTTATTGACAGATGTGTTAACTGTGGCAGTTGTTTCAGCGAGTGCCCTTCAAATGTAAATATTCCCAAAATGGCAATTGAAGCAAGAAGCAAATATGTGGAAAAATTTGGCTCATCCATTGAAAATAGGCTGATTGTAAATGCGGAGCTTGCCGCAAGGGTGACAAGAAAATTTTCAAAACTTCTCGGCAAACCGATGAAATTTAAGTTTGTAAGAAAATTAGGAGAAATATTTACAGGGGTGACTGCAGAAAGGGAATTTATCGCCTTTGAGTCAAAATCATTGTTTGAAAGATTTGAAAAAGAGACAGGTTTTGGTGAAAAGAGTGTAATGTTTTTCACTGGGTGCTATGCCGGGTATATTAAACCCCAAATTGGTGAAGCTGCAATAAAAGTTTTAAATGCAATAGGTTATAAAGTTATTCTTCCTGAGCAGCACTGCTGCGGATTGCCAATGCTCTCCAAAGGGATGGCAAAACAGGCAAAAGAAAAAATAGAGCAAAACCTTGATAACTGGAAAAACATTATAGAAAAAGTTGATTATATTGTAGTTACCTGCTCGTCTTGTGGTCTGTCATTGAAACAGGAATGGAAATATTTAAATGATGATAATATAGTCAAAAAAATAGCGGAAAAAACAATCCATATAAGTAGTCTTGTAAACAAAAACTTTGATAAGCTAAATCTGATAAAAAGGGATATTTCCGTTTCATACCATATGCCATGTCACCTGAAAGTTCAAAATGACGCCACTTCCTCCATAAAAATGTTGAAAAATATCAATAGTGAAGCTGTTGAGGATTTAAAAAGCCATTGTTGTGGGATGGCAGGAAGCTGGGGAATTTCAGCCAAAAATTATGATTTGAGTGTAGAAATAGGCTCCGAAATGATAAACAAACTTAATGCAAGCAAAAATAAAATAGGCGTCACAGACTGCCCAACCTGCAGGATGCAGATGGAGCATTTGAGCAGCAAGACGATAAAACACCCTATTGAGGTTTTGGCAGAATGCTTAAAAGATTAATCTTGCTTTTACTCTTTATTTCAAACCTTGCATTTGCCGCCGATGAAGATTATCTCGTGGGCTTAAGCGCATTTGAGGATGGGCTTTACGATGTTGCATCCGAAAGTCTGGAAGATTTTATAGCTTCAGCTAATGATGCAGAAAAGGTCATTTACGCAAAATTTATACTTTACAGGTCTTACCTGCTTGAAAACAAATTTGAAAAAGCCCTTGATACCCTATCTCAAATTGAAAATATAAACGACAAAAGATTGGACAAGACACTTATAAAAAAAGATAAAATATTCATACTTACCAAAACGGACTGCGAAAAAGCCGCTATTGAAGCAAATGGCAAAGAGCTTATACAAATTGTAATTAATTCAAAGTGCAACTTCTCTGACGATTTTGCCAAAAAAGCTCTGGATTACAAACTTGAAAATAGTGAATTGTTGAATATTTTTTACAAAAAAGTTGATAACTACAACATAGCTGAGAAAATTTTTCCAAAAATAAATCTGGTTGACATCAGTAACGCTGATAAAGAGTATCTTGCAAAATATTTCTATAAGAATAAAAATTATGATTATTTCTGGGATGTTTACAAAGTTTATAAAAATGATGAGCTTGTAAATCTTGCCTTGAGCAGGCTTTACGAAATTGAAAATTATGATGGATTTATAAAAAGCTTTGAGTTTAACAAAAAGTACAAGCTGTCAAAATCAAATTATTGCAAGCTGATAAAATCATATGAAAAGCTTGGAATAAAGTATGACTGCGCACTTATCAGCAAGTGTGTTGACAAAAAAGAGGACGAAGTGAGATTGACATCTGCTTGTATAATTAAAAATTACGACCCAAAAACATATTCTGACTTTATATACTCCTTAAAAAGCAGTGAGCTTAAACTTTTATGTGAAGATATTAAAAATGCGATATCCAATGATTTTTACAATAAAGAGATACTAACCAAATTCAAATCATGCCCTGATTTAAGGGCAGCTGCAAAGACGATGTTTAAAAAAGGCAAATACAATGAAGTTATCGACCTTTTAACCCCCGGCAATGTAGATGAAGATTTTATATTGATTAGTGCATCTTATGAAAAGCTGGGCAACAGTGAAAAAGCAAAAGAATACCTTGATAAAATAAAAGATAAGTCCAAATTTAGTAATTGATTATGAAAAAGATATTAGGATTATTTATCATTATTTCTGTTTTTACCGGTTTGTTTTTCTACTTCAAATATGACAAAAGCTATCAGTTATATAATGAGGCAAAACTGTTGTATGAAGAAGGAAAAATAAACCAGGCTTATGATAAAATAAAAGAGGCTCTCAAAGAAAACCATTTCAATAAAAAAGCATTGATACTAAAAGCAAAACTCTACACTATACTTTCCAATAGAGAAAAACTTGAAACAGCCAGCAAACTTTACAAAGAGAGTAAAAAGGCCTTTTTTGAGGAGGATTTTGAAAAAGCAAAACTTCTCATTTCAAACGCCTACGAAATTGTAACTTCAATTCCTGAAAGTGCAGAAAACAAAAAAGATGCTCTTTCTCTACAAAAGCAGATTGAAAAAGATATAGGTAAAATTCAGAGTGTCGAGCCAAATGTTTATTATCAAAAAGCATTAAATTTAACAGAAAAAAAAGACTATATAGGAGCTTTTGAGCTTTTAAACAAATTAAATACCAGCGACAAAAAGCTTTTAAATTTAAAGAGTGAGCTTGCTTTTAAAATAGGGACTGAGCGATACACTTCAATATTGCAAAAAAAGAATCCGGGTGAAACGGAAATACTTGATGCCATTTACTGGCTCAACAACGTGGACAAAGACAACCCAAATTACACATTAAGCCAAAAATATATACAAATATTAAACAATTATTTAGGGAGATGACATGGGAAAGGTATACATAAGAACTTTCGGCTGTCAAATGAATACATATGACTCTGAAAGGATTGCTTCCATATTCAATGAAATGGGGTTTAGCTATACTGAAAACCCCGAAGAAGCTGATTTTGCAGTCATAAACACATGTAGCGTAAGGGAGAAGCCCCAACAAAAGGTAAAAAGCGAAATTGGACGTTTAAAAAGGGTAAACGGTATCAAAATAGGTGTCTGCGGATGCGTAGCGCAACAGGAAGGGGAAAAATTTCTCGATAATTTCAAAGATGTAAGCTTTGTATTCGGCACTGATGCCATTGGTAGACTATACGAAATAATTGACCTTGTTCAAAAAGGGCAAAGGGTGTGCGATACATCAACCAACGAAGGGGAAATTTCAATCCCCTCTTTTTCCCGTGAGACATCTGTCAGCGCATTTGTAACCATTATGAAAGGGTGTGATAACTTTTGCAGCTACTGTATTGTGCCTTATGTCAGAGGGAGAGAAAAGAGCAGAAAGGCAGAAGAAATTATCAGGGAAATAAATTATCTGGTGGAAAATGGCGTCAGGGAGATAACACTTCTTGGGCAAAATGTTAATTCCTATGGAAAAAACCTTGACGAAAATATAAATTTTCCCAAACTTTTATATATGGTTAATGACATTAAGGAAGTTAAAAGAATAAGATTTGTGACTTCTCATCCCAAGGACTTTTCCGACGAGCTGATTGAAGCAATGATTGAAAATGAAAAAGTAATGCCTTATCTCCATCTCCCACTTCAGGCTGGCTCTGATAATATTCTTAAAAAGATGAACAGAAAATACTCTTATGGTGAATATTTAGAAAAGGTTGCAAAAGCAAAAGAGCGCATACCAGGCCTTGCACTTTCTTCCGATTTTATAGTAGGCTTTCCTGGCGAAACTGACGCAGATTTTGAAGACACTCTTAGAGCGATAGAAGAAATCGAGTATGAAACAATTTTTGCTTTTAAATATTCACCGCGACCTAAAACCAAGGCTTTTAATTTGGAGGATAACATTCCTGATGATATAAAATCTTCAAGACTTGATGCCCTTTTAAAAAAGCAGGAAAAAATAACAAGAAAGCTTATGAAAAAATATTTGGGGCAGATTTGTGAAGTACTTGTAGAAGGGATGAGTAAGAAGGATGACTCCATATATTCAGGCAGAAACCCACAAAATAGAATTGTTAACTTTAAAAGTAATAAAAATATTAAAACTGGTGATTTGGTCAGTGTGAAAATTATGGAAGCAAAGAAAAATTCATTATTTGGGCTATCTGTTTAAACTTTGAGGAGGTTTTTTGATGTATGAGGTAAAAGTCAAGTGTATTATACGTGAGCCACTAACAAAAAGGTATGTATTGATACTTGAATCCATTGACGGAACATATTACATACCTATAACAATCGGAATGTTTGAAGCAGAGGCAATATATACTGAAATTAGTGATATCAAGTCACCAAGGCCTCTTACTTACGACTTTTTTTCACTAATTTTAGAAAATATTGGCGATGTTACTGTTGACAGAATTATCATTTATGATAAATCCGACGACGTATTTAAAGCAAAAATTGTTCTGAATAAAAACGGAATAAAAAAGGAAATTGACTGCAGGCCGTCTGACGCCATCGCACTTGGCCTCAGATTAAAATCATCCATATTTGTAGAGGATGTTATATTAAAAGATAAAAAGTGTATAAAAAAAGATTGCATAAAAAAATCTGACAAAATGATACTTGAACATATAATAACCGATCAGGCTACAACATACTGGAATGTGTAAATGAAAATCAACTTATTGCAGATAAAAGTAGAAGAACTACCTGAATTAAATATTGAAAAGGTACACAATCTCACCAAGGATTATAAAAATGAGATTTTTATCCTGCCTGAGCTTTTTACAACAGGCTTTAATTATGACCACGTTAAAAAACACGTAAACAATCATCCGGAAATATTAAATAATCTTCCTGAAGAAAATGTCTATATCGGCTCCGTCACCAGGAGTGTCAACGGAAAAATATATAATTCGTTTTTTATAAAAGATGGAAGCAAAATTGATTTTATTTATAACAAAATTCATCTCTTCCCTTTGATGGATGAAGATTTGCATTTTTCAGGAGGCACAGATATTACAGCTTTTGAGCTTCGAGATTATAAATGCGGCTGTGCAATATGCTTTGACTTAAGATTCCCGGAGCTTTTCAGAAAATATTTTCTTCAAAATGTAGATATAATAATTATTCCAATGCAGTGGCCTGATTCAAGAGTATCGCAGATGATACCTCTTGCAACGGCAAGGGCTATTGAAAATCAGTGCTATGTAGCCGTATGCAATGCAGCCGGAAAAATATGGAATACAGATTTTGGGGGGCATTCTATGATTATTTCCCCGCTGGGGGAAATACTTGCTGCAGGCAAAAGTGAAGTTGATAAAATATTCTCTGCAAATATTGAAAAAAATGTGATAAATAATTTTAGAGCTGCTATGCCGATTTCAAAATGTCTTAAGATGTTATGAGGAAATGGTGAATAAAAAATTTATTTATGCATCTGGCTTTGGAGACCTCGAATTTGATATAATCAAGCAAATGGCGCAAGATAAAGGCTATCCTACACCCATTCAAATATTTGAGGAGCATCTTGACAACATTGTGGAAAATTTAAAAACAATTAGTGTAAACAAAGGCACTACCGCCAGAGTAAGAATTATCCTATTTGAGAATATGGACAGTAAAACTGTTATATCTTTTATTAATGATTTTAAATCATTAAACCTACCCCCTGCAATTTTTGCAATGGTTACTGAGCATAGCAGGCAGTGGACATTCAGACAGCTTGCTTCACACCTGATAAAAGAACACAAGGAAATGGCTCAAAAAAAGAAAAATGCTTAATTTGTTCAGGAAAAAAAATCCATCGCCTAAAGAAATAAATATCGACAAACTCATTTACGAGATAGAGCTTGGCGAGATTCTATTGATTGATACCAGAAACAAATCATTATATGAAAAAAGCCATATCAAAACTGCCATAAACATACCCGACCTTGAATTTGAATCAAACACCGATAAACTGCCAATTGATAAACTTTACCCTATTGTTTTTTATTGTAAGAACCCTGAATGTACAATTTCTATAAATTCCGCCAAAAAGGCTATAAAGCTTGGCTATAAGAATGTTTATATTTTCAAAGAAGGGATAGACGGTTGGAATAAATATCACAACATTAAAAGTGAAATCCAGTCACAAAAAAATGCACTTGATGAAAAAATATTCAAGGAATTTTATAAACTGAATAAATCCAATATTTTGTTGGTAGATGTAAGCGACAAAGAGGACTACAATGAGGGGCATCTTAAAAATGCAGTATCTTTCCCATTTGGCAAATTGCCCGGAAACTACCTGAAACTTTCAAGGGAAAAAAACATCATTTTTTACTGCCGTACTTCAAACAAGGCACACGAAGCCTATCTTTTTCTAATTGAAAAAAAAGAGTTTGACAAAAATAAAATTTACTATCTAAATACACCTGTAAAATTTGAAAATGGTAAAGTAAAGTTCGGATAAAGTCAGCAGTAGATATAATCTTCACTTAACACGAAGATTTATTTAATCTATTAAAAGGAGTCTAATATGTCATGCGGATGTAACCATAACCACGATAAAAACGGATGCAACTGTGAAGAAGAAGCATCAGTATTTATCGACCCCAACAAAGTAGGGGAAATATCTTTGAGCGAAGACGGAGTAGTCACTTTAACAATGCTCGATGACAATGGAAATGTTGAACAAGAGTTAGCAATGGAGTTCGACAGCTATGAAGAGGCCGAAAAGTGGCTTCAAGAAACTTTTGGCGACCTTCTACAGGAAATCGAAGAAGAATAATTTTAAGACAGAGGGGGATGCCCCCTCTTTTACTTCACCAAAGAAGATATCATTTTAAATTCATCAGTTTTAGCCCTTCTTAGAAGCATAAATAGTACAATTTCTGTAGATGTCAAAATTGCTCCTGCCTCAGACATATATTGAAGCCCCGTCTTCCAGTTTTGCTTACTTCTTGACTGAACAGCATCTTTAACCACAAATACATCGTAGTTTTCCAGCAAGTCCATCACAGTTTGAAGTACGCAAACATGTGTCTCCATACCAAAAACCACAACATTTCGAATATTTTTAAATTTCTCAAGCTGTTCCATAAATTTTTCTTCCCCGCAGCAGGAAAATGTGATTTTTTCTACATGCACAGCATTATTCAAATATGGCTTTAATTCATCTACAGTCTCTCCCAGACCTTTTACATACTGCTCGGTATAAATCACAGGTATTTTCAAAATCTCAGCTGCTTTCAGAAGTATCTGCATATTTTTTATCTTTTCCGCATATACCTTCTCATCCATAGCCTTAACAAGCCTTTTTTGAACATCAATAAGCAAAAAAGCTGTGTCATCTACATTTGGTACAAACATAACATCCTCCTCATATTTATTCTTATTATTTTACCACAATTTTCATATTTTTAAAACCTATACTATTTTAAACCCTGATTATAATTATTATAATTTATACAACTTGTTTATAATAATGGAATAATAATTTATCTAACATTTTCCAAAATATTTAACACACCTCATGCTCTTTTACAACTAATACAATACTTTTACAAATTATATAATTTAACATATTAATAAAACATCTTTATAGCTTTTTATCAAAACAAATTCTCCAAACATACTAAATATGAATTTTTTTAACAATATACCCTCAAACATTATTTTTAACCTTAATTATTAAATTTAAGATATCAATTAAATTTACCATAGAAACAATTTTTATTTTTTATTTATTTTTTAATATATTAAAAAGTACAATAAGTTTATCATTAACATATAGTTTAAAATCAAAATTAATTTTTAGTTAATAAGTATCAGAAAACTATAAGATATAAACATTTGATAATCATTATTTTAAAAAAGCACTTGACTAAATCTAAATAATATGTGATTTTACTATCACTAAAAAATAATAATGTTTTAATTTGGTCGGTGTTTTTCTTTCATAATAAGTAAATCAAAAAGAGGTGTCGTATGAGTAATAATTTTCAAAAAGTCTTAAATTCAGACAAATTTAAAAATCTCATTAAAAAGAGATGGAGATTTAGTTTTTTTATGCTTGCAGTGTTGTTTGTGGTCTATTACGGCTATATCTTTCTTATTGCTCTAAATAAGGATCTTGTCACAATGAAGGTTGGTGTATACACCAACGTAGGAATATTGATGGGCGTAGGAGTCATTTTCGCAGCCTGGATATTGACATATATATATGTAATCTGGGCAAACAATGTATATGACAAAGAAGTCGAAGATATTAAAAAAGAACTGCAGTAGGGGGGAGAATAATGGAGTATAAATTTGGTCAACCTAATCTTGTAGCGATAGCATCTTTTATCGCAGTTGTTGTATTAACATTATTAGTAACTTTTTTTGTAGCAAGAAAACAAAAGCAATCGGCCAGTAACTACTATACCGCCGGGGGCGGAATTACAGGTTTTCAAAACGGATTGGCACTTGCAGGTGATTACATGTCTGCTGCATCTTTTCTTGGAATATCAGGTCTCGTAGCGCTAAAAGGATACGACGGGATGATTTATGCTGTAGGCTGGCTTGTGGGATGGCCTGCCCTTATGTTTTTAATAGCTGAGCCTTTGAGAAACCTTGGTAAATACAGTTTTGCAGATGTTGTTGCCTACAGATTGAGTCAGGGACCTATCAGGACAGCTTCTGCAATAGGCGGTCTTCTTGTGCTTTTGTGCTACACAATTGCACAAATGGTTGGCTCAGGCAAACTTATAGAGCTGATGTTTGGAATACCATATATCTGGGCTGAAATTATTGTCGGTGCAGTAATGTTGCTTTATGTCCTTTATGGCGGTATGCTTGCAACAACATGGGTACAAATTATTAAAGCGGTTCTCCTGCTGTTTGGTGTCACAGTTCTCACAGTACTTGTTCTTGCCAAATTTGGATTTAATCCTGGCAACCTTTATGGTGCAGTTCAGGAAACTTATGGGGTAGAGATGCTTAACCCTGGCGGGCTTGTAAAAGGTCCGGTAGAAGCACTTTCACTGGGACTTGCTCTAATGCTTGGACTTCTTGGTCTTCCACATATATTGATGAGATTTTTTACTGTTCCAAACGCAAAAGAGGCAAGAAAATCTGTTGTGTATGCCACTACTTTTATTGGATATTTTTATCTTATAATTCCAATTGTTGGCTTTGGAGCTGCAGTACTTGTAGGCAAAAAAGCTATTATGGCAATAGGAAGCGGTGGTAACATGGCTGCGCCCATGCTTTCACAGCTACTTGGTGGCACCCCTTTCTTAGGATTTATAGCTGCGGTTGCATTTGCTACAATTTTAGCGGTTGTTGCTGGTCTTACTCTTGCTGCATCTGCCGCACTCGGTAATGACTTGTATGTCAGCACTTTCAAAAAAGGCAATGTTACTGAATCAGAAAAGCTTAAGGCTGCAAAAGTATCCACACTCGTTTACGGTGTAGTTTCTGTTGCCCTTGGTATAGCTTTTCAAAAGCAAAATGTAGCATTCCTTGTTGCTCTTGCATTTTCAATTGCTGCCAGTGCCAACTTCCCATCACTTTTCCTTTCAATTATATGGAAAAAATTAAGCACTACCGGAGCTGTACTTTCAATATTGTTTGGTGGTATTTCTGCTGCGGTATTGATTGTATTAAGTCCAACTGTCTGGGTAGATATATTGAAACATTCTGAGGCAATCTTTCCTTATAAATTTCCAACAATAATTTCTTTGCCGCTCGCTTTTGTAGGTGCATGGATAGGCTCTGTGCTTGCACCGGATAAGGCCGCTCAAGAAAAATTTGAGCAGGAAAAAATCAGAACATACCTTGGTGTTGGTATTTCTGAAGCAAGTGACCATTAGAAGAGGCCGCCTTATGGCGGCTTTTTTTATAATAAATTTGAAAGTGTCAAATCCATACCAAGCATTTTCATCTTTTCTATATTTTTCAAAAATATTATGGCAGTATTTACCGCATCAAAAAAAGCCCTGTGTCTTGAAGAATTCTCAATATTTACATCTATCTTAAAATACTTGATTAGCGCATCAAGATTGTATCTGCCTATATTTGGAAAAAATTTTTTGGAAAGACTTACCGTATCTATAACATGTACTAATTTACAATCAATGCAGTGTTTTTTCATGTAAAAATTTATAAATGAAAAATCAAATTTAGCATTATGGGCAATAAATACTGTATTTTCCACAAATTCAGCAAATTTTGGCATCACCTCATAAACTTTTGGCGATGACTCAACCATTTTCTCATCAATACCATTTATTTTTATAGTCTCCTGAGGTATCGGTTTTTCAGGCTTTATAAGTGTACTAAACTTTAGACTTAAATCAAGCTGTAAGTTATTTATTTTTACAGCTGCAATTTCAAGTAGCTCAGCACCTTTATATGGACTAAGCCCCGTAGTCTCGGTATCCACAACGGTAAATATATAATTGTCCAATGGCTTATTAAGACCTAATATACTCATAAAATTTTATAAAATCCTCAACAGACAACTCTTCCCCCCTGACATTGTCGCTGCCAAAAAAACTATTAATTTTTTTCTCAATACCGTCGATTGATTTGAGGTTGTTTTTGATTGTCTTCCTTTTGGATACAAAACATCTCTTAACAAAATCAAGAAAGTCTTTTTCAACCTTTTCATCTTCAAAATATCTATTTTTGGGGACAAATTTTAATACGGTTGACTCAACTTTTGTTGATGGCCAAAAATTTTTACCAGAAAGGTTTTTTACCTTTGAAATATTAAAAAAATACTGACAAAAAATAGAAAGTGAAGAGTACGTTTTTGCCTTCGGTCTTGATATTATTCTGTCAGCCACCTCTTTTTGGAACATAAACACCATAATTTCAATATTGTTGTGGAATTTGACGGTGTGCTCCACTATTTTAGTGGAAACATTGTAAGGAAGATTGCCCACAAATTTAATCAGGCAGTTTTTTCCAAAATCACCATAATCTGTAAGAAGAAAATCTTTATTAATTATCTGAAAATTTGGGTAAATATGCAGATACCTTTTTAAAAAATGGGCAAGCTCTTTGTCAATTTCCACACTTATTAAATTTGCGTTTCTTTCAAGTATTTCATAAGTAAGAACACCGCAGCCAGGCCCAATCTCGACGACAAAATCACCTTCTTTAATGTCCGCCTCATCACAGATTAGCTTCAATATATGCTTATTGGTTAAAAAATGTTGTCCAAAAGATTTTTTGGTATGCCCAAACTCGCCTTTAAATATCTGAATTAGATTTAACATTATCCACCATTAGATTGGCAACCTCTATCGCCCTTTTAAGGCTTGACTCATTTGCGACCCCTTTGCCTGCAATATCATATGCAGTCCCGTGGTCTACACTTGTCCTTATAAACGGCAAATTGAGCGTAACATTTACTGCACTGCCAAAGCTCTCCATTTTTACAGGAATAAGCCCCTGGTCATGGTACATCACAACCGCAATATCAAATTCCCCTTTAAGCATTCTCGCAAAAAGTGTATCGGAAGGGATAGGGCCAGACACTTTAATCCCTTTTTGCAGACATTCATCAACCGCAGGTATAATAATATTACTCTCTTCGTCAGAAATTGCCCCATTATCTCCGGCATGAGGATTTAAACCCGCCACTGCAATGTTGGGATTTGCACTGCCAAAAAATTTCCCCGCATAAAAACTGTTTTGAATTGCAGAGATTATCTTTTCCTTCGTGATACTTTCTGCTACTTTTGACAAAGGGATATGGGTAGTCACGAGGACAACCTTAATCCTGTTTCCAACCAGCATCATGGAAAAATTGTCCCTTTTACTTAAAAACCCAAGATATTCGGTGTGACCAGGATATTTCAGCCCGGCAAGTTTTATTGCTTTTTTATTTATGGGGCAGGTAACCATAGCATCAGCTTGACCTTCTTTTATCAAATTGAAGGCTTTTGCAATATATTTTATCGAAAATCTGCCGTTATCAGCGTTTAAATTTCCGGGAGAATATAGAGGTCTTTTTCCTTCACTTATATCTATAAAATTTACCGGAGGTTTATCTTTAATGCCAAACACACTTTCAAATACGCTATCTATAATGTGACGACTTCCAACTATCGTTAAATCGTACCTTTCACAAAAATTATTATCCAGTAGAAGTTTGCAAATGATTTCAGGACCAACTCCAGATGGGTCGCCCATAGTAACTACTATTCTGTTTTTATTCATGAACCAGTCTACTCAAGTTGTGTATATTTTATAAAAACCCGGCGATATCAATATGCAGCCACTTTTACAAGTCTCACTTCATCGCCATTTGAAATTTCAAGTTTGCTGCTTAATATATTTGCAGTAGAATAGCTGTCAGAAGAATAAATGACCATAGCTTCACCGACTTTTATCTCTCTGTAATACCCGCCGTCATTCCCTGCCCTGATAACTTCGACAATATCCCCGGCCTTTATTCCATCTTTCAAACCTTTATCAAACACGAGTCTGTAACCATTTCCGGAGATTGACATCGATTGGGAAAGATATACCACCTTCCCTGTTCTGTTTGTCCTAACATCAACGTAATTATCAGAGATTTTTAGTTCATCTTCATTCTTTTTCGCTCTTGCAAAGAGCCCTTTGCTCAGTGATTCATAAGACTTTTTCACTCTTACAAGTGCATTATCTTTTTCTATGCTTTCAACTGCACCATAACCGGCAATCTTTAACAGTTGCCCATCTTTGAGCTCTTTTATATATCTTAAAAAAGTAACTTCCTGCCCTACACTGAACTTTTCACTTTTGATACTGATTCTTAAAACATCACCGTCAGATACAAAATATTTCCCCTCCTGTGTGGCAATCACTTTTTCAGCAGGAAGACTTTTTTCAACTATTTCATAATCGCTAAGCTTTATTGTTTTATATGAAACAGATGGCTGTACAGTGCTTTCTTTCACGTTTTCATCCATTGATGCCTGCTGAACAGAAGCTTCTTTATTACCTATTTTAAAGGAAGCCTCATCATCAAGTTTCAGTATTTCACCGTCATTAACAATAAGAGGTATTGTAACTTTATCTTTTGGAAAAATCAGGTCAGGATCGTTTATATAAGTATTATACTTCCAGATAATTGGCCACTTGAAGTTGTCTTTGTAATATTTACCGGAAATGTCCCATAAGGTGTCGCCTTTCTTTATTACATGAACATCTTCACCAAAAGCCGACATTGCAAAAAATGTAGCCAAAGTGACAAAAATAATTTTTTTCATATTTTACTCCAACTCTTTTAGTCTGCTTTTTGCAGTATTTATAACCTCACTATCAGGATAAAGCTCTATTAGCTTATTTAATGTCTCCTTTGCACCAGCTATATCGCCCATCTCCTTTTTTGCAAGGGCAATTTTCAAATATGCATCAGGCACTTTGTTGCCGTCTGGGTATTTTTGTATAAGAGTCGTAAGGGTATCAACTGCTTTTTGATACTCATTATTGGAATAATATATTTCACCAATCCAGTACATCGCATTATCAGAAAGGTCATCATAGGGGTAAAGCGCCAAAAACTCCTCAAACTTTGATTTGCTCTCAAAAAGTTTACCCGACTTATAAAGTTCATAAGCATATGAATATAGACTTGACTTATCGGAGAAATTATCCTCAATAACTATCACCTGATTGCCAGAAGCTGTATCATTCTTAGGCTGCGTTTTCTCAATGTTTAATGATGATTTTTCAAGTACACTCTTTTTTGGCTCTGTTTCCAGCATATTTTTCATTATAGTCACCTCATTGGTAACATAAGACATATCATTTCTTACCTGAGCAATCGCCCTCGAATTGGTATTAATTTTTTCCTCATTAACACTAATTTTTCTATCCAGTTCGTCTACATTGACTTTCATATCAGCTATCGATTTTTGCAAATTAATAATCTCTTCATTGAGACTACTTATACTTTGTTTTATAGCCTGGTTATCCTGTGCACAGGCCACAAAAATAAATGGCAAAATTCCAATAACAAAAGCTTTTTTCATAACCACTCCTATAAAACATACTTGTCTATCGTATCTATAACTATCCCCAAATCGGGTTTTCCGATAAATTCATTAGCCCCTATTCCAAGAACTTTCAATTCGTTTTCGTCGCTTGCAAGAGATGAAAAGACAATTACAGGCAAATGTTTGGTCTTTTCATTTTCCCTAACTCTTTTAATAAGAAAAGTCCCATCAGCAACAGGCATTTCAAGGTCTGTTACTATTATATCCGGAATTTTTTTTGTCAAGGCATCAAGCAAAAGCTTGCCATTTTCAAACACACTTACCTTATAACCTGCACTCTCAATTGTATTCTTCAAAAGTTTTCTAATCACATCGGAGTCTTCTGCCAGAAATACTGTTTTTCCTCTTCTCATGGGCTGTTTTGAATAATCTATTTCAACATTATTCATAGTGGTCGCAGGATTTATCTCTGCAACGATTTTTTCAAAATCCAACAATTGAACAAGTCTGTTATTTATATTAACAACGCCCAAAACAGATTCACTCATATTTATATCACTTATCGAAGCATAATCATTTATATCAGCCCAGGTAATTCTATGTATTCTTGTAATATCATCCACCACAAAACCGTTATACTGGTGATTAAAATATGTTATTATCACCTTAGACTTTGCCGGGTCAAAATCGTACCTAATATTTAGCCAGTAAGAAAGATTTATTATGGGGATAAGTTTGTTTCTGACATTTGCAGTGCCAACAACTGCAGGATGCGAGTCGGGGACTTTTACAACTTCGGGAAAAAGTATAATCTCCCTTACTTTAGCCACATTGATGCCGAAATAATGCTCCTGATTACCACGAATAATAAACTCAACTATTTCAAATTCGTTTGTGCCAACTTCAAGAAGTATTTCATGATCAATTCCCATACCCATCTCCTGTTATACAAAAATATCACACAAATAAATGGCATTCAAGGGAAATATACAAAAATCAGGAAATTTTATAAAGAAATAAAAAAAGGGCAATTATTTGCCCTTTTCATAGAGATTTATTCGGCACAACCAGTAAGCTCGTACGGTACCATTTTAAATGTACCCATAGAATTTGTTACAGGAAGCCCGGCTTCTATCCATCCTTTTATTCCACCTTTCAAATTAACTACCTTTTCATAGCCAAGTCTTTTCAAGGTTTCTGCAGCAAGCACACCCCTTCCACCTACTTTACAATATGTAACGATTAACTTATCGGTTGGGATATTCATTTTTGGAATCAAAAACTCTAACAAGCCGCGATCAACGTGATAGTAGTCTTTTGCTTCAATCTTTGCTGCATCAACTTCACCTTTTGTTCTTACATCAATCAAAACAAAGTCAGCTTTACCCTTAATCATCTCATAAAGCTCCTGTGGTGTAATCTCATTAACCACCTGTTTTGCCGCGCTGACAAGGGCTTTACTGTTTGCAGCAACAGGATTTTCTGCAGCAGATACGCTAAAACTAAAAGCAATCACACAGACTAAACATAATAAAAATCTTTTCATATCACACCTCCTTATAACATGTAATAAATTTATCATATAATTACCTAATCGTCAAATAAATTTAATAAATTTTTATATATTTTAACCCTATGTTCAAATCGATTAAACACTTTTATAATTACTTAAGTAAGATAAGAAATTTAAATGGTCTCTGCATTTAACTACAGAGACCATAATTTAATCACATCATTTCAGCTTTTTTGCAAGCAAAGCCACGTGTTTGCCTTGAAACTTCGCAATTTCAATTTCATTTTCACTTGGCATACGGCTTCCGTCATGGTCAGTAATAGTGGAAGCACCATACGGTGTACCGCCCGTAATTTCACTCATACTTAATAGCCTGCTTTCAGAGTATGGTACCCCGGTTATAATCATTCCGTGATGCAGCAAAACTGTATGAAAGCTCGTCAATGTAGTCTCTTGGCCGCCATGTTGTGAAGCGGTGGAAGTAAACACAGAACCAATTTTGCCTATCAATGCACCTTTTGCCCACAAACCACCTGTCTGATCAAGAAAATTTTTCATCTGAGCTGCCATATTTCCAAACCTTGTAGGTGTACCAAAAATTATTGCATCAGCCTCAGCAAGATCATCAACCTTTGCAACAGGTATATGAGAAAAACTTTTTTTCGCATCAAATGCCCCTGCGTTTTTAAGCTGCTCTTCTGTCATAAGCTCAGGCACCTGCATAAGTTTTACTTCGACATTCTCAACTGAAAGCGCCCCTTCTTTTACCGCTTCTGCAAGCCTATAAACATGTCCATACATACTGTAAAACAATACCAATACTTTTGTCATATGCTACCTCCTGTTTTGTAATTTATTTCGGCATATTTTTGCCAAGCTTCCTGCACAAATCTCCAAGAAGCAATATTTCCTCTTCACTCAGGCATGAAAATCTTTCAGCTACAATTTTTTTATGCTGAGGAAATATGATTTCTATTAAAGTTTTCCCCTTATCTGTAAGCACAATGTTTATATATCTTCTGTCCTTTTCATTTTTGACTCTTTTTATAAAACCCCTTTTTTCAAGATTATCTATTACGGTCACAATATTTGCTTCGCTCTTCAAAATTTTTTTTGCGATATCACTCTGAGACATTGAGCCTAAATGGTAAATAGCCTCAAGCACCCCAAACTGACTGACTGTTAATCCGTAATCTTTCAAGTGTTTATGAACATCTTCTGAAACGGAATCTGAAGCTCTTAAAAGTTTAACAAGAGTCTTTAAAGATATTTCTTCCAATTTAGACATTTCAATCTCCAATAGTTAGACATCTTACTATTAAACTATAAATAGGGTAAATTTTGTCAATTAAATATTTCAAAATTTCATAGAATATAGGGATAGCCCTTGCCAAATATCACAAAATTTTATTTGACTTTACGTTATCTTCATAATAAATAATAAAAAAATATTGGAGTCAAAATGTACGTTTCGCCTAAAATGATGAAATTTTTGCTGAACATTTACCCACCTTACTTGGGTGCCGGTATAAAAATTGAATACATAAAGGATAACTGGAAAGAGCTGAAAGTATCCATGGTCCTAAGATGGTACAACAGAAATGCTGTGGGGACACACTTTGGAGGAAGTCTCTACTCAATGACTGACCCTCACATCATGCTTCTTTTGATGAACATACTTGGAAAAGATTACATTATCTGGGACAAATCAGCTGAAATAGATTTTATAAAAGCCACAAAACAAAAGGTATTCTGCACCATATCAATAAGCGATGAGATAATAGAAGAAATCAAGCAACAAACTGAAAAAAATGCAAAATTTCT
>JAIHAR010000009.1 GCA_020054865.1 Deferribacteraceae bacterium
TTTATGAATCGGATAAGGTGTGTTACTTTAAATTAGATTATTATTTTAAGATTGAGGAAAAAAGACAGCGGATTAATGAGTTAGGAAAAATGAGAAGAAAGAAAAGTTTACTTGTGGCTTAAAGGTGCAAAAAATGGGGTGATGGCAGAGTAAAAAAAGTCTTGACAAAAGGGGGCATCTTAGAGATAAAACGTTAAACATTTTATTTACAGCTATCTCTGGAATTAATATTTTATTTTTGCACAGGCTGTGAAAGAAAAAAAGCCAAAGCAGCTGACAATAGAAGATTTCCTATTACCAAAAAGTTCACTATGCCTTATTATATGAAAAAACGGAGAGACTACAGTAGACTAAAATTGACATTTTAACGAAATTATCATTTAATAAATATAATGAAAATAAAATTAGCTCTTTATATAATCACATTAATTACTGTAATTTTGTTGCTATCTACATATTTTAATTACTATCATTCAGGAGAAATAATAGAATACGAAATAAATAATCAAGCAAAAATACTCACTTCTGAGTCAAAGAAATCAATTAACGCCTTTTTGAATCACATTAAAGATATTACATACCTTATCGCCAAGGATGATGCTATAAAAACATACTTGAAAGATAATTATAAAAATAAAAAATACATTGAAGATAAATTATTAAACTATAACAATCATATAGGGCTAATCCAGGCTTTAAGAATTACTGATTTAGAAGGTAATATTAAAATTTTTATCAGAGAAGGTAAGATACTTTCTAGGTTGCAAGAGTTTTCATCCATAAATATCTCTCAAAAAAATTTTTTTAAAAAGATTTTGGAATCTAAAGGAGAGACTGTTTTATTATCTAATTTTGAAAGAGGAAAACTTCCTGAAACAACAAAATTTTGTCCTGCAATGATAAGAACAATGTTTCCTATATATATAAATAATCAAAGATATGGTTATTTAATTATTAACTTTTGGGGATTAAAAATTGGGGAATTCATAAGTAAAATAAAACCTGAAATAGGTTTTGCTTTTTTAGTTGAAGTTAATTTAAAAGATAATGATAGAAATGGTATATTTTTATTCCATAAAAACAAATATTATGAATTTGCAAACCAATACAACACAAAATATTATTTTCAAAATATTTATGGAGACAAATACTTTCAAATTATTAAAAATAATGAATCTGGTATCATAAATATTAATGATAATATAATGGCTTTTGACTCAATATATCCTTATAAAGATAAAAATCAAAAATGGATAGTATGTACAGTCCTTTATTCTTCGTATTATTTTAATATATTAAATGTTTTGAAAAGAAATCTATTTTCTATTCTATCTTTTTCAATTTTCCTTAGTATTTTAGTTTCATTAATATTTAGTTCCAAATTTTTAAAACCAATAAAATATATAAAAAACGCATTGAATATTTTTGGCTCTGGTAATTTAGATTATAAAATTAATACCTCTAATATGGACAAAGAATTAAAAGAAATTGCAGATTCAATTCAAAATATGGCTCAATCATTAAGAGGGTATATATGTGAAATTCAAGATAAGCAAAAAAAAATGGAACTTTTAAATAGACTTAGTTCCATTGGGTTATTATCTGCAGGAATTAGCCATGAACTTAATTCTCCATTAAATTCAATACTGCTACTTTGTGACCTTCTGTTAAAAAATTTTAATAATACTGGCACCATAAATATTGAAGATATAAAAGCAATTAAAGAGGAAGCAAAAAAATGCGTAGAAATAATATACAATCTAAAATTATTAGATCCAAAATATAGAAGTAGCGATATTAGAGATGTAATTGATCTTAAAGATGTTATTGAAAAAATAGTAATTTATTTGCAGAAAGATTTCAGCAAAATAAATTTTAAAATGAAATTAGAAAGTTGCAAAATCACAGGAAATCGCACATTAATTCAACAAGCAATACTTAATATTGTATTAAATTCCATTGACGCAGTTAAAGAGTGCGGAAAAATAAATATTAATTTAAAAAGAAATAATAATATGATAATATTAGAAATAGAAGACAATGGTGAGGGTATTGATGAATCGATATTGGGTGAAATATTTAATCCGTTTTACACTACAAAGTCTCCAGATAAAGGGATGGGATTAGGCCTCTCTTTGGTTTACAAAATAATTAATGATCATAAGGGAATGATAGATGTTGAGTCTAAGAAAGGAATTGGTACAAAATTTATAATAAGGTTTAAGGTTTATGAAGATAGTTTTAATTGAAGATAATAAAGTTTTAAACAATACCCTGGTTCGCAGTTTAAATGATCAATTTAATATCAAAGGATTTTCTGATCCTGAAATGGCATTACTTTACATTGAAGAAAATTTTGTAGATGTTGTGATTTCTGATATTAAACTTCCTAAAATATCAGGGATGGAACTTTTAGAAAAAATAAAAAAAATATCAAATGACACATATATTCTTTTAATTACTGGTTACGGAACTATAGAAGAAGCTGTTGAAGCGATTAAATTAGGTGCTTTTGATTATATGTTAAAACCAATTGATACAGAAGTTTTAAAAATAAAATTAAGGCAGATCGAAGATACTATCAATATTAGACAAAAAATAAATTTTCAAGATAAAGAAAACAAAATTATTTTTGTTTCTAAGGTAATGCAAGATATTTTAAATTTAGCCAAAAAAGTTGCATATTCAGACTCTACAGTTTTAATTAATGGTGAGTCTGGAACAGGAAAAGAATTAGTAGCTAAATTTATTCATGAAAACAGTCCAAGAAATGTAAAACCTTTAATTTCCATTAACTGTGCAAATTTGCAAGAAACCGTCTTTGAAAGTGAACTATTCGGTTATAAAAAAGGAGCTTTCACTGGTGCTGATAAAAATAAAAAAGGTTTAATTGCATTAGCTAACGGTGGCACACTTTTTCTTGATGAAATTGGAGAAATCCCTTTAAATATTCAAGCTAAGTTACTACGTTTTATAGAGACTAAAGAATTTTATCCACTTGGATCAGAATTCCCGGAAAGAAGTGATGTAAGAATAATAGCTGCTACAAACAAAAGATTGAATGAGTTAATAGAAAAAAATGAATTCCGACAAGACTTATACTATAGATTAAATGTGATTAATATAGAATTACCACCATTAAGAAAAAGAAAAGATGATATAATGCCTTTAGCTTATTACTTTTTAGAAAAATATAAATATCTTAACAAGAAAATAATTGATTTTACCGATAAAGCAAAAGATATTTTGTTATCATATAACTTTGCAGGTAATATTAGAGAACTTTCGAATTTAATAGAAAGAGCAATGATCATTGAAACAGGCCCATATATTACCGACTCATCAATCGTTGTCGAAAAATGTTTCTCCAATAACGAATTAAAAAGTATTGATGAGGTCATAAAAGAACATATACTAAAAGTGCTGCGTCATACTAATTTCGACAAAAAGAAAGCATCTGAAATACTTAAAATAGATAGATCTACTCTTTATAGAAAACTAAAAGAATACGAAATTTTATAAAACCTTTTCCTGTGTTGTAATTTGCAACACAAAATTTGCAATTTTCAACACAACACTAAAACAATCAAAACTGTTAGTCTGTATCCAATTGTTAGAATTAGTTTTTTAACTTTTGTAATTTAATGCCAAATGGCATTCTTTTTGTTTATTAAAAATGAAATAATTCTATCAGGAGGCAATTATATGAAGAAGTATTTACTATTATCATTATTTTTATTATTTTCTGCAGTTTTATCATATGGGTATGATCTAGATTCTACCTGTGTAAAATGTCATTCAGACAAAAAATTATTAGAAAAACTTGGTTTTCCCCAAATGTATCTTGACCCAGCAGAGGTAGATAAAGAAGTCAACATGGAGGGAGCTCCTACTTGTGTTGACTGTCACCTTGGTAACAATCAGACAATGGATAAAGATGAAGCTCACAAAGGTATGCCAAAACCATTTTACGCTGCCATTGGAAAAGAACATAAATATGAGGCTATAGGAAGGGAAGTAACAAATTATGCTCCCATACAACCTAAAGGTGAAGATAGAACAAAGCTTTTGCTTAGAAAACCTACCAAGGAAGCTGAACAAAAATATGGAATTAAAAAATTAATGCAACTTTTCTACCACGATCACGACCCAAAAACATTCGCCTATTCACCTAAAATAGCTAAAGAAACATGCGGAAAATGTCATGAAAATGAAACAGAAGGTTACAATAAATCAGGAAAGGGGTTAAATAAATATCAGAGAGCATTTACAAATTGGACTAAAAACCCTCCCGGACCACAAAACTGTGGTGTTTGGTGGGGTGATAACTTCAACAAAATAAAAGGTGAGTGTACAAAAGATTTTACTAAATTGATGAATGATGGTTTAAATAGAGGTTGTAATAAATGTCATGCAAGTTGTAATGACTGCCATTACGAAGGCTTTAAAAAATCAAATGCCAGACACCTCTTTACCAAGAAAGTTGAGAATTTAAGCTGTTACGGTAGCGGAAAAGGTACAATTTGTCATGCTGGGCCTATGGATCGAAGAAGAGGAGCCGGGTATTTGCGTGAAGAATTTGCTTTTCCATACGGAGAATTGCCAGCTGATGTTCATTCTAAAAATAATATAAATTGTACAGATTGCCATAAGATGAAAAATCATAGTTTTGGTCATCTGGCTTCAAATGATGCCAAAGAGTCGTGTTCAAAGTGCCACGCTGAAATTGTTGAAGCAGTAAAAACAAGCAACAATCATAAAAATGTTGACTGCTCATCCTGCCATATTCAGGAAGTAGGTGCTTATCAGTTTACTTTTTGGGGTCCTGGTATTTCTGAAGGACAGTTCAATTACTTTACAAAACATAAAGAGTACTATGGCGTGAGAAGTATGCCAACTTTAGTTAAGCATCCAGCTACTGGAAAATGGATACCTGTAAAACCATACCCTATGGCTGTTATGAACATTAATGGCAATGTAGAAAAAACCGGACTGATGGTCAGAAAAATCAATAAAACTATAGTAGAAGGTAAAACAGAAATTGGTGAACCCAAGGAATTTGTTATTGAACGAAATCCTGATGAAGTAAATGACATGTATATAATCACAGGGCTGTTCAAAGGATTAAAGAATAATGATAATATGCTTGCCTGGATTCAAATGGATAAAATGTCACACGGAATAGGTAAAGGGAGAAATTGCAACAGTTGTCACTCAAGCCATGAGCAAATTGCAACAAGTTGGTTTGCCTACACTGTGAAAACAGATGTAAAAAAACCTTTCTATGGCTCTTATATTATAAAGGCTGGTAAAAATGGGATGGAATTTGGCGATTTTAAATACAGTGAAATTGTTCCAGTAGAAAGTAGACACATAGATGATTTTGCACCATTTAATTATGTTAAAGATGCTTGGAATATAAAAGGGATTGATTTTTCCATACCTTTTGATGAAAATAAATATGAAAACCAGCTAAATAAATATAACCTTTTATACGCAAAAATTCATACTCTCAAAATCAAATTCAAAGAAGATAAAAATAAATTAGAAAAATTGAATAGGATAAAAGCTATTTTGCCTCATAACCAAGAACTTGCAGAAAATTTGATAAAGAAACTAAATTAATCACAAAAGAAAAAAGGCATGCATATGCATGCCTTTTTTATCATAAATTACTATTTTTTCTGTTACAGTTGAGACCGTTCATAATTTCGTGTCAAGGTGTTATAATAGAGAATAAATTACAAGGAGCCTTGACATGGAAAAAGGATTTAATTTTGAAAAAGCGGTACAAGAATTACTTTCAGGCAAGAAATTAACAGGCAAAGATGGGATATTGACACCATTGATTAAAGAGTTGGTAGAAACAGCTCTTGAAGCAGAGATAAATAGCCATCTTAATCAGGAGCATGATTCAGGAAGAAGCAATCGTCGCAACGGTTATAATACAAAGACAATAAAGAGTTCATCTGGTAAATTTGAGTTAGACACACCTCGTGACCGTAACGGAGGACCCTGTAACGTTTTTTGTGTAAATCCCAATTTTGTTATTTATGATATTAACCATTTGTAAACCTGTCAATCCTTTCCTGAAAGTAAATATATAGTTGCGGGTAAATTTTCGACCAATCTTTTATTCTGCCATTCCATTTTTGTGATATATCATTTATAGCTAAATATAGTAATTTAAACAATGATTCTTCTGTAGGAAATACACCCCTATTTTTACTGACCTTTTTCAATTTACTATTAAAACTTTCTATAGGATTAGTAGTATATATAAGAGTTCTAATTTCTGGATGTAGGATCTATCGGCAAATCTGTCTGACACTCTGTACTTTTTGATGACAGTACCTGCTTTTAGTCTCATAATTTCTCGTTCTGACATATTCTTTTTTGCCATAACTACACCTCGTATTTTTTTATAAAATACCGGCGAGTAAAGTTTCAGCGTCAAAACGAAAAAAAATATCTTATAACTTACTGTCAATAAGATACTTCTTTGCAAAAACGAGTAAAGACATACCAAAAACGTGTTTTTACTCGTTTTTTTACTCGTTTTGGAGTAAAAAAAAGGTTTTTTCTGACAATAGGAAAACTGCTCGAAATAGCATAAATAGTTGATAAATAACAGAATATGAAGGAATATGAAGGTGTATGAAATGTGTACAAAAAGCGGGTGACCGGACTCGAACCGGCGACCTCAACCTTGGCAAGGTCGCGCTCTACCAACTGAGCTACACCCGCAACCACTTGGGAGTGAATATATATAAAAATAGATTTTGTTTGTCAACAAATTTTTTGCAAAAATTTCAGTCTAATTTTTTCAAAAAAACTCTTGATTTTCTTATAATTTGATTTTATACATACAACCTCAGTTTTGGCGACGTGGCCGAGTGGTTAGGCAGCGGTCTGCAAAATCGCTTACCCCGGTTCAATTCCGGGCGTCGCCTTTCAGCTTTTGTAAGTCTCCCCAGAAGTTTAATTCTTGAAATATTCCCCAAAAAATGATACTTTAGGCTATGATAGACAAACTAAAATTCCTCCCCGAATATAACCCTGAGCCTGTTATGCTCTCCGATAAAAAAGGAGAAGTAATATACAAAAACAACGCTGCAGATAAAATATTTCATTATATAAAAAATATATGCGATTTATCGCTGAGTGCCGATTGAACAATCAGAAAATAGATATAGAATTTTTTGGCAGAGATAACAAATATTACAAGTTAATAGGTAACTTTTTAAACGATGAAGAAATATATCTAATTTATCTTTTTGATATTACAGAACTAAAAAACAAACAAAATCAACTTGAAATTGCTGCAAACTTTGACGAACTTACTCGCCTGCCCAACAAGAATAAGCTCATAAAAGATATGCTTGAGCTAATTTATAATAAAACAATTATAATTCTTACCGACATAAAATCCATGCGTCAGATCAATTCTCTTTACGGCTATGATATAGGGGATAAGTTTCTTGTAGAATTTTCGAAATTACTAAAGAGCGAGCTTTCAGAAAATTTCCGATTTTATAGATTATATGGAAATGTATTTGTAATTTATGATTCAATAGGGGTTAATTGCAATCTAAGCAACGACTTTTATTATGATATTTTTAAGAAATTAAATGAAAAAAATATAAAAATAGATAAATTAGATATTCCTGTTGATATCAGAATGGGTATTGCTACCTGTGAAGACCTTGAATTAAAAGATGAAAACTATCCATTTGCTCAGCTAAAGATGGCAGAAATCGCCCTTCTTGAGGCGAAAAAAACCAATCTTGATATCCTTCTTTACAGCCAAATCAATGATATCGAAAAAAGATATAAAGAAAACAGATTCTGGATGCTTACATTTAAAAATCTTCCCAAAAACAAACATTGTAAAATTATCCCATTTTTTCAGCCAATTATTAACAATCACTCTCAAGCAATTGATAAATATGAGGCATTAATGAGGATTTCTGTTAATGATAAAATTTACTCCCCTGATAAATTTATGAACATTGCCACAGATACAGGTGAAATCAAAGAGCTTACAAAAATAATGATTAATGAAGTCTTGAAAGTTATTAAAGACAAAAATATTCAGGTTGCAATAAACCTTACCCCTCAAGATATAAAAGCAGACATTGCAAGTTTTTTGACAAAAAAGTTAGATGAGTATCATATAGATGCAAATACAATAACTTTGGAGCTTGTGGAAAGCGAGGATTTTTATCTTCTTGAAAGTGAAATCAATAAATTAAAAGAAATAGGTTTTAAAATCTCCCTTGATGATTTTGGCTCAGGATTTTCCAATTTTAGCAAATTAATCTCAATACAAATTGATTATATAAAAATCGATGGTTCTATAATTAAAAATATACATACAGATTTTAACAACATGCAGATAGTTAAAAATATACACGAAATAGCAAAGACATTGGGATGTAAAACCATTGCCGAATACGTTTCAAGCGCCGAAATTTTCAGCAAGGTTGTGGATTTAGGGATTGACTTTTCACAAGGGTATTTTTTCTATAAACCTTCACCGGAAATTTTATAATATTATTTGTTTTGGCATTTTTTACAGATGCCATAAAGAGTTACATCGAAATCATCAATATTGGGTGCAAATTTGCTTTGAAAAATTTTAACAAATTCCAAACTATCAACTTCAATATCCTCAAGAGAGTTGCAATTTTTGCAAACAAAGTGAATGTGTTTATTATGAGTGATTTCATACATTTTTTTTCTTCCTGGCAAGGGCAATTCTGACACTATATTGCTTTCAATCAAAGAGTTTAAATTTTTGTAAATTGTTGCAACAGAAATTGAAGGTATTATGCCCTTCACCTTCTCAACAAGTCGTTCGATATCAATATGACCTTCATTTTGTATCACTTCGAGTATCGCTGACCTTTGAGGAGTCACTTTTAAGTTACTTTTCTTTAACAGGTTAGTACTATCTCTTTTTATCATAAGCATATAAATAAACATAAAGAAAAAGTTGTCAATAATTTTACTAATTAATAATTTTTATTATTAAATATTTTTTCTTGACAAGATAAAGCTAAGAACTTACATTTATTCACATATTTAAAAAATATATGGTATACTATGAGAAAAAAGGAGGTAATTATGCACAAAAATTCTATACCGCTTTTAAATCAGGCACTTCAAGAAGAGGTCAGAGCACTGCAGCAATACATGTATTTTCACTTTCACTGTGACGACAGAGGGTATGACCTGCTTTCAAAAATGTTTAAGCAAATAGCAATTCAGGAGATGATCCATGCTGAAAAATTTGCTGAAAGAATTTTGTTTTTGAAAGGTGAAGTGGAACTGAAAGCTTCCAAAGATGTGGAAAAGATTACTGACGTAACCAAAATGATTGAAATGTCAACAAAATTGGAAGAAGAAGCTGTAGAGCTTTATAACAAATTTGCAAAACAATGTGCCGAACACGGCGACTCTGTAACAAAAAAACTTTTTGAAGATATTATATTGGAAGAAGAAAATCACTTTGATCAATTTGACACAGAATTTGACAACTTAAAAGATTTTGGTGACAAATACCTTGCATTGCAATCGATTGAAAGAAGCAAAATTACAAGTTCGGGAAATACACCTGCAGAATAAATTTTATAAGGAGGAATGAGAATGAGCACCAAAGAAAACCTAAAAGAAGCATTTGCCGGTGAAAGCCAGGCTAACCAAAAGTACAGAGCATTTGCAAAAAAAGCAGAAAAAGAAGGTTTTAAGAACATTGCCAAACTATTCAAAACAACTGCTGAAGCTGAAAGAATACACGCCGAAGGGCACTTAAATGCCCTTGAAATGATTGGCTCAACCGCAGAAAATTTACAGGCTGCCATTGATGGTGAAACATATGAATATACAGAAATGTATCCTCCAATGTTTGATGAAGCGCAAAAAGATAACCACAAGGCAAAAGTAATGTTCAATTTTGCCCTTAAGGCTGAAAAAGTGCATGCTGAACTTTACAGCAAAGCTCTTGAGGCAGTAAAAGCCGGTAAAGATATTGATACAGATAATATCTATCTCTGCCCAGTGTGTGGCTTCATTGCTATTGATGATGTACCTGATAAATGCCCGGTATGTGGTGTTGGCAAAGATAAATTTGTACAGGTTGACTAAAAAGGCCCCTTAACAGGGGCTTTTTTTTATTTAAAATTTGTATTAAAAATTAATTATCTTTACTTTATGAACTTTTGATATAATATCAAATCTCCAGCATATATTACGTGGTGCATAATGAAGAAAATATCTATTGTTTTAATCTTTATTGTTTTTACTTCATGTGTTTCATTTAAACCCAATATAGAGATAAAAAAACCTTCCGATAATATATCAACATTTGACACAAACTGGTGGTATGTATTTAATGACAACAAGTTAAACAATCTCATCGAAATGTCTTTTAGAGAAAATTTTGATATAAAGTCTGCAATAAAAAGGCTCGAGCAAGCCAATATAACATTTAAACAAAGCTCTTCATCAAACTATCCAAATGTTAATTTAAATGCATCCACTACATTGACCAAAAGCGATACACAAAAATCCGGTGAGTCATCAGTTGATTCTTACGCCCTTGGTTTAACCCTGAGCTACGAAATCGACCTTTTTAACAAAATAAAATCTGCAGAAAAAAGCGCAGAATTTTCATATCTTACAACAAAAGAAAATCTCAAAACACTCCTCTTGTCTCTTTCAGCCCAGATTGCTGAAAACTACTTTGCCATAATATCCATAAATGAAAAAATAAAAATTACTGAAGATCAACTAAATACAAACGAAGCAATTTTGAAAGTACTTGTTGAGCGATACAAAAATAGCTCAGTCTCAATAACAGACGTATTAAAACAAAAACAAAATATTGAAAACATAAAAGATTCTCTAACAGCACTTAAACTTAACAGACAAATATATTTTAATAAATTAAAAATTCTCACAGGAGGGAATGAGGTCGCAGATTTAGGTATAGACAATACATTGATGTTAAAGCCAATAAACTTTGATGAAATCAACTTCGATGTGGTAATGAACAGACCTGACGTTTTAAGTAAATATTATCAAATAGAATCTGCTGCCTGGGATGTTTCTGCAGCAAAAGCAAACAGACTTCCATCCCTGACACTCTCATCATCATTCACTTATTCTTCCACTGAAATAAATACCATTTTTGAAAACTGGTCACTAAACCTTATAGCAAACCTCCTTGCACCTGTATTTGATGCAGGAAAAAGAAAACTCGAGGTGGAAAAAACAAAAAAAATTTTAGAGGAAAAAATATTCGACTACAAAAATACACTTCTTACTGCTTACAGTGAAATATCAGACTCTGTTATTACTGAAAAAAAATACTATGAGTCAGTTGACTATATTAAAAATGAAATTTCATTAATATCAGAAATCTTAACAAAACAGCGTGAAAGGTATTTAAGCGGCGATACAGACTTTTCAATTTATCTCAACGATCAAATATCTCTTTATACAAAGAAAAAGGAGCTTGTAGATTTGAAATATAATATTATTACAAACAGAATTGCATTTTACAAATCCATTGGTGGCAAATGGATTGATAATTCAGTAAATGAGATTTTAGCCGGAGCAGAAAATGGAAAACAATAATCTGGGTTATCTCCCAAAAAAAAGCTGGTGGGAAAGATTACTTGCCTTTGTGTTAATAATAGCTATTATTTCGGCAACTTTCTTAACAGTAAAATATCTCGTATCAAGCAAACCTAAACCCAAGCGCAAACCTCCCCAGCAGATGAAAGCTGTAGTGGAGACAGAGGAAGTTGCTGCAAATAATTTTACCATTACTATAGAATCTTTTGGAATTGTCAAAGCTTCTGATACCCTTGCCCTTACATCTGAGGTTAGCGGAAAGATAGTTTATATTTCTGATAAAATTATTCCTGGGAATGTAATTAAAAAAGGGGAGCTTGTAGCAAAAATTGACGATACCGAATACAAAAATCAGGTGCTAAAAGCCGAAGCAAGCCTTAAAAAGGCAGAAGCAGATTACAAGCTTGAACTTGGAAGCAGCGATGTAGCAAAAAAGGAACTCGAATTAGCAAAGCGCCTCAGTATTCTTGACAACACTTCAGCTGATTTAAGTATTGCCTTGAGAGAGCCTCAACTTCTAAAATCAAAAGCAGCAGTGGAGCTTGCAAGGGCTGAGCTAAATACAGCGATAAATAATCTTGAAAAAACTTCTGTTTTTGCTCCATTTGATATTATAGTAACCGAAAAAAACGCTTCACTTGGCTCATATGTTTCACCTTCTTCCACAATTCTTAAAGGGATAAACAAAAATGAAGTATGGATTGAAGCAAGTATTCCGTATTATAAACTCAAATTTATTGATATAGAAAATCAAAGCAAAAAATATGTAAAAATTACCAATTTAAACGAACAAAATGGACATGTCTTTAAAGGGAAATTTCTCAGGTTGATTCCTCAAACAGAGTCAAACGGGCTTCTTGCAAAACTGCTAATAAATGTTGAATCCCCTTTTGATAATCCATCCAATCCCTTATTAATAAACAATAAAGTAAAAGTTGTTTTCGAAGGAATAACATTAAAAAATGTCTTCAAAGTAAAAACAGAATATATCAGAGACAATAATAAAATCTATATTTTCAAAGACAATAAGCTTAAGATAAGTAATGTTAAAATTGTTTATAGCGATGAAAACTATTCATATGTTGAATCAGGTCTCGCTAACAGCGATAAAATTGTCACTACAAACATACCTAACGCAATTGAAGGCCTGATGCTTGAAGAGGTAAAATTAGATAATGAACAAAAATAGACCGGTCAAAGGTGCCATCGCCTGGATGGCAAACAACTCTGTAGCTGCAAATATACTGATGCTTATATTTCTTGTTGGCGGTTTTTTAATGTCTATGAATATCAAACAGGAAGTATTCCCTCAGTTTGATCTTGATGAGGTGAGAATAACAGTTGCTTATCCGGGTGCAAGCCCAGAAGAAGTAGAATCAGGTGTGTTACTCCCCATTGAAGAAGCAATACAGGATATTGAGGGGATAAAAAAAGTGAGCTCAACTGCGAATGAAGGCTCTGCTACAATCAGTATAGAAGTCGTGGAAACCAAACAACTGCAAAGAGTCTATGAAGATGTAAAAAATGCCGTTGACAGGATTTCCACATTTGCCGAAGATGTGGAAAAGCCAATAATTGAAATCCCCTCAAGAAGCAGCAGGGTAATTACTCCAATAGTTTATGGCAATGTAGACGACAAAACACTAAGAAACTACACTGAACTTATTCGTGATGAACTCTTGCAGGACGAAGATATTACAATGGTAGAGCTTTTAGGTGAAAAGCCCCTTGAAATCAAAATAGACGTCCCCATTGAAAACTTAAGAAAATACAACCTCAATATTAATGACATTGCATCGGCTATTTCAGTAAACTCAAAAGATGTCCCTGCAGGTAGCATAAAAACAAAGAGCGGCGAAATACTCCTGCGTTTTAAGGGTAAAAAATACATTGCGGAAGATTTTAAAGACATACCTATAAAATACAATTCAGATGGAACAATTGTATATTTAAAAGATCTGGCAACATTTCAGGACAGCTTTTATGAAAACGATATATATCTAAACTATAACGGTATGCCTGCCATAGGTATAGAAGTGTACAGAGTTGGAAAACAAACACCAATACAGGTTGCTGACAAAGTAAAACAGATTATCGAAAGACTAAAAGTGGAGCTTCCCAAAGGTATTTACATTGATTATACTGATGACAGATCAGATATTTACAAACAAAGAATAAATCTGCTCTTAAAAAACGGATATTTTGGACTTGCGCTTGTTTTTATTCTTCTGACCCTATTTCTTGAGTTAAGATTAGCATTCTGGGTCACACTTGGTATCCTGATATCCTTCTTAGGCTCATTTCTCTTTCTTCCTTCAATTGATGTAAGCATAAACATGATAAGCCTTTTTGCCTATATTATTTCACTTGGTATCGTTGTAGACGATGCTATAGTTGTAGGTGAAAATATCTATTATTACAGGCAAAATGGGATGAGTTTTATGGATGCAGCCATAAAAGGCGCAAAGGAGATAGCCTTCCCTGTTGTGTTTAGTGTACTTACCAACATAATTACTTTTATGCCTATGTTTTTTATACCAGGTGTTATGGGGAAAATATTTGTCAACATTCCGGCAGTGGTAGTAACAGTATTTGCAATATCTTTAATCGAATCTATCTTCATACTTCCGGCTCATATAGGACACCAAAAAAATGAACCTAAAAATATAATTTTAAAGTATTTTAACGCTTTTCAGGAAAAATTCAGTAAAGGATTTGTAAGGCTAATTGATAAAATCTACAGACCATCAATAACTCTTGCTTTAAAGTATCGATATGTTACGGTGATATTGGGAATATGTGTATTATTTATATTTCTAACATATGTCAAAACAGGTAGACTTGGCTTTACACTTTTTCCAAAAGTTGAATCTGACTTTGCATATATAAGCGGAACACTCCCCCTTGATTCCCCGGTTGAAGATACCATTAAAATAAGAGACTTCATACTTAATAAGTCAGATACCGTATTAAAAGAAAATGGTGGAGAGAATCTCTACACCGGTAAACTCTCTTATGTCAACAACAATACATTCTGGATTCTGATATTCCTCACTCCTCCGGATGTAAGGCCAATAAACACATATGAACTTGTCGAGAAATTAAGAAAACACATAGGTAATATTCCTGGACTTGAAAATTTGAAATTTGCTTCCGATTTCGGAGGGCCAGGCGCCGGAGCTGCTTTGAGCGTACAACTCAGTCACAGGGATGTATCAACACTTAATAAAGCTGCAAAGGAACTCGCACAATTCCTTGATGAATACCCTATTGTTTCAGATATTGATGATGGTATTACTCACGGTAAAAAACAGATTGATATAACACTCAAACCACTTGCATATATGCTCGGCATAACACCTAACTATATTTCGAGAGAACTTAGAAGCAGATATTACGGAAATGAGGCTATTACACAGCAAAGAGGAAGAAACGAACTAAAAATTACCGTTAGACTAAGTAAAAATGACAGAGAAAATATCAATACTTTTGAGAATATGATAATCAAAACCCCAACAGGTGAAGAAGTACCTTTAAAAGAAATAGCTAACATCAAATATTCAAGGGCTTATACTTCGATTAATCGTGTAGATAACAAAAGAATAGTAACCGTTACCGCAGATGTAACCCCCCAAAAAAGAACACAGGAAATATTAAGTGAAATAAAAAACAAAATATTCCCCATACTTTCTGAAAAATATCATGGACTCACCTATAGTCTCGAAGGGAAAGAAGCTGACAGGCGTGAGAGCACAGATGCACTCTTCAGTGGGCTAATTTTTGCATTGATTGGAATTTATTTCATACTGGCAATACCTTTTAAAAGTTATATACAACCTGCTATTATTATGATAAGCATCCCTTTTGGCATTATAGGTGCAATAATAGGCCACATTTTAATGGGATATTCATTAAGTCTTGTAAGTATTATGGGAATAGTTGCCCTTTCAGGAGTCGTCGTTAATGATTCACTTGTACTAATTGATCTTGCAAACAGAAAAGTTAGAGATGGAGTTTACCCATACAAAGCGGTTGTAGAGGCAGGTGTCCAGAGATTCAGGCCAATTATGCTTACCACGCTTACCACTTTCTTTGGCCTTATGCCGATGATTTTTGAAACATCCATACAGGCAAGGTTTTTAATACCTATGGCTATTTCATTGGGCTTTGGAATCATTTTTGCGACAATGATTACTCTTGTGCTGGTACCTTCACTATATATTGTAATTGAGGATGTCAAACACTTCTTCAAAAAGATTTTCAGATGAACAATAAACTGAAAGGGCTATTGTCAGCTATATTTGCATTTCTTATCTGGGGTTTTCTCCCACTTTACTGGAAGCTGGTCAAGGTTATACCTGCATTTGAAATCCTTATTCACAGGATAATATGGTCAACTGTTTTCTTGTTTATCATCCTTATATTTCAGAAAAGATTAAGAGAATTTGCGTCAGCACTGAGCTTTAAAAACCTAAAAATATCTTTTTTAAGCGGGATTATTGTGGGTGGCAACTGGCTTTTATACATCTGGGCTGTAAACAGTGGCTATGTTATCGAAACAAGTCTGGGGTATTACATAAATCCCCTGATAAGCGTGGTAATAGGAAGTATCTTTTTCAAAGAAAATTTGTCCTATACACAAATATTTGCTGTTATTGTTGCATCTACCGGCGTAATGATACTTACACTTGGATACGGCAGATTCCCATGGATAGCACTGACTCTTGCCATAAGTTTTGCGGTTTATGGAAGTCTTAGAAAAATATCAAATCTCGGGCCTATAATAGGGCTTCAGGTTGAAACATTTATACTGGTTATACCTGCTACCTTTTACTTTTTCATCCTTTTCAACAATAATTCAAATCACTTTGTAAGCCTTGGTATTTTTTATAAATTAATGCTTGCAGGTGCCGGTATCGTTACAGCCTTGCCTCTTCTTTTCTTCGCAGAAGCAGTAAGAAATATTAATTTATCAACAGTTGGGATGCTTCAATACATTGGTCCAACAATAAATTTTCTTTTAGGTGTCTTTTTGTTCAAGGAAGAATTCACAATTTATCATCTGTATGCATTTATTCTTATATGGGTTGCAGTAATAATTTTTTCAACAAACACACTTCTGTTACAATACAAAAGAAAAACAGCATTACAAAACAGGTGAAATAGTCCTACATGCACTTTCAAACATTTTGACATATAACTTTTTATTTTTTAAAAATTCATTATCAATCAGTACACTTGCATTTTTATAGCTTTCAATAAAATTAAGAACTGTACTTGTAAATTTCTCTTTATAAATTAGGGCACTAAGCTCAAAATTAAGTTTAAAGCTTCTGTTGTCTATATTAGCAGAGCCAATCAAAGAAATACGGTCATCTACAGTAATTATTTTTGCATGAAGCATAGTATTTGAAGTTTCATAAATTTTGATTCCGCTGTCGACCAAATCCTCATAATATGACCTACCTGCCGCAGCAACTAAAGGATGATTATTCTTGCCAGGCAGAATAATATTTATATCTACCCCCTTATTGGATGCAAATTTTAATAACTCCACAACTGGCTCATCAGGGACAAGGTAAGGGGTAAGGATATTTATATTTTTTTTTGCACCATTTATAAGTGTAAATATCGTATTATAAATTTTAGATGACTCTTCATCTGGCCCGGAAGGGATAAGGTGCATCGAAGTGTCCCCTTTCATATTCCATTCAGGTCTTTTTATAAAATTACTTATATCCTTACCGGTTGCAAAATACCAGTCCTCTACAAATAGTTCAAGAGCCGCAACCACCGCTTCTCCTGAAAACCTGATATGTGCATCTATCCAATCTGAACCCTTCAAAAGGTCTCCAATGTATTCATTTCCGATGTTAATCCCACCAATATAACACACTTTTCCATCAATAATCGCAACTTTTCTATGATTTCTGAAGTTTACCCTTGTAAAAAATTTTACATTGAAAGGTGATAAAAATGCCGCAGATTTTCCCCCGAGCTTTTTAAATTCTCTCAAAGTATTTTTAATTGAAAGGCCTATAGCACCAACACCGTCATAAAGTAAATATACCTTTACCCCTTCCCTTAATTTTTTATTAAGCAGGTTTATAAAAAATTTACCTGTCTCATCCTGCCTAAAAACATAATATTCCATCAAAATATACTCTTTTGCGCTCAATATATCCTCAGCAAGCCTTGCATATTTGATTGACGCACTGTTAAGAAACTCAAGGTTTTCGCAAAGAAGCGGATTTATATCATTTATTTTCGTAACCAGGTTACCTATCAGACAAAGTTTATACTCATCAGTAACTTCACTTGCAATTTCATACCTTATATCTTTTTTCCTTTTAACTTTTTTCTCAATCATCTTTAATCTCGGATTTCCAAATATTATATATATAACTGCACCAAGATAAGGTAAAAATACAATTAAAAGCACCCACGCAAGAGTAGCCCTTGCTTCTTTCCTGTTTGAAAGCACAATAATAACCAAAATTACCGTCAAGATAACACTAAAATATTCAAATATTAGCGTAGCAATAAATTTCAGGTTAGCCTCCACAGCCCTGCCATATATTTTTATATTCAAGGTACTGATTAAATCTGTTTAAAAAACTGAGCTTACTTTCAGGCCAATCAGGAGCAACTGTAATATTTTTAGGGGAATCCCCTACAAGCCTTGAAATAACAGTATCTTTATCCAGAATTTTTATACTTTCTCCAAGGATATAAATATATTCATCCTCGCTCAGCAGACTAAAATCTCCTTTAATATATAGCTGCTCAAGTTTTGTCCCTTTCAGGATATGCAAATGATGAAATTTTACAAAATCTAAGTGTTTATCTGAAACATATTTCACAGTTTCAAGCATCATTTTTTCATTTTCATACGGCAGCCCCAAGATTATATGGGCACATACACCAAATCCATAAGCTTTAATTCTATCAACTGCATCATCAAAATCTTCAAAAGTATGCCCCCTGTTTATCAATTCCAAAGTTTTATTGTGTTTTGACTGTAAACCAAGTTCAATAACAATATTATATTTTCCAAATTTTTCTTTTAAAACTTCAAGCTTATTATTTTCAATGACGTCAGGTCTTGTACCAATTGAAATCTCAACTATTCTATCATCAATTAAAGCTTCATTTATTCTGTCAACAATCAGACCAATGTCGCCATAAGTGTTGGAATAAGATTGAAAATAAACGGAAAATTTATTTACTCCCTTACTTTGGGACTTATTGATTTGTTCTTTTACCTGATTTTTTATCCCCCCCTCGGGGACATGCACAAAAGAGGATACATCACAGTAAATACAACCACCCTCCCCTTTTTTGCCATCCCTGTTAGGACAGGTGAAACCTGCATCAACAGATATTTTTCTGACTTTTTCACCATATTTTTTTTTGTAATACATATTTAAACTATAATATCTCATTTTGAACCTTTTAATTGCTTTTAAGTCTATTATAATCTATAATCTATACTGTTTTAAAATTAAAATAAAGACAATCGGAGGATTTATGAAAAAAATTTTTTTAACACTATTGTTTCTTACTCTCACTACTGCTTTATTTGCAAAGACCCTTGCCACAATAAACGGGAAGATAAACATAGACAGCAGTGAAGTTGACGGAGTATTTGGCAGCATTTTGATAAAGCAGGGGATAATGCCTTCAAGTATCAACATGAACGACCCTCAGGTTATAAATCTCAAAAAAAGTATTCTTGAAAACTTAATCAAAAGGGAATTACTTTATTTAACTGCCCAGAACAATGCTCCCAAAAACCTTGACTCAATTGCCGAAGAGGATTTCAAAAAGATAAAAGGCAATTTTAAATCTGAGCAGGAATACAACAAATATCTTGCAGAAAATGGATTGAATGAACAACAAATAAAAGAAAATATCAAAAAAAATATTATATTGCAGAATTATGTGAAAAAAACATCTGAAAAAGTCAAAGTAACTGACAAAGAATCCAGGGAGTTTTACGAAAAAAACAAAGACTCATTCAAACAACAGGAAGAAGTCAGGGCTTCTCACATTATCATTCTGTTTAACAAAGACAGAGATGAAAAAAAGGCAGAAACTGAAATTAACAAAATATACAATGAAATTAAAAAAGGTCTTAATTTTGAAGAGGCAGCAAAAAAATATTCCGAAGATGGCTCCTCTCAAGTCGGAGGGGATTTAGGATTTTTCCCGAGGGGCAAAATGGTGCCGGAATTTGAAGAGGTAGCATTTAAAATGAACAAAGGCGAAATATCAAAACCTTTCAAGTCAAGATTTGGATATCATATTCTCAAAGTAACCGATAAAAAATCTGAAAAACAACTTAGCTTTGAAGAGGTAAAACAGAATATAGAAAACATTCTTATCTCTGAAAAAACAAAAGCCCTTCTTGACGAAGTAATTGAAAAAAACAGGATGTCAGCAAAAATTGAATACAAAAATTAGCAAAATAAGCACTTAAAAAAAGGTGATGATTGGTAGTTTTAAATAGTCATCACCCATTGTTGATTTTTATTAACCAAATCTCCCGGTAATATAATCTTCTGTCTGCTTCAGTTTTGGCTGCGTAAAAATTTGTTGGGTCTCTCCATATTCTATCAGGTTTCCCATGTAAAAAAAGGCCGTATAATCTGAAACCCTTGCAGCCTGTTGCATACTGTGGGTAACAATTATTATAGTATAATTCTTTTTCAATTCGAATATCAAATCCTCAATCTTTTGTGTGGCAATAGGGTCAAGCGCAGACGCCGGTTCATCCATCAAAATTATGTCAGGTTTCATTGCAATAGCCCTTGCAATACAAAGTCTCTGCTGTTGCCCACCTGAAAGTGCCGTAGCAGGAGCATGAAGCCTATCCTTTACTTCATCCCACAAAAATGCTTTTTTGAGAGAATCTTCAACAAGCTCATCCATTTCTGCACCCTTGCTGGCAATTCCATGAATTTTTGGTCCATAGGCAATATTTTCATATATCGATTTTGGAAACGGATTAGGTTTTTGAAACACCATCCCCACTCTTTTTCTAAGCTCCACAACATCTACGTCAGAATCATAAATATTTTCATCATCAAGCAAAATTTCACCTTCAACTTTTGTACCGTCAATAAGGTCATTCATTCTGTTAAGGCATCTTAAAAAAGTACTTTTACCGCATCCTGATGGCCCAATTAGTGCTGTAACATTGTTTTCATAAAATTTAAGATTGATATCTTTAAGTGCTTTAAATTCTCCATAATAAAAATTTACATTTGAAGCAGACATTTTAACTTTCATCAAAATCATCTCCATTTACCATTGTTTTTCATATTTATTTCTAAGCCAGATGGCAAGTGTGTTCAACAAAAGCATTACAGCAAGCAATACCAAAATTGCAAGGGCAGTCTTTTCGGTAAAGGCCCTTAATGAGGCTGTTGACCATGTATAAATTTGCGCAGGCAAAACTGTTGTTGACTGCACAAAACTTGTAGGAGCATCAGGAATATATGCCACCATACCAACTACAAGCAAAGGAGCAGTTTCGCCAATCGACCTTGCAAGTCCTATAATAAAACCTGTCAATATCCCAGGAACAGCAAGTGGCAATATGTGGTGCCAGATTACCTGCAATTTTGAAGCCCCAACCCCATAAGCGGCCTCTTTAATGGAAGGGGGGATTGATTTTATGGCTGCCCTTGAGCTTATCACTATTACAGGTAAATTCATAATGCCAAGAGTAAGCCCTCCTGCAAGAGCAGACGAACGAGGCACATGCAAAAAGTTTATGAATACAGCAAGCCCCAAAAGACCATAAATAATTGAAGGGATAGCTGCAAGATTATTTATATTTACTTCAATCATTCTTGTAAGCCAATTATCTTTGGCATATTCTTCCAGATAAATTGCTGTGGCAATCCCCAGCGGAACACTTACCAGTATTGTTATAATCATAACATATATCGTTCCAAAAACAGCAGCTTTAATCCCCGCAATTTCAGGAAGATTCGAATCACCGTTTGTAAAAAAATTCCAGTTAAAAAATAATTTAAGTTTCCCTTCTTCTTTTAATTTATCCAGATATTTTTTATCACTATTCTTTAACCTGTTTGGCCTGCCTTTCAAGTACTGGTCAACCTCTGAATCAGCAATCACCCATTCATTAAAAGTTTTATTCATCATATCTTTAGAGTCCTGAATTTTTAAAGGAAGTCTTCTAATCTCATCCCTGCTTATATAGTAATAATCATCTTCCAAAAAGGCATAAGCAGGGTCTTCCAAAACTTCGGGAGTAATACTGATAGTGGTGTATATCTTTGCCTGCCTCAAACCGGAGTACCCTTTAAAAATCATATTACCAAAAAAGGTCACAAGAAATGCAAATGAAATAAAAAGTGCTATTACACCATACATTTTAAATACTTTTTCTTTAAAATATCTTTTTTTATTTCTGCTGCTTTGTATATTTTTAACAGACATCTCAACCCACCTTAATCATATTTTTCTCTGAAACGACGTACAATTTTCATAGAAAAAATATTTAGTATCAATGTAATAATCAATAAAACAAAACCAAGCCCAAAAGCAGAAAGCGTTTCGAGACTTCCAAATTCCTGATCCCCAACAAGCGCATCTACTATTCTGACAGTCACAGTAGTCATCCCTTCCAAGGGATTCAATGTCAGGTTAGGTCTTAATCCTGCAGCCATAACAACAATCATCGTCTCCCCGATAGCTCTTGAAACTGCCAAGATGAATGCCGAGAAAATCCCTGGCAAAGCAGCAGGCAAAACGACATGTTTTATTGTTTCTGATTTTGTAGTCCCAAGGGCAAGTGAGCCTTCCCTGAGGCTATTTGGAACAGCATTTATAACATCATCTGCCAGTGATGACATATAAGGAATAATCATAATCCCCATAACAATTCCCGGTGAAAGGGCATTTGTATATTCGGCTTTAAGACCAACAAGTTCAGCAATTTCTACAACAATCGGGCTAACCGTAATTGCTGCAAAAAAACCGTAAACAACCGTAGGAATTCCAGCTAAAATTTCCAGAAGAGGTTTGATTTTTTTTCGTAGCCTTTTAGAAGCATATTCAGACAAATAAATTGCGCTAAATAGCCCTGCAGGTACTGCTACAAGCATTGCAATTAAAGATATCATTGCAGTGCCAGCAAAAAGCGGTACAGAGCCAAATTTTGGTTCAGCTACCATTTCATTCCCCCTGCCAGCGCCACCCAAAAATGCAGTATCAGGTTCCCACTCTGTCCCAAATAAAAAATCAAAAATACTCACATTTTTGAAAAATTTTAAAGATTCAAAAAACACCGATATAACAATGCCAATTGTAATAAGTATCGTAATTACAGCACTAATCAAAAGAGTTATATTTATAAATCTCTCCACCTTTAATCTGGCATTCTGTTCAGGAGTTATTTTTTTTAGACTAATTAGCAGTGCAATAACAATAATTAAAAATGTAAAAGTATATGTCAGTAAAGGATTAAAATATATAATTTTGTAGTAAGACAAAGCAGACAATAAAGTGTAAAATAAAAATGCTGGTACAGCCATCAAAATCACAGAGTACCAGCCGTAGTAATGAGGCCTTGATTTTATTTTTTGCTCAGCCTCTAAAAAAGTTGCTTTTTTGACACCAAAATAATGCCCCAAAAAAATAAGAATTATCGAACAAACCAGAAACACATAAAAATATACCTTTTCCATAATACCTCTAAAAAGGGCTGATTAACAGCCCCTTTATTATTTTAAATCCTCAATCTTTAAAACTTTTCTATTCTGCCAGTCTGCTCTTACCTTTTCCCTTTCACTTTTAGGCAAAGGTATAAGACCTATCCTCTTTAATGCTCCTCTACCACCAATCATTTTTTCACTGACAAAAAGGTCAACATATTCTTCGATACCTGGTACTTTGCCTAAATGATTCTTTTTAACGTAGAAAAACATGCTTCTTGCAACAGGATATTTTCCAGATGAAATATTTTCAGCTGTAGGTTCAACATTATCAATTATTGCAGCTTTAAGTCTGTCACTATTTTCTTCCAGAAAACTGTACCCGAAGATACCAACTGCCGTTTTATCCTTTACAAGCCTCTGAACAATAAGATTGTCATTCTCACCTGCTGGCACATAAACACCATCTGTCCTGATTTTAGAATATTTACCACCATACTCTTTTATCTTTTTTGATGCCTCTTCCATTACAAGTTCTTCAAAAGAATCTCTCGTACCTGAAGATGTGGGAGGGCCATACACCAAAATTTCTCTTTTAGGCAAAGAAGGATTAATTTCGTTCCAATATTTATATGGATTTTTAACCAGTTTGCCGTTTACAGGCACCTCTTCTGCAACAGCAAGCAAAATATCTTTTCTTGTCAAATCCAAATCTTCTGAATCTTTATTCTGAGCAAGTACTATACCGTCATAACCTATTTTCACTTCGATAGTTTCAATACCTTTTTCAATATTGTTTTTAAGCTCTTTTTCCTTAATTCTTCTTGAAGAATTTGTTATATCTGGTGTATTTTCTCCAACCCCTTCACCAAAAAGTTTGTGCCCGCCTCCTGAACCAGTTGATTCTACTACCGGCGTCTTAAATTTTGTTGTAGCACCAAATTCTTCTGCAACATAACTTGAAAATGGATACACGGTGCTTGAGCCAACAATCCTTATCTGCTCCCTTGCCAGTACATTTCCAGCTGCCATAAAAAACACACTTAAGGCAACCAGTGCTAAAATTTTGAGACTTTTCATCACTTTCCTCCTATCCTTATTAAGGTTAAGGAAGCATAGTGTTATTTTGTCAGAAATATGTACAAAGAATGTCAAAAAATTGTAAAATTTTTAAAAATTGGCCGTCAATTTCTTCTCAATCTTTTTATTTAACATTGACAGCAGGAAAGTCAAAAAAAAGTAAAAAAATGTAACTGTAATCCATGTTTCATATGTAAGATAAGTGGCAGACATCATTTCCATACCCTGAAATGTAAGCTCAGGAATAGCCACCACAGACACGATAGAAGAATCTTTAATAGTTGATATAAACTGACTGTTTAAAGGTGGGATTATCACCTTTGTAGCTTGCGGCATAATAACATATTTCAAAATTTTTAGTTTTGACAATCCCAAAGCTTTGGCCGCATCTTTTTGGCCACTGTCAACCGACTCAATTCCTGCTTTTACAATCTCAGCGATATAAGCACTTTCATAAATAGCAAGTGTAAGTACACCGGCAAAAAAAGAGGATAAAAGATTAATAGGTGCAAAGGTAAATGAAACGATATTTATCACAGTCTGGGATTGGGCTCTTAAAATGTGTTCAATATCAAAGTAAACAAACAGTTGATCAGCAATAAAAAAATAAAAAATAAAAACCAGCACGAGTGGTGGAATATTTCGGTTAATTTCAACATAAATCAATGACCCAATTTTAAAAAAAGGTCTTTTTAATGTTCTTGATACACCCGCTATAAGTCCAAAAATCATACTGAAAATAATTGACCAGAAACTCAGTTTTAACGTGTAAAAAAGCCCTTTAGTCAAAAGTCCAAAATGATAGCCTGTTTCATCCCTGTTTATAAGATACCCTAAAACTTTATGCCATCGCCAATTATATTCAACATAACTATTAACTCTGTAAATTAAATATATCAGTAAAAACAAAAGGATAGACAATGCCACATAGTCTATCCTTTTTAATCCAAACCTTAACATCTACTTTAAAAGTTTCTCCCAGTCCTTTGTATTAAACCAATAATCTCTTCTCTCCTTCAACCACCCTTCAGATTCTACAATTGTAATCCAGCTATTGAAATAGTTTAAAGTATCAATGTCCCCTTTCCTGATAGCAAAAGCAATAGGCTCTTTGGTAAAAGTTTCTTTAAATGGTAAAAACAGTTTGTCACTATGTTCAATAGCCTGAAATGCAGGCATAGGAGAAGAAGCCACTACCGCATGTACTCTTCCAGTCAAAAGTTCTTGAATAGCCTGCGACTCATCATCAAAAAGCTTCAATTTTGCATTGGGAAGATATTTTTTTGCGGCACTTTCTGCTGTAGTCCCGATTCTCACCGCTATTATAACATCATTCTTATTAAAATCTTGTAAGGTTTTAAACCCTTCAGCCTTTTTTTTGTGAGCCACAATTGACATTCCTGAATAATCGTAAGGAATTGTAAAATTTACCTTTTTATTTCTCTCGGGAGTAATCCCCATCCCACCAATAATCACGTCATATTTCCCCGTCAATAGAGCAGGTATTATACCTGACCATTTTGTAGGCACAAACTCGACCTTGACCCCCATATCTTCTGCAAGCCTTTTGGCAACATCTATTTCAAAACCTATAAGATTGCCATTCTTGTCCTGCATTGCCCAAGGGACAAAAGTCGACATTCCTACTTTTATATAACCTCTTTTCAAAATCTTTTCGATTGTGCTTTCCTTTACAAGCTCATCTCTTACTGACTCGGCATTTCCTGAAACAAACATTGCAAAAAATAACAGAATAATTAAACCAAAAAATCTTTTCATACTGCACCTCTTTTAACTTTTTTTGAAAAAATTTTAATACATATCGACAATATAATATTTATTATAAGGTAAATTGCTGCCACTGTAAACCAAACTTCAAAACTTAAAAAGGTCTCGCTGACAATTGCCTGTCCATATAAAGTCAACTCATAGACAGAAATAGTGCTGACAAGTGCAGAATCTTTTACAAGCGAAATTGCCTGACTTGCAAGAGGCGGAGCAACATTTCTTAATGCCTGCGGCAACACTACAAACCGGTACATCTGAAAAGAGGTTAACCCCAAACTTCTTGCTGCCTCATACTGGCCAAAATGAATAGAATTTAATCCGCCTCTGATAATTTCCGATGCATATGCACCCTCAAAAAGACTTAATGTAAGTATCGCTGTAACATATGGAGAAATATCAAATATAGGGGACAGCACAAAATAGTTGAAGAATATCTGTATCAGAAGAGGCGTATTCCTGATTGTCTCGATATAAAAAACAGAAACCATATTCAGTACCGCTGAGCCAGATACTCTAAATAATGAACTTGTAAGACCGATGATAAATGATAACACCAAACTAATGGCAGAAATTTCTACTGTAACAATTAACCCTCTCAGTAATACACCAGGTTGATAGCCAGAATTTGATTTTTCGATTATATATTTACCAATTCTGTAAAATTGCCAGTTATACCCAAGATTTTCTGATAATTTCCATAAAAGAAAAATTGAAAACATTACAAGCAGTGACAATAATAACAAATCAATAAACAATTTATTCTTTATATTCACTTTTGAGAGAATATACTACCCCTGATTTTTTTCCTTTAACAAAAAATGAGAATAAGCTGCCAAAACAATACTATGGGTAATTTTACCACTGACAATATAATCTTCCAATTCCTGTCTGCTTAAACTCACAACCTCTATATCTTCAAACAAATCAAGCTGAAGCTCATATTTAAAACTACATTCTTCAGCCAGATAAATATACGCCCTATTACTCATAAATGCCGGGTTAGGATGAACAACTGATAGCAATTCAATGTTACCGGCAGCAAGACCGGTTTCCTCCCTGAGCTCTCTCAAAGCTGCCTCTTTATGAGATTCATTTTCATTGATAGCTCCACCGGGGAATTCATAGGTAGTCTCTTCTGTCCCTACCCTAAACTGTTTTACAAGTATGAATTTGTTATCTGAAGTTACAGGAATAATTGTGACCCAGTTACTGGTATTGATAATGGTAAAATTCATAGAAGCATTTTTCTTGTCAAAGTAATATTCACAGTGGTCCACAGAGAGCACTTTATCTTTGTACTCTCTGTGTGTATTTAATTTCTTCCAGTATTTGTCCATTATAAAATCAAACCGCTACCGCCTGATTTAGCTCCTCCCATTGGCCCCATATCCGGAATGTTGGAAGCTATTTTTATATTGCTTTTTGCCTCAAGATATTTATTGATAAGCTCTTCTGGCAATTTTTGATATTCATACAAAATATGGGCTTCATCAATTTCCCCTCCTACTTCATCTTCAAAAGGAAATCCAAAAGGGAGCATTGCAAGTTGCACGCCACCTCCGGCCGGAATCGCCTGAATCTGCACAATATCTTTTAGTTTTCCATCTTCAAGTTTTCCCATAACAGAGTCACCTGATACAAGCTTTACAAATTTAATATTTTCAGTAACCATCATATCCTCCGATTTTTTTTAGGGTTAATATATTCTATTTTCCCAAAATGCAACCCAAAACATAAAAATTGGTATCAGAAGATTTTGAAAATTTTTGTTGACATTGTGGGTGTTGATTACTATTAATTGAATATAATCAAAGGGAGGTGCAAAATGGCACATTTTATAACTGATGCATGTACAAACTGTGGTGTATGTGAAGACGAGTGCCCAGTAGGTGCAATTAGTGAAGGTGATGATGCAAGAGTAATCGATCCTGATACTTGTACTGACTGTGGTGCATGCGTTGAAGTATGCCCGGTTGATGCTATTGAAGCTCAATAATTAAGCTATTTAATACCTGTATTGGAAACAATGCAGGTATTTTTTATATATAAATTTACTACTACCAGGGTAGGATTTATGAATATTTTCAAGACATTAAAAGAAGAAATAAATGCTGTATTTGAAAGAGACCCAGCTGCAAGAAGCACGCTTGAGATAATATTTTGTTATCCTGGTTTTCATGCGATAATTTTTTACCGAATATCTCACTGGTTTTGGGAAAAGAAGTTTTATTTTCTTGGAAGGTTTATTTCTCATCTTGGAAGATTTTTCACAGGGATTGAAATACATCCTGGAGCCAAAATAGGTAAAAACTTCTTCATTGACCATGGAATGGGAGTTGTTATTGGTGAAACTGCAGAAATAGGTGACAATGTAACAATATACCATGGTGTTACACTGGGCGGGGTAAGCCTCAACAAAGGGAAAAGACATCCAACAATTGGTAACAACGTTATAATAGGCTCAGGTGCAAAAATTCTTGGCCCCTTCAAAGTCGGGGACAATTCTAAAATTGGCTCAAACTCTGTTGTAGTAAAAGAAGTGCCCCCTAACTCCACAGTGGTAGGCATACCTGGCAGAATAGTTTCTGGTGAAAAGAAAATCGATTTCGACCACAGCAATCTCCCTGACCCTGTTGCCAAAGCTATCGAATGTATTATTGAAAGGGTTGTAAGTATTGAAAAAGAGATAAAAACCATAAAAAAGGATAAAAATGATGAGGATAACAACCAAGAGTAGATATGCTATAAGGGCGATTTACGCACTTTTAATGCTAAACGGGGAAAATGAACCTGTTTCACTGAAAAAGATTTCAGAATATGAAGATATCTCTCTAAAATATCTCGAACAGATATTTTCAAGACTCAAAAGAGCAAATATAGTTACTGCTGCAAGAGGTATCTCCGGCGGATATATGCTATCAAAAAATTCTGAGCAAATTTCCGTAAAAGAGATAATATATGCCATGGATGGCCCGATAAAACCTGTTGACTGTATTGATAATGACGGTTGTAACAAGGCGTCTCAGTGTGCTGTAAACTGGCTCTGGTTTGAACTTAAAAAAAATGTTGATAATTTTTTCCAAAATATTACACTCTCAGACTTAAAAAAGAAGAATAAATGTTAGAGGTTGATATGGCAATATATTTTGATAACAGTGCTACCACAAAAGTTGACAAAAGAGTTGTTGAGGCAATGCTCCCTTACTTTGAAGAAATTTTTGCAAATCCATCAAGTCTGCATAACCCGGGCAGAACAGCAAGAGAACATCTTGAAAATTCCAGACAAAAGGTCGCTGAGCTATTATCTGCTGAATCTGAGGAAATTATTTTTACAGCAAGCGGCTCTGAATCTGACAATATGGCTCTTTTTGGAATAGCAAGGGCACTAAAACATAAAGGCAACCACATAATTACTTCAAATATCGAACACAAAGCCATAAGTGAGGCTTGCGAAGAGCTTGAAAAAGAAGGTTTTGAGATAACTTATCTCCCTGTAAACAAAACAGGACATATTGAAATCGATACTTTCAAAAATGCAATAACTGACAGGACAATACTTGCAAGTATAATGCTTGCAAATAATGAAATAGGTACAATTCAGCCGATAAAGGAGCTTGCTACTGTTGCTCGGGAAAAAGATATAATTTTTCATACTGATGCCGTTCAGGCTGTTGGAAAAATGAAGGTGGATGTTTCTGATTTAGGTGTTCATCTTTTAAGTTTTTCCGGACATAAAATTTATGCCCCTAAAGGGATAGGTGTTCTTTATATTGACAGAGAATTGAAAAATATCCTGAAACCTATAATATATGGGGGGCATCACGAATATGGTCTTAGAGCAGGAACTGAAAATGTTCCGTATATTGTAGGGATAGGCAAGGCCTGCGAAATCATCAAAGCTGAGCTTGATAAAGATATTGCTCATATCAAACAGGTGAGAGACCGTTTTGAACAAAGAATTATTAATGAAATACCAGACACTTATGTTAATGGTGGCGAACCAAGAATATGCAGTGTTTCCAATATTACTTTCAAATATATAGAAGGTGAAGCACTTATGGTGTATGCTTCAGAAGTATGCTGCTCCACCGGGTCAGCTTGTTCTTCTGACAGTATGGATGCTTCGCACGTACTGAAAGCAATAAATATAAACCCGGTAGACGCTCACGGTGCACTGAGATTTAGTTTTGGCAGATTCAATACTCTTGAGGAAGCAGACAGAGCTGTGGAAATCTTAAAAGAGAATGTTGCTAAACTAAGGGCAATATCTCCCCTTTATCAACAAGTAAAAAATTCATAAGCAATCAGGCGGCAACTGTGAATCATTTTAAAAAAGCCGCCTTTCTTTCCTTATTTTATTTCTTTCATTTTGGCACTCTTGGCATATTTATCCCTTTTGTAGCACTATATTTAAAGACATCAGGTTTTTCGGGCAGTGAGATAGGAATATTTATTACTATTGTTTCTGTGGTAAAATTCCTATTTACAAACAAATGGACTAAAATTTACAACTCAATTTCTTATAAAAAACTTTTCCTTATAACAGCCATTATCGTTTCCAATTCAAGTGTTATACTCCTGATATTTTCAAATTACCTGGCCGTTTTTCTGTCTTTTGTAATATACTCTGTTGCAAGGGTTGGCATATTGCCGGTAATAGACCATATCTCAAATGAATTTTCAAGACAGTCCGGTATAGAATATGGGAAAATAAGGCTTTTTGGCTCAATAGGCTTCATTGTATTTACAACACTTACTGGTCTTCTGGTGGATTATTTTGATATAAACGTATTTATAATAATGTCAGTATTGACAGGCTTATTATCTGCCATTTCGATATCTTTTGTGCATCTTTTCGACATTGATGATGACAAAAAAAATAATCTCAATAAAAAATTAAGTTTTGACTTCAAACTTATACTTTTTGCAAGTTTAATATATTTCATTCCACTGACTTTTTTTCACAACTTTATGAATATAAAAGTTCAGTACCTAAACAGTTCACAGACAACAGCGGGAATTATATGGTCAGTTGGAATATGTGCCGAAATTCTTTTAATGTTTTTTTCCAGGAAATTATTTGAGAAGATACAGCCTTATAACCTATTGATAATCTCTATGCTTTTAGGGTCTATCAGATCTTTTGTCATAGGTTATACACATTCCCCTTACGTTTTACTTGTTATCAATCTTCTACATGGATTTGCTTTTGGCACATTTCATCTTTCAATAATAAGATATATAAAAGATAGCATTCCGGATTTTATAAGGTTAAAAGCCCAGAGTTACTATGCCACATTTATTTATGGTCTTGGGGCAATATTGGGCTCCATTATTTCAGGTTATCTCTATGATATTATGGGGGTTGAAAATATGTTTATAACAGGTGGTTTTTTTGCACTATCCTCCGGATTAATTTTGTTATTGTATAGAAACAAAATTATGGTAAAATATACGGCATGAAACAGATAAAAATGATTCTTGAAGAGCTTACAGAGATATGTAACAAACTTGATATAAAAGTAAGATTTGAAAAGACCACCGCAAAAGGCGGTCTCTGTAAAGTCAACGACAAGTATATGATAATAATTGACAGAAAAGCTACCGATGAATACAAAGCAAATGTTATTGCAAATTCATTAAAAAAATTTGATATAGAAAATCTTCATTTGAAGCCGAAAGTTAGAGATTTTATAGATAATGCATAAAAATATTGATACAATTTTTGCTTTACTCCTGGAGTTTTATAAGAATCAAGAAGAACCTTCAATTACAAAACTTGCAAAACTTTATAAAAATGACCCTTTTAAAATACTTTTAAGCACAATTATTTCACTAAGAACAAAGGATGAAGTAACTATTGCATCATCCAAAAAACTATTTTTGGTTGCAGACACTCCAGAAAAAATTGTGTCTTTAAGCACAGATGAGATTGAAAAACTCATTTTTCCAGCCGGATTTTATAAAAAAAAGGCTCTAACAATAAAAAATATATCCCAAAAATTGATAGAAGAATATAATTCCAGGGTGCCTGAATCCATAGATGAGTTGTTAAAGTTCAAAGGTGTTGGAAGAAAAACGGCAACACTCGTTATGATTGAAGGATTTCATAAAAATGAAGTCTGTGTAGATACTCATGTTCATAGAATTTCAAACAGAATCGGGCTTGTTAACACCAAATCCCCTGAAGAAACTGAAACATCCTTAAAAAAAATTGTTCCGGAAAAATATTGGATAAAGCTAAATGAAATATTGGTGGTATACGGGCAAAAAATTTGCAAACCTATAAGTCCGTTATGTTCGACTTGCTTTATTAACAAACATTGTGATAGAATAAATGTAAATAAAATGAGGTAATATTTATGAAACATAATCTTGATGAAATTGATATAGAAATAATCAATCTTATGATTAAAAATGGTCGTATACCATATGCAGACATCGCAAAACATGTAGGGATGAAGTCCCCTTCCGTAATTGAAAGGGTCAAAAAACTCGAAACAGAAGGGGTTATTAAACAGTATTCTACAGAAATCAACTATAAAGTTCTTGGCTATGACATTACAGCTTTTATAGGAATAAGTATTGATAATACACAGCATATAACCGACTTTGAACAATCTCTTACAAACATTTCAAACGACATCGTGGAGTGCCACCATGTTACCGGGGATTTTACAATGATTTTGAAGGTAATTACAAAAAATACCTCTACCCTTTCAAGGCTTATCAAACAACTTCGAAATATGAATGGGGTACAGAAGACAAATACTATTCTTGTGTTTTCTACAATATTAAACAAGAAAAGGCTGGTAGAAGACTTTTTTGAATGAAAGTTTCTGTAATAATCCCTGTTTTTAATAGGATAGCTACATTAAAAAGTGCAATAGAAAGTGTTTTTTTTCAGACTTATAAGGATATAGAAATTATAGTGGTGGATGATGGCTCAGATTTGGATATTAAAAGCCACTTAACTCAATACTTGTCAAGAATAAAACTAATAAAAATCGAAAAAAATTTAGGTGTTAGCATTGCAAGGAATATAGGTATAAAAAAATCAAATGGTGAATTTATTGCATTTCTTGACTCTGATGACATCTGGCTTAATTTTAAAATTGGGTATCAACTTGAAATGTTAAAAAAACACAACAGCCTTGTTTGTCATACAGATGAGTTCTGGTATAAAAAAGGAGAGTTTGTTAACCAGGGACTTAAACATAAAAAATACGGCGGCAAAATCCTGACAAAAATTCTCGACATATGTCGGATAAGCCCTTCATCAGTATTAATCCATAAATCTGTATTTAACAAAACGGGATATTTTAACCCTTATATGAAAGTCTGCGAAGATTATGACCTCTGGCTGAGGATAGCGCTATTTTACGATGTACTTTATCTCGAACAAAAAACTCTTGTAAAACGCTCAATTACTGATGACCAGCTCAGCCTTAATACCCCGAATATGGAAAGCATGAGACTTAAATCCCTGATATCATTTTTGACAAACTACAAAGACCACTTATCCTACAATGAAATAAACGAAATCATGAAAGAAATAAAGAAAAAAGAGAACATATTAAAAAAGTAGTAAATTTTTATTATCAACTAATTATTAAGTAGAGAAATATTATCAAGAAGGATTTGAACCGGGTTAAAGTCAATCTCTTTTTTAGTATAAAAGGAAATTATCTGCTTATAAGGCATACCTGTCATGGCATTATATGAATTAAGGTCATAAATGTATGGTTTTACAAATTTACCTTCAGAGTCTTTAACTATCAATACAAGGGGCTGTTTTTTATTTATCCCCTCTTTAACAATTATGCCAACCTCATCTGAATCAAGCCTTACAACCTTTCCCAATGTATTATTCTTAATAAAATTCAATAATATATCACTTACATTTTTACTGAATTCTGCACCTGCAGACTGTTTAATAATTTCAATAGCCTCTTCCTGGCTCATGGCCTCGCGGTAAGTAGTGTCATTCGTCAATGCATCATAAGCGTCAAGAATTGATGCAATTTTGGCATAAGGTGAAATATTGTTTCCTGATAGTCGCCTTGGGTAGCCCTTACCGTTATATCTTTCATGATGCTCAAGAACTATTCTAAGTACTATCTCGCTCTCACATTTATATTCAGATAGAAATTTATATCCTAAAATCGGGTGCTTCTTTACTTCAGCAAACTCATGCTCGTTAAGCTTACCCTTTTTATTTACTATATCTGTATCTATGAAAAGTTTACCTATATCGTGTAACAGACCACCTTTTGTCATCTCAAGAGTCACTTTTTCATTATAACCTAAATTTTTTGCAGATATGTTTGATAAAAGAGCTACATTTATACTGTGATTGTACAAATATTCTTCATTTTGAGAATATTTGGTAATATTAACAATAAAACCACTATTTTTGACTGAGCTACTATTTATTTTTTCTGTAATAACATCAACTTTTTCAGGATCAAACCTCTGGCTTTTAACACTTTGAAATATCTCTTTTAACTCTGAAAGCAAGACAGGATATATATTTTTAACAAATTCAAGGTCTGAAAGAAAAAGATTTGAAAGACTCTTTTCTGATATTTCATCTTCCTTTGATATTAAAGCAACTGTTTCACTGATATATTCAACCAGAATCTCCTTTACACCATAAGATTTAAGTATCTTTAGCATTTCTTCATTGCTGATGTTACTTGATACTATTTTGGCATTAAGCCACTCTTTGTCACAGCCTACAATCTTCATCCCTTCATTGTAGCCGTCAATAGGGATCTTTTTAAATATTAACTTGTTTTGCATAAATTAATAATAGTATAGAATTGGTTGAATTTCAATTTTTTTATGCTCTTATATTCATATTTTAAACGGGATTTAAACAAAAAAGGTTTGCCTATTAGCCACTTATAAAGGAAAATATGCCATGTTTATTCAAAAAAAAAGTGGAAAAATTGACAATTTCAAGCTTTTATATTTTTAAAGTCCTATAACATATTGATAACAAATAGGAACGAGGGGGGTCGAACCCCTGACCCTTGCGACGTCAACGCAATGCTCTCCCACTGAGCTACGTTCCTGAAAGCTCATAGTATATAAAACATATTTAAAAAAAACTCAAGTTTTACTTTACATTATTTTTGATTATTATAAAATATCGATGTTAATTGGGGGAATTATGAGTAGTTTTGATTACAAAGCATTTTACTACGATCAAAACCCAATGCATATAGAACGGGCTCAAAAAGTAGCTGACTCAATAAAATTGTCATGTAACATTGACAAAAATCACGTTATTGCTGACTTTGGCTGTGGTACGGGGCTTTTGGGACTCCAGTTTGCACCTTTAGTCAGGCAGGTTGATATGATTGACAACTCTCCCAAAATGCTCCAGGTCTTAGACGACAAAATCAAAAAGTTAGATTTAAAAAATGTAAATACTGTCTTTCTTGACCTTGATTCATGTTCCAACTTGCCCTTATCAAAGTATGACATAATTATGACACTTATGACTTTTCACCATATAAAAGATATAAAAAAGGCTATTTTTCAGCTTTCCCAGATGCTTAAAAAAGATGGAAAATTGGTAATTTGTGATCTTGATGAAGAAGATGGCTCATACCATAGCGATGGCAACACCATCCATAATGGAATTAATCAGGAAATATTAAAAAATTATGCAATTTATAGCAAATTAAACTTTATTACTTCAAAAATTCCATATATAATTAAAAAAGAAATAGATGGGAATAATAAAAGTTACCCAGTATTTATGCATATTTATGGTAAATAGCACTTGCTGTTTATAAATTTATTAATCAGGGGGTATAACCTATGAAGCAAAAACTTATGTTTTTAACTGTTTTTATGATGGTTTTGATTATGGTAGCAAGCAGCTTTGCTGCAAACACAAGAGATGGCAGAAGAAAATTCAAAAAATATTGTTATAAGGAGTGCCACAGAGGAAATATTGATGGTGTAAAAGTTATTACGCCAAACTCATATACAGGTGGCCAGTGGCTTGAAATGTTTAAAAATAATAGGGCTACACTAAAAAGATATCACAAAAATAATGAGCTTGATAAAATTGATTTAAGTGAGAAAGTATACGAAAATATAAGAGAATATCTGAAAGACCACGGGCTTGATTCTGATACCCCGGAAACATGCGGCTAAAAAAGGTGGCTTAAGCCACCTTTTATTTTATAATAATTGTTACTTCACCCTTAATTTCATCAAGCTGTTCAAAGCTTTTGTTTGGATTTAAAAAACTGTCCTCTATTTGTGGCAGATATTTATAAGCAATTTTCAAGTAATTAGTTTTTTCAGCTACTTTTAAACTGAATTTTCTTACACCAAGATTTTTTACATTGCCAAAACTTTTATACATATTGACTTTGCCTGTATTATCTTCAATCTCAAGCTCAGCTAAACCAAACATCATCCCTGAAACATTTTTTATACTGATATCAACATACCCACCATCTTTAACGCCGTAATAAAATTTTATACCGTTGCCGGAGGCAGCATGTGGATAAGTGTTTCTTAAAGATTTAGAACTCTCGTAGCCGAAATTGAAGGCACAAGACATTATTACAGTAATTAAGGTAAAAAATATAAATAATTTAAATATTTTCATATATTAAATATTTCCTTCTCAGCGTCATAAACTTCCTTAAACATCCCTTTTATATCTTCAAAAACAGCCTCATCAAGGCCAATTGCTTCAATATATTTGGAAAACTCTTCATTACAACTTCCTATTCCAATACCAAAACATTTTAACAGATTATTGGACAAAAATAACACATTTGCCAGAGATTTGCTGGCAGAGTTTTCAGGGCTGTGATGATTCAGAACAACATCGCTGTAAATCTCTGGCATCTTCCAGAATTTCATAAGCTCTGCCCCGACCTGCGCATGATTAATGCCAAGTCTTTCATTTTCAAGGGCACAAAGATCGATATTTTCATTAAATGCATCCTGAAGAATAAGTTCATAATTTTCAAGATTCATTTTCATTACCGAAACACCTATGTCATGAATAAGCCCAAGCAAAAATGCCTCTTCCACAAGTTTTTTATCAACTCTTAGCATCAAAAGTCTCGACATGACTGCTGTGCCAACCGAATGCTCCCAGAGCTTCTGATCGACAATACCAACTCTCCCCTTTAAAAATAATGATTTTGTTGACACGGAGATAACCAGATTTTTTATGGCTTTCACACCTAAAAATGACATAGCCTGTGTAAGGTTTACTATCTTGTTTTTTGGGGAATAAAAGGCCGAATTGGCCAGTTTTAATATAGCAACAGTTATATTTGCATCCTTTGATATTATTCTTACAAGCTCAGCAAAACTGAAATCCGGGTCTTCAAGCAAATCTAACACCATTTTGGCAATCTGAGGCATAGGGGGCAATTCTTTAATATTATCGTATAAAATAGAACTCATTAATTGTCCTTATTTTCAGTTTTTTTTATATCGGTCAATTCATCAATTGAATCTTGGTCAGAAGCTGTTTTATCTGTAATATCTTCTATGCCACTGGCAGCTTTGCTCTCTTCTGCAATTACTTCACCATTAACCACCTCTGTATCCTCTTCGACGTCGTCAATATCGCCCTTTTGAGCTTTTAGCTCTCCAATAGCAAACTCCAGCTCTTTAATTTTATCTTCCAACAAATTAATACTTTCAAAGTCGAGATTTAAATTTTCAGGAAAAATTTCCCCTTCTTTACTCATCTGATAAACTTTCAGACCAAGGTTTTTCAGTTTTTCATCAATTTTCTTTTTTGTCGATGCCACTTCAATTTTAAGTTTACTTATCTTTGTAAGCCTTACAAGCTCTTCTTTACCTTTGTTAAACTTATCTTTAATCCACTCAATATTTTTGTCCCTATCCATAAGTCCTCCTATTTACCTAAAATTGAATCTATTTTAATCTTTTGCAAGTATATAAAAAACAATAGCAACAGGTTTATACCAAAAGACAAAAGAAAAAACCAAAACCATGAGCCGCCCTTTTCTTTTTTACTCCCCTCAACACTCGATTTAAAAAATTCCTGGAAATCCGAATCTTTTAACTTCATCCATGGTTTGAAATTTGTTTTGACAAAATCCACAGACAAATACTTACCTTCCAATATCCCTCTTTTTATATCATCAAAACTTAACCCAGGAAACACAATCCCGTTTAATGTTTTTACCTCAAATTGCTCAGACTTTGATTTTAGATCAAATTCTTCTGAACAGGAAGGACATGAAAATTTCTTTTTATCCTTTGTAAAAAAATCAACACCACATTTTGAACAAATAACTTTCATCTGTGACCCCCTATCAACTACATCCATCTCTTAAATAAAGAGTGCTCTACATTTATTATATCAAATATTTTTCCAACTATAAAGTCAATTAACCCATTTATATTTTCAGGGCTATGATAAAAAGCAGGCGCAGCCGGAAAAATTATTGCTCCACAATTAGATAACTTTAACAAATTTTCAAGATGAATACTGTTTAAAGGTGCCTCTCTAAACAAAATTACAAGTTTTCTCCTTTCTTTTAATGCTACATCAGCGGCCCTTTCAATAAGGTTTGAACTAACCCCGGAGGCTACACGACCTACAAAACCCATCGATGCCGGAGCAACAATGTATGAGTCAATATTAAAACTACCACTTGACACCGGAGCTGCAAAATCCCTGTAATCCAAAAAATGTATATTGGACTTATTAAAATATTTATCTTTTATGCTTATCAGGTCATTTTCACGAAGCTCAAGCCTGGCATTTGTAAAAGCATCAGGAGTAATACTAATATAAATTTCATGCTCATTATTTTTCTGCAACTCATCCACAAGCCTTAAACCATACAAAAAACCGCTTGCGCCGGTAATCCCTACAAAAAATCTTCTCATTGGACCCCTTTAAAAAATAATGTCCAGAAGCGTAAACATGAATACAGTAAGACTAATGTAGGCATTTAGGTTAAAAAAGGCAATATTTACCCTGGACAAATCATCACTTTTTATAAGTCTATGCTGGTAAAACATAAAAGCACCACAAATAAGTATTCCAAATAAATAAATCAAACCAAAATTAAAATATTTATAAAGGTACAAAAATATAAAAAATGCTAACATATGAAAAATCCTTGATAGCACCAGAGAATTTCTTACACCAAAATATCTGGGAATTGAATGGAGATTTTCCTTTCTGTCAAAATCAATATCCTGCAAAGCATAAATTATATCAAAACCGGCAACCCAAAATAATACGGCAAGCCCCATCAAAACTATACCTGTATTAATATCACCCCGTATAGCAACCCATGCACCAATTGGAGCAAGACCAAGTGCTACTCCAAGTACAATATGGCAAAGAGCAGTAAATCTTTTTGTATAAGAATATAAAATAAATATTACCAGGGGTATCGGTGATAAAATAAAACAAAGCTTGTTAAGCATAAGAGTGGCAAATTCATAAACCACAAAACTAATTATTATATAAAAAATTGCCTCATTTTTTTTTATTTTGCCCGCGGGAATCTCCCTATTGGCCGTTCTTGGATTTCTCTTATCTATTTCAGCATCAATTACCCTGTTTAACCCCATTGCTCCCGTTCTTGCACCAACCATTGCCACTATTATCCAGAGTATTTTATTAAATTCAGGTATACCGTTTGCGGCAATTATTGCCCCTGTAAATGCAAAAGGGAGAGCAAATATTGAGTGTTCGATTTTTATCATTTTTAAAAAATCTACAAACTTATTCATATCAACTCTCAAAAATTAATCTGGCGATTGCTTTAGCAAAGTCATCTCTGTCATTAAGGCTTGCAGTTCTAACAACATTAATCCCCATCTCTCTGGCATTTTTTATATACTGTTCATCAAGCTCAATCAATGTTTCAATATGGTCTGAAACAAATGAAATAGGCACAACCACTACAGGTCGCTTTTCACCCTTCAGGCCATACAACGTCGTATCAGTAGGCGGTTCAAGCCACTTCATAGGCCCGGTTTTGCTCTGAAATGCAAGTATTTTCTTGTATGGATTTATTTTTGATACTAAATAGTCAATCTGTTCATTAAGCTGCTCTAAATACAAATCCCCTTTTTGGAGAGTATATTCAGGAAGGGAATGGGCAGAGAAAAACAAAATGGACTCTTCGGCCTTTGCCCCAATAGATAACAATGATTCGTTAATAGATTTAATAATACATTCATTGTAATCGACGTTTAGATGCCAGAAAGGAATAATCTTTACAGGCAATTTAGGCGGATTGACAAATGTTTGAGCATAAAATCTCTTAAAACATACTCCACTTGTAGTGTACGAATACTGAGGATAAAGAGTCATAACAGTAACTCTATCATAATCCTTTTTCAAGAGACTGCTGTAAGTGTCCTCAATGTATGGCTTATAGTAAGTCATTCCAAATATTACATCAAGCTCAGAGCTATACTCTTGCCTGTAAAATTCTTTTACTTTTTCAAAAAGCCTTTTTGCTATAGGAAGTTGAGGTGAAAAACCTCCCATTTTTTCATATTCATGAGCAACTTTTTTGCTTCTTTTGGCTGCAATAATTTTTGCAATCCTGCTCTGCAAAAAGCTACCAATTTTAAAATCAATAATATCTCTGTCTGTAAAAAGATTGTAGAGGAAAGGCTCGATAGCTTCAATGCTGTCTGGCCCCCCCATATACATCACATATACAGCATCAGCCATTAAATTTCCTTAGAGTGAACATAGTCAACCAAAAATTTAACATTATCTACAGGAGTTTCCGGTAATATTCCATGACCCAAGTTAAATATATGCCCTTTAACATTTTTGGTCTTTTCAAAGATTAAATCTATCTCATCTTTTAATGTTTTCTTGTCTGTAAACAGCATTACCGGATCAAGATTACCCTGAAGAACAAATTTATTATCAAGATTTTTTGCGGCAGTATCCAGGTCAATTTTCCAATCAACACCAATCCCCGAACAGTCAAGCTCCTTTATTTTGTTGTAAAATGTAGCAGAGTCCTTTGCAAAATAAATAACATATGCACCATTTAATGAATCAATAATTTTCTTAACATATGGATATATAAGCTCGCTGTAATCTTTAGGAGAAACAATGCCTGCCCACGTATCAAAAACCTGAACAATTTTACACCCGTTATCTATTTGAGATTGGAGATATTTAATAGTAGAATCCGTTATTTTATCCATAAGTTTAAGGTAAGCCTGCCTCTCGGTATGCATCATAGCTTTTATATTTACAAAATTCTTGGAACCGCCGCCTTCAACCATATAACATGCAAGTGTAAATGGAGCGCCAGAAAAGCCAATCAAAGGAACATTTAACTCTTTAACAAGCAGTTTGACAGTTTCAATAACAAAAGGTACATCATCTTCAGGGTCAATTACTCTCAAATTCTCAACATCACTTAATGTCCTCACAGGATTGCTTATCAATGGAGCCGGGTTAAAATCAAGTTTTACCCCCATAGGCTCAACCGGTATAAGGATATCGGAAAACAATATAGCAGCATCAACCCCAAGAATATCTATAGGTTGCAATGTTACTTCACATGCAAGTTCAGGCGTTTTGCAAAGCTCCAAAAAAGTAACCTTTTTCCTTACGGCCATATATTCAGGCATATATCTTCCCGCCTGTCTCATTAGCCACACGGGTTTTCTGCTTACCTTTTTACCATCAAGTACATCAAGAATTAAACTGTTAAATTCCATATTATTCTCCTATTTATTTAATAAAATATTATGAAATATACTCAGAATAAATTAAAAACTCAAGTAATAAAGCTTGGAAAATCAACAATTAATCGGGTAGCTTTTCGTAGATTAACAACTTAAAAGTTTAAGAGTTTGTTGTCAGGATTACTTTCTATTAACCAAAAAATTATGATGCAAATATAGAAATCAATGATTATTTTTATCAGTAAGAATTTTTATTGCCATCCCCTCTACTATGGCAATGCCTACTTTCTTTAACGCACTGTTTAAAATCCTCTGAAATGTGCTCTGAGAAATCCCCATTTTTTCAGCCCCAGCTATCTGCTCCAAACCTTCCACATATTTCAGTCTTATCGCCTCTATCTCGTCAGCGGCAAGCTCAACCTCTTTTAACTCACTGAGCGGAATCCCCTGAGGTTTAAAATAATGCCCCTCAACGCAACAATTAATTTTTCTCTGTTTTTTTGGCCTACCCATAACAGCATAATAACATTAATTTTTTAAAAATCAACAAAAAAATATACCAAAAAAGTATAGTTTTCGAAATTCAACATAATTGAACAACTCTTCAAACCTTTTGCTTGCAAGTATCAAAAAAAAGTTCCATAATGTTTGTTCAAAAACAAATTTTCCGGAGGCAATATGGGGCTTCGAGATTTTATTAAAGAGCAAGTAAAAAAAGTTACGACTATTAGAAAAAAAAGCGACATAAAAGAAAATTTATGGACAAAATGCCCTTCATGTGGTGAAATCAGCTACAAAGCAGATATAGAAAAAAATTTCCATACATGCCCTGCATGTGAATATCACTTTAAAACAAGCGGGATACAAAAAATAAACTTCATTATTGACAATGGCAGTTTCATTGAACTTGATGCCAATATAACCTCCCTTGACCCTTTAAAATTCAAGGATACCAAAAAATACCCTGACAGAATAAAGGACGCAATAAAAAAGACCGGGTATAAAGATGCTTTCATTTCCGGTGTTGCTTCGGTAAATGGGAAAAACATCCATATTGGAGCATTTGAATTTTCTTTCCTGGGCGGAAGTATGGGCAGTGTAGTAGGTGAAAAAATCACAAGACTCATAGAATCAGCCATTGTCAACAAAAACCATGTAATAACAATAAGCTGCTCAGGCGGAGCAAGAATGCAGGAAAGTATATTATCATTGATGCAAATGGCTAAAACTTCTGCCGCACTGAAAAAACTTGCAAAGTCCGGGCTTGCTCATATTTCAGTACTAACTGACCCCACTACGGGAGGCGTAACTGCGAGTTTTGCAATGTTGGGAGATGTAATTATTGCTGAGCCAAATGCACTGATAGGCTTTGCAGGCCCGAGGGTAATAGAGCAAACAATCAGGCAAAAACTACCGGAAGGGTTCCAAAAATCCGAATTTTTATTGGAACATGGAATGGTTGACGCGGTATTGCATAGAAAAGAGTGGAAGCCTTTTATCAGTAAATTATTAGATTTTTTTGGCTAAATGCTAACTAAGTTTGAAACTTATTACAATAAAGGTGAGTTTGGAAGTATTGAACTCACTTTAAACAGAATAGATGAAGCTCTGAAATATATAAATTTTGATGAAAAAAAGTTAGGAAAAATCATTCATATCGCTGGCACAAACGGTAAAGGTTCCACTGCATACTTTATTCATCAAGCAGCTTTAAAAAATGGTTATAAATCGGTCTTGTACACTTCCCCTCATATTGAACGCATAAATGAAAGGATAGTTCTAAATAATATGCCTGTAAATATTGAGCTTTTTGATAATTGCTTTGAAAATCTGAAACCTGTTATCGAAAAATTTCATCTAACATTTTTCGAAGGGCTTACATTGACTGCATTTCAGATATTTCAAAAATTTAGCCCCGATATAAGTGTAATAGAAACAGGCCTGGGTGGGACATTTGATGCAACAAATGTATTAAACAATAAAATACCTGTAATCACTACAATATCTCAAGACCACTCAAACTACCTTGGCAAATCAATTTATAAAATAGTAGATGAAAAAATGAATATTATAAAAAACAACAAAAATGTTTATATTGGCAAGAATCAAAAATTTATAATTGATTATATCAGGGAAAAACACAGCGAAAAAAATCTATTTTTTATCTATGACACAGATATTTCAAATAATTTACCCGCACCTTACAATTACAATCTTGAACTGGCTGGCACAGTAGCCAAAAATGAGCTTGGCATAAAAATCAACCCTCATGAAAAATATGAACTGCCGCCTTGCAGAATGGAAAAAATTGGAAGATTTATCCTGGATGGAGCACATAACCCAAATGGAATCATAAACTTAATAAAAAATATCAAAAAAGTAGACACCGCAATAATTTCATCGACAAAAGACAGAAATATATCAAAATCCATACATATATTAAGTCAAAAAATAAAAAACATAATAGTTTGTGAAATACCTGACAATGAAAGAAGCATAGATATTGACACACTTTTGCTGGAAAATGTAATAAAGATAAAAGATCCTATAAATGCCGTTTATAAATCACTTGAGTTAAGTGATAAAAATGATATACTGATTTGCGGTTCACTTTACCTTTGCGGTTTTTTAAGAAAAAAAATAAGGGAAAATTTTGTTTAAAAATATACTTTTTATAATTCTTTTAACTGCATCTGTATGTTTTGCGGAGAAAGTAAATCTTGAAGCTGACAGAATAACATCAATCGACAATAATACTGTTTTTGCTGAAGGTAACGTCCTTATAACCTATAAAAACATAATCATGGTTGCCGACAATGTAACATACTATAAAGATCAAAACCTCACGGAAGCAGAAGGTAATGTGGTATTTCAGGATGACCAGAACTATCTTACAGCAGAATATTTAAAAATAAACCTTACCACAAAAAAAGGGTCCATCAAAAATGGAAAAGGCTTTTATGCCCCTCACACATACTTTTCTGCTGAATCCATTGAAAAGACAGGTGAAAATAATTTTGTACTTTCCAATGCAAACATTACTTCTTGCAATCAGGAGAAGCCTGATTGGCATTTTCACTCAAGAATCGCCAGGATAGATTACGGTGAATATTTCAAATCAAAACATACAACCTTCAACATTGCCGACATACCAGTTCTATATACACCTTATTTTGTCTGGCCAATAAAAAAGAAAAGAGAAAGTGGCTTTTTGGTGCCTGAAATTGGATTCAAAACTGATGCCGGTCTGTTTATAACACCCAAATATTTTTCAAATCTTGGGGTTAATAAGGATATTACTGCCGGTATAAATTATTTTACGATGAAAGGTCCGATGCTAAATACTGAATTTCGATATGCGAAATCATCCAGAGAATCAGTTTATCTTTATGGAGAATTTATTGATGACCAAAATTCAAAGTCAAACAAAAACAACCGATATAGAATTGTCAATAAGTCAAATTTGTTTATCCTTGAAAACCTTGAGCTAAAATTTAATACCGATTATGTAAGTGACTTTAAGTACAAAGAAGATTTTGACGATTTTGCCCCAAAAAACGATATAATAGAGCTAAATAGTGATGAAAACTATTCTGTAAATGAAATAAGACTTAATTACAGACTGAAATATTCTGATATATCATTAAGATATCTTGACAACATGCACTATTATATAAACTCGACTGGCTACACAAAAAATCATATTATTAGAAAACCAAATCTGATATTTGAAAAGTACGGTCTTAATTTTTACGGTATAAAATTTGACTACTTTGCCGACTATAACAAAGTGCTATACACCAATTATAGTTATAATATCTTCGGTTCAGAATCAGGAAAAAGTACCGGATATGACAGATATTTTGTAAAATTAAAAATCTACAAACCATACAATCTAAAAATAGCTACTTTGACACCTTACTATATTCAAAGCACAACCTATTGGAATAATTTTGAAAATTTATCAATTTCAGATAACAGGGACTTTGAATCAGAATTTTTAAATATTGATTACAGCAAAGATAACATCAAGCGTTACATTTATACTTATGGAGCAAAGTTATATTTCAATGAAATTTATAAGGACTATAGTTCATTCAGACATTCCATTTTCAACTCTTTTGAATACAAATTTACTCCTTACCTATATCAGTCAAAGCTTCCCAATTTTATTGATAACGATATAATTGATGAAGAAAACTATTACAGCTACACCATGACAAATTTTATTAAAAATAAAAACTGGAATTTGAAAATTGAGATTTCAGAAAAATATAACATAGTCAAGGAAGAAGAGAGATTTGAGCCTTTGCTTCTTACAAGTTTGTTCAACTATCGGGATATAGCTGATATAGTTTTTGAAACAAACTATAATTTTTATACTGACAAATCTACATATTTGAAAAATAGTTATAATATCAATTTTAAAAATCTTGGAATACATACGGAATATATATTCGATAACACAATTACCGATTACAATACAACATTTAAATATGGTTTAAGCTACAATGCCGAAAATTTTGAAGTAGATTTATATCAAAAATTTGCATCCTATGAAAAAAGCGTAAAATTTACCGGGCTAAAAAAACAGGAACTATCGGTTAAGTGGCTTTACAAATCGGATTGCTGGAATGCAGGACTTTTGCTAAAAGAAAATTATTATGATATAGTAGAAAAAAATTCTATCAACAAAGGCACAGCAAGAACAGTTTATCTTCTGGTAGAATTTAAAGGTCTTGGTAAGACCGAAAGAAAAATATTGGAAACAAAATGAAAAATATTCTTATAACAGGTGTGCTTGGACATTTGGGCTCCAAATTTGCGAAACTTCTTCTTGATAATTTCCCTATGTACAATATTGTTGGAATCGATAATGAAGCAGATTCTAAGTATATCGATAACAAAGAGATTTTTAATAATTATAACAATTTTGACTATATAAAAGGGGATATTGGTAATTCAAGACTGCTTGCCAATATTCTTACCGAAAAGAAAACTGCTCTTACTAATTTAAATAGCGAAAAGGGGATAGATTTTATTTTTAATTTTGCATTCAATAGTATGGTGTTAAATAAAGATAACCTCGCAATAGCTTATATCAAAGATAATTTCGCCGGAGCATTGAATATTGCTATTGAAGCTATAAAACACTGGGGGAAGGATTTTTCTGATAAAAGATTGGTTTACATAAGCTCCATGGATGTTTATAGGTTTACTGATGCAGAAAATTGTTATACGGAAGAAGATTTTCCAAATACCCAATCGATAGGAGGAAATATTAAATTATCTGTAGAATCATTGCTAAAATCCTTAAACGAAAATTTCGGTTTACCTGTCACAATAATTCGCATCCCTTTTCTTGTAGGACAATCAAAAGGTATCTACCCTGTTCTTCCAGATATCTTTTATAAACTAAAATATGAAAATCAGGTAAGAATCGATCTTAATCCTGAAACAGTTATCAATATCGGGTATATTGAAGATATGCTTATTGCTATTGAAAGTACGATAAAGGATAAACTCCCTTTTTGTGTTTACAATGCCGCTGGTCATAATGTAAGTATAAAAAAAATAGTTGACACATTCTGCAGTTTTGTGAAGACTAACAAACCTGAGGTTATATACGGCAATGAAAAAAAACTTCACTTATGCGTAAAGGGTGATAAAATATACAACAGTTTACAATGGAAGCACTACACAGATTTTGAAACTTTTATGGAAAAGGTTGCAGATGAAATATAGCTTAATTGTGATTTTCCTTGTCATCTTTGCCTATTCCGGTTTTTCATACACTGTTAAAGGCAGTGGTAAGGCCGTTATAGTAAATGATGATCTTAAATCAGCTGAAAATCAGGCAAAAAATGCTGCCCTGATAGACGCAATTTATAACTATTTTTCAAATGCCCACCCCGAACAAAACACACCTGACATAAATGAAGAATTTTTTAAATTTGTACAGAAATATCGCATTTTAAACAGATATGTCAAAGACTTTACTGTATTTTACGACATAGAAGCAGAAATTGATGATGTAGCGGTAACTGATGCCAAATATTTTATAAATAAAATTACTCACTCTGTAGTTTATCTTATAGAAAACGAACAAATTGATGCTGAAATAAAAAACAAACTTAAAAAAATACTTAACGAGTATCTCATAAGTTACAATTTCTCCCTGCAATACCAGGAAGATTTCGAAATTATTACTCCGGAAAATTTCAGTTTTGAAGATAAACTTGCTAATTTTGGAAACAATAAAGCAAAATATCTATTTATCATAAGTATCACACCTAATATTACCCAGCTTGATAGCCAGTATTTATGTAAACTTACTACTCAGTTAAAAATATATTCAAAAAAAGAGTCGCTCCCTCTTATCAAGGCAGAGACTTCATCTTTAGGGGTTAGTGAAAGTGAAGCTATTGAAATTGCCTTTAAAAAAGCGACAGAAAATATATTGAAATATGTGACATCAAATTTAATAAAATTTGAAGAAATCAAGTCTGAAAATATAAACTATAACGTAACCTTTTTAAACTTTGGAAACTTTTCCAACTTAAACAAAATCCTTAATTTCCTCAAAAACAAGGGATTTATTGAAAGCTTTACGTTAAAAGCCTACTCAAGAAATCAGGCTGCTTTTGATATATCTTCAAAGTTTTCACCGGAAAAGCTGTCAGAAAAGATTGTTACATATGACAATAAAGTTCAGATAGAAACAGAAAATGGAGACTTGATCATTACCTTCTTGTAAATTTAAAAAATATGTATGGTATAATTTGACGATGATTAATGAAATTTTAAGTTTTGTAAAACCCAAACGAAAAGTTCTTATCCTTACGCATAATAACCCTGACCCTGATACTCTTGGTGCGGCTACGGGGATAAAAAATATTCTAAGCAAAATACTAAAAAAAAGATGTACTATTGCATATGACGGCGTTATTGGAAGGGCAGAAAACAGGGAGATGGTAAAACAATGCAAAATAGAGCTCCACAGCTCCAGAAAACTGACATTTTCACGATATGACTGTATTATTCTTGTGGATACCCAGCCAACAGCCGGTAATGTTTATATCCCTGACAATTTCTTCCCTGATATAGTAATAGATCACCATAATTTCAGATTGCAAACCAAAAAGGCTAAAATATACGATGTAAGACCCAAGTATGGCAGTACAAGTACAATTATTGGAGAATACCATAAGATAATAGGGCTGGAACTTGATAAACTAACAGCCACGGCTCTTTATTACGGGATAAAAACTGACACCATAGGATATGGCAGAAGTAATAGCAAAACCGATCTTGAAATGATGGGGTATATTCTACCTTTTATTAATCTCAATAAACTTGCAAAAATAGAAACCCCTGATTTGCCAAGATATCATTTCAAAAATATAAAAAAAGCAATAGAAAACTCAGTAGTAATTGAAGATTTGATATTTTGTAACCTTGATGAGGTAAGAAATACAGATCTCATAGCCGAAACAGCTGATGCCCTTCTAAAAATAAGGGATATAAAGTGGACGTTTGTTATTGGCAGAGTTGACAATATGGCTTACTTTTCCCTCAGGTGTAAATCCAATAAAAAGAAGGTTGGTAGTATTGCCCTTGCAATTGTAAAAAATATTGGGACAGGTGGCGGCCACATGAAATCTGCTGGCGGTCAAATTCCCATTAATGGTCGTACATATTCAGAAATATGTGATATAATAAAAAAGAGGTTACTTAAGAGAATAGGTATCAAAAATCCCGAAGAAAAATCTATTTGACAAATGGGTTTTTGATATTTATAATATTTCTAAATTAAGGAGGTTACTATGAAGTATATTTGCACAATTTGTGGTTACATTTATGACCCAGCTGCGGGTGATCCTGATAACGGAGTTAATCCAGGGACTGCATGGGAGGACGTTCCATCAGACTGGCTTTGCCCTGAATGTGGAGCTCCAAAAGAAAGCTTTGAAGAATATGAAGGGTAATTAAAGACCACCCTTAGGGGTGGTTTTTTAGTATGGAGGTTTTGGATGAATGCAGTAAAAATTAAGAAAGACATTTACTGGGTTGGGGTAAAAGACCCTAATCTTGAAGTTTTTGACATAGTCATACCCACAGAACATGGAACTACATATAACAGCTACCTTGTTATCGGGAAAGAAAAAAAGGCTCTTATAGAAGCAAATAAAATGATATTTGCCGATGACTATGTAAATACAATTAATGAAATATGCCCTATTAAAGAAATTGACTATATTATACTAAACCATAACGAGCCAGATCATTCAGGAGCTTTACCTAAAATTTTGGAAATTAATCCTGACATTGAGGTAATCTACTCAAAAACCGGCAAAAATTTTGTACAGAATATTGTCAATAAAGAATTTAATGGTCGAGCTGTAGGCGACACGGATATTATAGACTTAGGTGGTAAAACTTTAAGGTTTTTCCATACACCATTTCTACACTGGCCTGACACAATGTTTACTTATCTTGTGGAAGATGAGATTTTGTTTCCATGCGACTTCCTTGGAGCACATTATTGCCCATCTAAAGGTATTTTTAATGATGAGATTGAAGAAAAAGAAGATATCAGAGAAGCATTTAAATTCTACTACTTTTCAATAATGAGACCTTACAAAGAGCACATTCTAAATGCATTTAAAAAAATTGAAACTATCAATATAAAAATGGTTTGCCCTTCACATGGTCCTATTTTAAGGGAAAATATCGACTTTTACATAGACTTTTATAAAAAACAGGCAAACAGATATTACCTAAATAATCCAGATAGGCAGATAACCGTTGTCTATGCAACTGCTTACGGTAACACCAAAATGCTTGCTGAACAAATAAAAAAAGGAGCTGAGGAAACCGGTTTAATAGTAAAAATGTTTGACGCAGCTGAGGCCAATGTGTCTGATATAATTGATGAAATTGAACTTTCACATGGACTTGTAATGGGTACGGCTACAATCAATGCAAAGGCACCGAAGCCAATCTTCAATATTTTTGCCCAGCTTGTTGCCCTTAACGTTTCAAACAGAAAAGCAGGAGCTTTTGGCTCATATGGATGGAGTGGCGAGGGGGTAAAAATGTGTGAAGATATTTTAAAAACAATGCGCATGAAGCTTCCGCTTGAATCCCTGAGGGTGCAGATGACTCCAAGTAATGATGAATTAAAGAAAGCATATGACTGGGGAAGAGAATTTGCCTTATCTGTTCTGGAAGGCAATTAAAATTTAATCTGGGGGATAAGTTTATCCCCCTTTTTTTAATTATTCAATCTTTTATTGTAATTTTTCTTTCTATAAAATAATATTATTAAAAGCCCTATATTGAGAGGATATCATGCTTAAGAAAATCTATAATATAATATTTCTATTTTTTTTCATAACAGGGTGTTTTACAGGTCATAATTCTGAAATCAAAATAAGCGGTCGTATTGAAGCAGATGAAATAAATCTTTCATTTAAAATGCCCGGAAAAATTGAAAAAATTTATTTTGATGAAGGTGATTTTGTTAGACAGGGTCAGGTGATTGCAAAGCTTTCCGTTAAAGACATAGAGTCGAAAATAAGGCAGGCAGAATTTGAAGAGAAATCATCAACCAATCTAATTAAAATAAAGCAAGCAAATATTTCTTCTCTCAAAAGTAAATTAAAACAGCTTGAAATAAAAAAAGAAATAACCGAAAAAAACATTATGGCCCAAATAAATATTGCAGCAAATAACCTTAACAATGCCTCAACCAAACTTCAAATTGATAAAAATAACCATGAAAAATTACTGGCAACATTTATAAAAACTGAAAATGACTTTAATAGATACAAATCGCTTTTCAAAGAAAAGGCAATTTCCAAAAACAAATTTGAAGAAATGAAATCTTTTTATATTTCAGTTAAAAGCGATTATGACAGTGCAAGAAAAATGGTCTTGATATCTGAAAAAGAGATGCAAAATGCACAAAACGCTTATAATATTGCCCTTGAAAACAGAAAAGAGATAGCCCTTATTGCCGAGGAAATTAATTCATTAAAAGAAAATATAAAAATCGCTGAGCAGGACCTTGAAATTGCTAAGAATAACTCTCTGAAAATAAAAGAATTTATTGCCGAGCTTAAAACACATTTAGACGATTCATTTATCTATTCTTCTGCGGACATACTTGTACTTCGCAAATTTGCCCAAACAGGTGAAGTCGTTGCTTCAGGGCAGCCGGTATTTACTGCATATGAGCCTTCAAAAATATATTTTAGGGGTTATCTGCCTGAGCCTTATCTTGGAAGGGTAAATATTGGAACAAAGGGTAAAATTCTTACCGACAGTTTCAACGATAAATTTTTTAACGGGGAAATTATTTATATAAGCAATAAATCTGAATTCACTCCAAAAGAGGTACAAACACAGGGTGAGCGAGTAAAGCAGGTATTTTTGATTAAGGTTAAGGCTGATGACAATGAAAATATACTAAAGCCTGGAATGCCTGCAGATTTTATAATCAATTTCAATGAATATAATTGAAATCAACAATATTGTTAAAAAATATAAGAAAAGGGTCGCATTAAACAATGTCTCATTAGAGATAAAGGAAAAAACTCTAACCTGTATCGTTGGCCCTGATGGTGCTGGCAAATCCACACTTCTTAAAATAATGGCGGGCGTTTTGAAATTTGACTCAGGTAAAATGAAAATTTTTAATTATGAAATGAAAAAACTCTCCTATTTTGAAGAGCTAAAAGATAAAATAGCTTTTATGCCCCAGGGGCTTGGTTTAAACCTTTATCAGAGATTAAGTATTGAGGAAAATGTTGATTTTTTCGCTGAACTTCATGAAGTTGACCCAAAAATAAGAAATGAAAGAAAATATGAACTTTTAAATGCAACAGGACTTTACAAATTCAAAGACAGACAGGTCAACAAATTGTCAGGTGGAATGAAACAGAAACTTGGCATCTGCTGCTCACTTGTCCATTCACCAAAGGTCATCATACTTGATGAGCCAACAACCGGTGTCGACCCCATTTCAAGAAGGGAATTATACCGGCTTATTCATAAATTTATTTCTGAAGAAGGTGTTACCGCAATTGTCTCGACCTCATACATGGATGAAGCAGAACGAGGAGATTCAGTCTATATTATGCATGAAGGGAAAATAATTTACGATGATATTAGCAGCATTGATGAAGATGAAGTATATTATGAATATAACAAACCTGACTTTATTGAATTTTATAATAATCTCGATGAAAACAATCACAAGTTTGTTATACTTGGAAGAAATTTTGTAAAATTTGCCCCCAAAAAGCCATACCCGGAAGATTTCAAAAAATTTAAGTTTGGTATCGAAGAGAATGCACTAAAAACCATTGGCACCCGAAAACTAAACCTTCAAATTAAACCTGCAAAAAGTATAGGGGATAAAATCCTTGAATTGAAAAATGTCACAAAAAAATTTGGCAACTTTTTTGCAGTTAAAAACGTATCTTTCGATGTAAACAAAGGAGAAATAATCGGACTTCTTGGCCCAAACGGTGCGGGGAAGACAACGTTGATGAAAATTCTGCTTGGTCTTTATACTCCAAGCAGCGGAAGTTATAATTTTTTCATTGGGGATAATCTGTTAAAAGAGAAAATAGGCTATATGTCCCAAAAATTTTCCCTATACAGTGATTTGACAGTTAAAGAAAACCTTGTACTTAATGGAACTTTGAGAAAAATAAAAGGGAGCACCCTAAAAAATAAAATTGAAGAGCTTTACTATCTTGGAAACCTTGAAAATTATAAAGCTGAAATAGTCGAAAAATTGCCACTTGGAATTAAACAACGACTTGCCCTTATGTGTGCCGTTATACATGAGCCTATGCTTGTTTTTCTTGATGAACCCACATCGGGGGTTGACATAAGTGAAAGGGACGTTTTCTGGCAAATTATAAGGTATTTTTCCAACAACAAGAATACTACATTTATTGTTTCAACCCATTTTATGACAGAAGCAGACTTTTGTGACAAAATCTGTCTGATGAATAACGGAGAAATTGCTGAATTTGACTCGCCTGAAGCTTTAAGAGAAAAATTTAGAGCAAAATTTGGTACCCCCTATTCCACGCAGACAAAGACTCCTTACTCTCTGGAAGAAAAGATAAAAAATATGGGATTTAAAACGGATATATTTGGTACAAAAGTTAAAGTCTATACAAAAGACATCTCTCTGCTTGATACTCTAAACCTTAACTTTAAAGAAGAAATAATTACTATAGACGATATTTTTGTGGGTGCAACAGAAGATGCTACGACTTAAAAAAATTAAAGCAATTTATAAAAAAGAATTTAAAGAGCTTAAGAGGGATAAAATTTCAAGAATAATGGTATTTATGATGCCAATTATGATAATGATAGTATTTGGCTACGGTATGGCACTTGACGTGGAAAAAATACCTTTTGTAATACTTGATGAGGATAATTCTGTATTAAGTCGTGAGCTCGCATACAAATTCATAGAAAATACAAGGTATTACAGACTAATCGGTGCGGTCTCGAGTCAAAAAGAGGGGCTTAAGCTAATAGACAAAGGTAAAATCAGAATGATGATTGTAATCCCTTACGGTTTTGAAAAAAGATTAAAATCAAACAAACCTGTAAATGTACAGATTTTTGAAGATGGAATTTTCCCTTACAGAGCCTCAGTATCAGTGAGCTACTCAAACATAATAGCCAATAATTTCAATATCGACCTCTTATCTGCAAACGGCAACAAAAATCAGGGAATTGATATCAGAACAAGATATTGGTTTAATGAAGATATAAGGCAGAAAAATGTTACTGCATCAGGTGTCCTTCTAATAGCCTTATTCATCGGGCCCGCCATTTTCTCATCTTTACTTATTGTAAAAGAAAAGGAGTACGGCTCTATTTACAACATATACACATCGTCAATAAACAAAGCAGAGTTTATAATTGCCAAGCAATTATTCGCAATGTCAATCTTCTTTGTAAATTTCTTTATACTTTTTGCCATGACAATATTATTATTCAACGTTCCATTTAAAGGAAGTTTTATTCTTTTCCTATTGGCAGCAATAATATATCTGCTCGTTTCTACATCCCTTGGTATCCTCATCTCAACATTTGTTATGACACAGGTTACAGCTGTAGTCGGGACTGCAATAATTTGTATTATCCCTTCAATACTTTATTCAGGTTACATAACACCGGTAAGCTCAATGACCAATGAGGCATATTTTATAGCCCATATATTCCCAAATTATTACTTTTTTAATCTGATAAAGATGAGTTATCTGAAAGGTCTGTCATTAATCAGCTATATAAAAAATATAGCTATTTTGCTGGTATTTTACCTGATTTTTATCTCAGTTGCAATTTATAGGTTCAGGAAATACGAATGATTTACAGAATAGTTGTTTTGATAATTAAAGAGCTGATACAGTTTTTCAGAGATAAAGGACTTTTGCTCTTTGTAATCTACCTTTTTACCGGCGATATGTACATTGCCGCAAACGGAATTGATCTTACTTTAAAAAATGCAAAATTTTATGTAATAGATGAAGATAATTCTTTTCTATCAAGAGAACTCATTTCAAAATTTCAGAAACCCACTTTTGAATTTTCAGGATATTTAAGTTCTGTCAGTATGGCAGAAAAATACCTTTTTGAAGACAAATGTGTTGGTATCATCGTCATCCCTGAGGACTTCAGCAAAAATATCAAAAACAAAACCCAAACCCAAATAGGTATTATAGTAAATGGTACCGAAACATCAACAAGCTACCTGTTTTCAGGCTATGTATCTGTAATCATATCAAAATTTTCCATAGAAAATTCATTTAATATCGAAACTAAAAATCTGCCAATTGTAAATTTAAGACAGAGAATATTATACAATAATAATATGGATTCACATATATTTATGACCATTACAGAACTTTTCAGTGTAATAACATTGTTGATTCTCATTCTTCCGGCCTCAGCAATAATAAAAGAAAAAGAAAATGGAAACATTGAAATGCTTCTTGTCTCACCGGTAAATATATCAGAATTCATGGTAGCCAAGGTGATAGCAATGAATATAATTATCATCCTGGGTGTGATAACCACTACGATAATCATCATAAAAGGGGTTTTGAAAGTCCCTTTCAACGGCAGCTTTATATTATTTATCCTTTTGACAGCCATATATGTATTTACGTCATCGGGAATATCCATGTTTATTGCATCTGTTGCAAGCAATATGCTTCAGGTTTCACAGATTACAATTATGTTGCTCCTTCCTATACTTTATCTTTCGGGCTCCTGGGCCCCTATCGAAAGCATGCCTTATATCTTTCAAAAACTAACATACCTTTCCCCCTTAAAATATTATCTTGAAGGTTCATTTACAATCATTTTGAAAGGATTAGGGTTGTCCTATGTTTATAAGCATTTCCTTGGTACTTTCATATTAGGGATTCCTGTATTTTTAGCCGGAGTATACTTTTTGAAAAAGAAAATTTAAATTAAAATTAATCCAAACAAACTCTTGTGTTTGATTAAATTTTAATCAACCCAAAAAATATCATTAAAAACTAAAGCCATACATGTGGAAAAGTTGTAAATAGAAAAATTAGGCAAAATATCTTTATATCCCAATAAATTATAAAAATTATCCAATAATTTTAAAAAATAATCAAGAAACTTTCAACAATTATCAAAAATATGTCGAGTAAAATAATTTGTGTTAATAATGTTAAATCGTATAACACAGTCATTGAATAAAATTATCTACCGTTGCACTTTTCACATATCCCGTTAAACAAAAGTGAAACTGACACCTGCTTAAAGTCATCAAACCTGTAAGACAAAGAATTTTCATCAAGATTTTTACAAAAATAAGTATCGCACCTGCTGCAGTGCAAATGTGCGTGTACCCCTTCTGTTTCATAAACAGGACAGTACATTGACTCTCCATTTTCATTGACAAACTTTCTTACTAAATTTTTGGAAACAAATTCATCCATTATTCTGTAAACAGTAGACTTATTAATATTAGTAAATTTTGAAAGATAATGTATTATTTCCACTGCTGATACAGGCCCGGAAGCCTTAATTAGAAATTCCAACAACTGTTTTTTATTTTTTGTTATTCTTATATTTTTATTATGTAGCAATTTTTTCAGACTTTCCATTTTTTATTCCCAAAAACATTTTTTCAACAACAAACCATATTCCGGCAATGATAATTATAGATGCCCCGGAAGTAGTATTAAAATAAAATGAAAAAATAAGACCTGAAATTCCAAAGCATATTGTATAAACACATGATAACAAAATCATCCCCATCAAAGTGTTAGTCTTGCCTTCAGACAGATACTGTGGGATAGTCAAAAATGCAATTACCAAAATAATACCAACAATTTTAATCAGTATAACAATAGAAACAGCTGAAAGAATAATTATCAATGTATGGATAGCCACAATATTAACACCTTTTACAAACGCAAACTCTCTGTCATATGAAAACAAAACAAGCTGGCGGTAAAATGCGAATAAAAACAATATTGAAATAACACTTAAAACTACCACCATCAAAATATCGTTAGATGACACGGCCAGCAGACTCCCAAAAAGATAACTCATTAAATCTGCTTTGTATCCCGGAGTAAAGTCAATAAGTATAATCCCCAACGCCATTCCCAAAGCCCAAAATATCCCTATAACACTGTCTATTCTGCTTGTCTTTTTTGCCGTATAAATACCAATTGCTGAAGAGCTAACAATGGAAAATGCAAGAGTTATCGGCAAAACAGGCTGAGCCAGAAAAAAAGCAAGACCTACACCACCATATGCTGCATGGGCAACAGCACCAGCAAGGAATACCATTCTATTTATAACAATCAATGCCCCTGCCACCGCACACACAATACTTGCAAAAAGTAAGATATAAACAGCGTTTAAAAAAAAGTCGTAATTCAACAACTCAAGCATCATATTCTTCCTTTATAATGGCAGCAATTTTCCCCTTCACACTTTGTAAGGTGCTTTATCTCTTCAGCTACATATGCTCCCATTGAGCAATAATGTTCATCGTGAATACCGTACATAATTTCCATCATCTCTTTTGTTAATTCAGGTTTGTCATTATACAAAAGATACTTGTTCACACATGCAACACTGTTGATTTTAGTGGCAAGAAGATTAAGGTTATGCGTTACCATAATAATTGTTTTTTCTCTGTTGATTTCTTCCAGCGTTGTAAAAAAGCAAAAACTGCCATACGGGTCAATATTGGATGTTGGTTCATCCAGAATTAAAAGCTCTGGTGATGAAATCAATGCCCTTGCAAGATAAACTCTTTGAACCTGCCCACCGGACAACTCACTCATCTTTTTATCTTTAAATTTATCCATTTCTACCCTTGAAAGTACATATTCAGCCTTTTTTATTTCATTTTTGGTATACCGAATTTTAAAAAATCCGCTTTTCAATCCTGTCAATACGCACTCAAGAACGGTAAGCGGCATATCATTTACATTGTTCATCTTTTGTGGAACATAGCCTATTTTATCAAGCACATTTTCAGGGCTTGTCCCAAAAACTTTTACTTCACCTTTTGCAGGTTTCAGTATCCCAAGCAACATTTTCACAAGGGTTGTTTTTCCACCCCCATTTGGTCCTACTATCATTAAAAAGTCTTTTTCCTTTACTTTCAAATTGACATTTTCAAGAACAAAATCGCCATTATAGGAAAAATACACGCCTGAAACGCTTACTATTTCTTCATTCATTCTTACCACCACAGGATTTTATAAATGATTCTTTTATTTTGTAAAACTCATCAAGGATATTGTAGCTTAAAGGGTTTATTGTAATCTTTTCCACTTTCAACTGTTTTGAAATAGTTTCTGAAATTTTACTATTTATCTGTGGCTGAACAAACATAACCTTAATATTTTCCCTTTTAACCATATCAATTATACTTTTTAAGTGCTTGATTGAAGGCTCACCACCCTCATCTTCTATTGCTATTTGATGTAGATGGAAATCATCGGCAAAATATCCCCAAGACGGGTGAAAAACAAGGAATTTTTTGTTGTCACAATTTGTAAATATTGAGTCAAATTCCCCAATAATTTTGTCAATCTCCTTTATAAATTGTTCATAGCGCAACTTATAATAATTTAAGTTTTTGCTGTCCTCGTTGCTCAAAAAATTTAAAATATTTTTTGCCATAATTTTCATATTTTTCAAGCCCGTCCATATATGAGGGTCATACATACCATGCTCATGTTCAGCATTATTTTCATGATGACTTTCATGATCGTCGAATTTTCTTTTCCGGATAGTATTGTCAATATTTACAATTTTTATTTTTTTATTAACACTTATCAGTTTATCAAGCCATACCCCGTCAAAATTATCACCGATTGATAAATAATACTTTGCCTTTGCAAACATTTTCATATCATCAGGTTTTGGCTCGTAAGTGTGTGGGTCAAAATTTTCAGGCACAAGTGCTTTTACTTCAAAATTGTTACCTGCAATCTGCTCAGCTATGAATTTAACAGGCAAGATACTTACAAATATTATATCTTTTGCATATGCCTTAGAGCAAATCGTAATCATTATAAGTAAAATAACAAACCTTTTCATAGAAACCCTCCTTATGCAACTCAGTTGCATAAATACTACAACATTCTATAAAATAAAGCAATAATTTTTTAAGTCCAGACACAAAAATGACATTTAGATAAATATCAAATCATAAATTTCTTAAAAGGTTATTTTCCGATAGAATTTCCAATAACAGGACAGCACAGAAAGAAGTTATCTGAGGGCAATGTTTGAACTTGCCAATGCCAAATATCATTTCACTCCTTTTTGTCAATGATTTGCAGCACGTAGTCTTATATTTTTCTTTAAATCTCTCTATGAATAATTTACCTGCTTTCTGAGATTGTTGTTTATCCTCATATACATTTAAACGCCCGGTAAATCTCCCTAATATCAGTATTGATGCAGAAACTGCCCCACATATGCACCCCTGACCACCTATACCTTCTCCCAATATTGCCATGCTTTTTTTAAAATCATCAGAAAACCTTACCCCTGTTACGTCTTCAAAAGCTTTTACAACGGCCTCCGAGCAGTAATAGCCCTCTTTAAAATATGACTCGGCTTTAATTCTTAACTTTTCAATTTCTATACTTTTAACATCAATCATTGTTAACCTTCATATTTTCAAACTTTTCTTTGAGAATATCAGGCACTTCACAGCTTTTTCCCTTTGCAGCATCAAAGCAAGCAAGGGTCGTTTTCGCTTCGGCATAAACAACACCTTCACCATTATGCAAAACATAACTTCCTTCAAATCTTGTTTTTGAAATCTGGTAAAAGTTCATATCAATTATTAATTTGTCTTCAAGAGAAACAGGCCTTTTGTAGCTACATTCCACATTTGTTATGAGAAGAAATATATT
>JAIHAR010000032.1 GCA_020054865.1 Deferribacteraceae bacterium
GACTCTAATACCGCCTTGCACAATTTTTTAAGAGAATCCTCACAAATAATGTATGGTGGCATAATATACACAAGATTTTTAAATGGCCTAACCCATACTCCTCGTTGCACAAATTTGGGGGTAATCGTCCTTAAATTGATGCACTCTTTTAATTCAATAACCCCTATACTACCTAACACCCTCACATCTTTAACAAAATCAAATTCTTTAGCTTCAAAGAAATATTTTTTCATCATATCCTGCAAAGATGACATTACTTTTTGAGTATCATAGCTTTTAAGCAAAGTAATGCTTGCATTGGCACATTCACATGCAAGTGGATTAGCCATAAATGTGGGACCATGCATAAAGGCTCCGGGGCCACTTTCTGAACAAACAACATCAATAACTTTTTGAGTAGTGCCGACAGCTGCAAAGCTCATATACCCGCCTGTAATTGCCTTGCCAAGACAGATAATATCCGGAATAATGTTAGAATGCTCGAATGCAAACATTTTCCCTGTCCTACCAAAACCGGTTGCTACCTCATCAAATATCAGCAAAATAGAATATCTATCACATAACTCTCTAAGTTTATTAAGAAATTCTGGATGGTATAACCACATGCCACCTGCACCCTGAACAATAGGCTCAATTATTACAGCAGCAATCTCATCACTGTGCTTCTCGAAAATTTCTTCTACTTGCAAGTGATCATTTTCATAAATATCATCAAATTTTGACTTAGGCCTTGGAGCAAAAATGTTCTTATGCAATACATTAGCAAACTCTTTGTGCATACTATTTATCGGGTCGCACAAAGACATAGCCATAAAAGTATCCCCATGATATGCGCCGCAAAATGATAAAATCTTACTTTTATGTTTATTTCCTTGGGCCATATGATACTGAAAAGCCATTTTAACAGCTACTTCCACAGAAACAGAGCCTGAATCACAAAAGAAAAACTTATTAAAACGATAACTTGATATTTTATAAATATTTTCTGCTAATTTTACAGCAGGCTCATGCGTAAGACCTCCAAACATAACATGAGAAATCTTATCTATCTGACTTTTCAAGGAATCATTAATATACTTATTATTGTAGCCATGAATAACACTCCACCATGATGACATTCCGTCTATAAGTATTGTCCCATCAGTAAGGTATAAAAACTCTTTGCCTCCACCTTTTACAGGTAGCACGTCAATAGGATATACTGAAGAATCATAAGGATGGAGTAAAAATCTCCTGTCTTTTTCTATAATCTCACTAAAATTCATGGAGATTAAATATTATAAACTACCACATTTGTCAACCTGATATAAAAAATGGTTAACAAATATTGTTTTGAAAAATAATATTTTATTTGTATAATTAGTTATGTTTAACAAAAATGAGTTAGAAGTAATAAAACTGTTATCCTTAAATGATTGGGTTTCAGGTGAAAAAATTGCTGAAGAATTAAATATTAGCCGTACTGCAGTATGGAAGTGTATAAAAAAATTATCTAACTTTGGATATGAAATAATCTCTGTTCGAAAAAAGGGGTATCAACTATTAACGCAAAGTAAGCTACACCCTGTAGTATGCACGTTGGAAAATATTTCAACATGTTTTGGCAAGATACAATACTTCAAAGAAATAGACTCTACACAAAAAGAAACTCTTCGAAAAATATATGAATCTAAACATAATATTTTGATTTTAACAGACAAACAAACAGAGGGCAGAGGAAAAGAAAACTCAAAATGGCCTTCACCTGAAGGTGGGCTCTATTTTTCTATTGGGTTATTGCCACAATATATGAAACAAAAAGATTTAAATACAATTATAGATATTGCAAAGCAAGGTATCAAAAGTAGTTTAGCAAAGTATGGCATAGAAACAGAAATTTTGGACAATAGTTTTCTCGTTAATGGAAAAAAAATCGGGGGTTTGCTTGAAGAGCATTTTTGTGAAGGGGAGAAGCTAATATTTATAGTTATCGGAATAGGCTTATACATTTCAGCCGAAGATGGCAACGTTACTTCTATTTCTGAAGTCACAGGTAAAGCAATCGACAGATGGGAGCTCTTAGCAAGTTTTCTTGAACTATTTTGTAAAAAAGTCAAGCATTCAAAAGGGTTGCTCAACTGCCATCACCCTATTTTTATATAAGAAATTATATTTGACATATATTTATAATTGCTAACGCCTCCAAGATGTTGTATTATGATTTTGACAAAAAAAGCAACAATAACAACAAAATGGAGGCAGTTTATGATTGGTGAAATTACTAAAAATGTGAAGGAAAAAATGTTAAATAGTTACCCCGTGCAAAGGTCTTTGATATTGAACCGGTGAAAAAAGATTTGGAAGATATTTTCGTGGAGATAGCTGGACGAGACTAATAAATTGGCCTTGAAGGTGAACCGTGATGGGTAATGGGTAATGGGTGAAAAGAGTAAGTAGGGAGATAGTGAGGTAGTAAGTAGGGAGATGGGGAAGTAGAAAGTACATCCTTTGTTATTTTCTTTCTAAACTTTCATACTCAAAATTGACGATATTTTTCTCTTTTGAGTCAAATTCGATGCCTACTATGTAAATTTCTGATGATTTATTCAAATATTTCTCTGAATAGTTTTTCTCTTTTATGTGCTTTAACGCTTCTCCTTCTGCCGCATCAACCTTAAACTCTATTATATAAATTTTGTCCTCAATAAATACCGACAAATCTATTCTACCTTTATTAGTAACATCTTCTCCTACAATATCAAGCCCCAAAGACTGCAGGTAGATGTAAACGATGGTTGCATAAAAACCTTCATAATTTTGAATAAAATTATTGCTGTAATTGTTATAAGGGATTGAGGCAAATATAGACCTTAACGTTTCTTCAAATTCTTTTAGATTGCCATTTAAGAGTGACAAATATAGTGAAGACTTTTCTCTGTTAGAGTCAGACTTATTTAATAAATATTTTATGATAATATCATTTAATGATATTTTAACTTCTTTGTTGGGAATTGTTAATTTATACTCTATTGTTTCAAATGGAGTTTCCCTTACTTCATTAATAGTCAGATACCCTGATTGATACAGTATTACTTCAAGGTCAATATTTTCTATATCAAAGCTATCAAGCAGTTTTTTGTCTACTATTAAATTAGACAATTTTGGTAAAAAATATTTGTTCTTTTCAATAAGCTTGATTAAAAATGTGGGGGTGCCTGTTGAAAACCAATAATTATCATACTTAAGTTTGTTTGCAATAAATTGCAATATATCAAATGGGTTATAAACATTATCCTTTAAAAAATTGTATCCATTATACCACTCTTTGACTTTATCCATATCTGCATCTTTAAGATAATCTGCAAATACTGTTTCCAAATCTCCCTGGGTATAACCGCAAATATTGCCATAATCATCTGTTAAAGAGATATCTACTAACATATTAAGACCGCTGAATATTGAAGCTTTGGAAAATTTGCTTACCCCTGTTAAAAAAGTAAATTTTATGAATGCGTCACTACCTTTAATTACAGAATATAGCCCCTTAATAAATTCTCTATGTAGTTTTGCTTGCTCAAGATTGTCTATCACATCAAGGATAGGCTTATCGTATTCATCTATTAATATTACTACTTTTTGATTATATTTTTCATATGCCAGCCTTATCAATTCTTCAAAACATATCGCTGAATTTTCCGTGTTCTCGCATTCAAGTTTTAAATTTTGCTGATTAAATTTAAAAACAGCTCTTGCTTTATCCTCTAAATCCTGGATACTTTGTAATTTACCATCCCAACTAATTTTAATTACCGGATATTTTTCCTCCCAATTCCACTTGTCATAAATATAAAGACCTTTGAAAAGCTCTTTATTCCCTTCAAATATCTCTTTTAAAGTATCAAGAAATAGTGATTTACCAAATCTCCTTGGCCTGGATAAAAATACATATTTAAATTCATTAACAAGATTATATGCTATTTCAGTCTTATCTACATAAACATAATTTCCTTCAATTATTTCGGAAAATGTTTGTATTCCAATAGGTAACTTTTTCATATTAAAATAATATTGGCTTCAGGATTTATTGTCAACTGAATTTATTTTGGGAGTCCGGAAAAAGTGAACCTTGATGGGTGATAGTTAATATGTCTTGTCTTGGTTCAGTTGGAAGTGGAAGAATGACAATACTAATAAGAAACTGGATCCTCACTCTTTCTCGGGTGTCCATATTTTTTGAGGGAAGACTCAATAAATATCTTAACCTATAATAGTTAAGGATAATTAGGATTATGCGGGAATGTGAACAGTCTCTATTTTAGCAAAGTACGGCATAGAAACAGAAATTTTGGACAATAGTTTTCTCATTAATGGGAAAAAAATCGGGGGTTTGCTTGAAGAGCATTTTTGTGAAGGGGAGAAGCTAATATTTATAGTTATCGGAATAGGCTTATACATTTCAGCCGAAGCCGGCAACGTTACTACCATTTCTGAAGTTACAGGTAAAACAATCGACAGATGGGAGCTCTTAGCAAATTTTCTCGAGCTATTTTGTAAAAAAGTCAAGCATTCAAAAGGGTTGCTCTAGCCTTAATATTGCTTCTAATTTCACAGCCACTTTTTCTTTCTGAAGAAAAAAAACAGTCCAAATGATATGGAAATCATTACAATCCATACACCTAAATATCCTAATTTCCATTTCAATTCAGGCATATATTCAAAATTCATTCCATAAACTCCAACTATAAAAGTTAGAGGGATAAAAATAGTGGACATAATAGTTAAAGTCTTCATTATGTCATTCATTTTGTAACTGATACTTGATAGATAAGTATCAAGCATTCCAGATAAGATATCCCGATAATTCTCTATGGAATCTATTATCTGAATTGTATGGTCGTAAACATCTCTAATGTATATTATGGTAGATTCCTGAATTAACTGAGACTCCATCCTCTCAAATTTACTTACCAACTCCCTCAATGGCCAAACAGACCTTCTTATGGAAATCATATGCCTTTTCAATACATGTATCTGTTCTAACAAATTATTGGTAGGATTATCTAAAAGCATGTCTTCAACCGCCTCTACGTCATCTCCCAAAGTTTCAATAATCACAAAATAGTTGTCAACTATAGCGTCAATAAGACTGTATGCAAGATAATCAGCGCCCTGTTTATTAACCCTAAATTTTTTACTTCTAATTCTTTCCTTTAGCGGTTCAAAAATATCAGTAGGTTTTTCCTGAAAAGTAATTACATAGTTTTTACCTAAGATTATACTTACCTGTTCATCAGCGAGGTTATTATTTTCGAAATAAAACATTCTTAAGATAATAAAAATATAATCATTTAAATCTTCAACCTTTGGTCTTTGGTCTAAATGCACAATATCTTCCTGAACTAAAGGATGTATTGAGAAAATTGAACATACATCCTGAATGAGCTCAACATTGTGAAGTCCATGCACATCAATCCAAGTAACAGTATCATCACTCACCAGCCCAACTATTTCTTCAGTATTCTTAACATTAAATTCTTTAACAATTGTATCATTATATTTGATTACATTTATATTAGGCTTTTCAACCTTCTGCTCACCCACAAAAATAGGTTTACCTGGTGGTAACCCAGCCTTTTTAGAATAGCTTTTTTTATTTTTCATAATCGCCCTCACGAAACAAATTTTATATTTCTAAATATGGTATGTCAAATAATAACTATAAAACAAGATATATTGACTAAAAACTAAATTAATATAAAATGTCGACATTATACAGGAGAATATAAACTATGCTGGAAAAAAGTACTTATAGAGATCACGTCATAGACTATTTATACAACTCTATTCTAAGTGGCAATATTAATCACGGAGATAGGATTGTAGAAAGTCTTGTTTCAAAAGAGCTTGGTATAAGCAGGGCTCCTGTAAGAGAAGCATTAAGAGAGCTTGTGGCCGAAGGTATATTAATTTACAAACCTCAAGTAGGATACTTTGTAATTGAAATAACAAAACAGCAGGTTTTAAATACTTATGAAACAAGAGGAGTACTCGAAGGATTTGCCGCAAGAACAGCGATAAATCAATTTACTGAAGAAGACATTGATACTTTGTATGAAATTTTAGATAATATGGAAAAACTCGCCTTTGGAAATAAACACATCGAATTTATAAATACCGGACACCAATTTCATGAGTTTATATTTACCAAATCGCCCAATAATGAGGCAGTTGAATTTACAAAAAAACTTTCACTAAAATCTCATATATTTTTTAATAGATATTGGATGAAAATTTACAGCCCCGAAAATATAAGAAAAAGGCATGAATCTATAATTCTTTCCATAAAAAATAAAGATGGAAGAAAATTGGAAGAAACCATTAGAGAGCACTACAGCTCAACAGCCAGAAAAATTATAAATTTATTATAAATTTCAGATATTTTAAATACCCCATCAATCAAAAAATCTATTATCAATAAACTTTGTATTGTAATTTTAAACACTTTGTGATAGTGAAACCAACTTGTAAAGCAAAACTTTAAAAAGTTTTAAGGAGGCTTAAAAAATGTTTACAATTATAGAAAAAACAATCGGCGACTACTTAAAAGAGATAGTGGAAAAATTCCCAAAAAATGATGCCGTTGTATACCCTTTTAGAAACATAAGGCTCAATTATAAAGAATTTGATGCATTAACTGATAAACTTGCAAAAGGACTTCTGGCGAGTGGTCTTCAAAAAGGTGATCATGTAGCAATATGGGCACATAACATCCCGGAGTGGATTTATCTTTTATTTGCAACGGCAAAAATTGGCGTTGTGACTGTTACAGTCAATACCCTTTATAAAGCCCACGAGTTAAAATATCTCCTTAATCAATCAGACAGCAAGGCACTATTTATGGTCAAAGGACTGAAATCAGATTATGTGGAAACTATTTATGAAATTTTACCTGAACTTGAAAATGCCAATGATACTAAAATCAATAATGAATCACTTCCGCTCCTTGAAAAGATATATTTTATTGGTGAAAATACACCAAATGGCATGATTGATTTTAACACTTTATACGATATGGCTAAAGATATTTCAGATGCTAAGCTTGAGCAGGTAAAAAAATCTCTTGATAGGCATGATGTGATAAATATGCAATACACTTCTGGCACAACAGGATTTCCTAAAGGGGTAATGCTGTCACATTTTAATGTATTAAATAATGCTTATGCTATCGCATTAGGGATGAATTTTACTGATAAAGACAGACTTTGCATACCTGTGCCTTTCTTTCACTGTTTTGGGTTAGTGCTTAGTATATTGGTTTGCTTAAGCACAGGTGCTACAATGGTGCCTGTAGAAAGTTTTAACCCGGTAGATGTGCTGAAAACTGTAGAAGCTGAAAAGTGTACGGCTCTGCATGGTGTACCCACTATGTTTATTTCCGAATTAAACTTACTTGATAAAGAAAAATACGATACTTCATCTTTAAGGACGGGTATTATGGCTGGTTCACTCTGCCCTGTTGAAGTAATGAAGGCAGTTATGACCAAGATGAATATGAGTGAAATTACTATCGTATATGGTCTTACAGAAGCCTCACCAGGACTTACAATGACAAAAATTGATGACCCTGTTGAAAAAAGGGTTGAAACAGTAGGTAAGGAAATGCCTGGAGCCGAAATAAAAATTGTTAACCCTGAAACTGAAAAAGAATGCCCTGCAAATGTACAAGGAGAGCTATGGGCAAGAGGATATAACATTATGAGAGGCTACTATAAAATGGAAGAAGCCACAAAACATGCCTTTAGCAATGACGGATGGCTTAGGACAGGTGATTTGGCGGTAAAGACTGAAGATGGTTATTATAAAATTACCGGCAGGATAAAAGATATGATTATCCGAGGCGGAGAAAATATTTACCCAAAAGAGATTGAAGAATTTTATTATACGCATCCGAAAATTCAAGACATTCAGGTAGCAGGTGTCGCAGATAAAAAATACGGTGAAGAAGTAATGGCATTTGTTATTGTTAAGGAAGGGGAAACACTTACTGAGGATGAATTGAGAAGTTATGCTAAAGGTAAAATTGCTGACTTTAAAATTCCAAGATATTTTGCGTTTGTAACAGAATATCCTATGACAGCAAGTGGAAAGATACAAAAATATAAGCTAACCGAATTAGGAAACAAACTACTACAAGAAGCAGTAGCAAATTAATATTATTTGGGGGGTTTATGTTAGGAGATATTAGAAAAGAAGATCTTAAAATTGAAGTGTCTGAATATTTTAATTTTGGCTTTGACGTTGTAGATAAGTGGGCCGAAATTGATGACAAAGTTGCTCTAATATGGATTGATACTGACGGTAAAAATTACAAAGAGTACAGATTTTCCGATTTAAAAAAAATGTCGGACAAATTTGCTAATATTCTAATCGACAGAGGGTATAAAAAAGGGGATATGCTCTACGTAATGGTGCCGAGAGTGCCTGAATGGTATGCGGTAATGCTCGGTTGCTTTAAGGTAGGGGTAGTGCCTATGCCTGCACCAAAAATTTTAAGACCAAAAGATATAAACTATAGACTTAAAAAATCTGAAGCAAAAGGTGCAGTGGTATATCACAATGTCCTTGATAAAATGCTCGAATCAGACACTTCTGAGCTTTCCCACAAAATGGTAATCGGGGCTGAAGCTCAAGGGTGGGATAGTTATGAAAAAGCAATGGAAGAAGCCCCTGACAAAATTATGATGGACAAAATTGAAAAAACCAAAACTGATGACCCGCTAATAATTTATTTTACCAGCGGCACTACGGATTTTCCAAAAATGGTACTTCATACCGGCAGCTACGCCATTGGTCATCAAATAACCGCAAGGTTTTGGCAAAATTTAAAAAAGGACGATATTCATTGGACATTAAGTGATACAGGCTGGGGGAAAGCCGTATGGGGAAAACTTTTCGGTCAATGGTTTATAGGGACAACTGTCATAATGTATAATGCAGCAGATGCATTTGACCCGAAAATGCACCTTGAGATTATTCAAAACTTCAAAGTAACTACATTTTGTGCTCCGCCTACTGCATACAGAATGTTAATATTGCAAGATTTAAGTAAATATGATTTTAGCGCTTTAAGACACTCTGTAAGTGCAGGGGAGCCGCTTGACCCGGCCGTATTTGAGAAGTGGCTCGAATATACGGGCAATAAAATTTATGATGGATATGGTCAAACAGAAACAGTAAATATTATAGCTACAACTACAGATATGGAAGTTAAGCCCGGCTCAATGGGTAAGCCTGCATTTGGATTTGAAGTGGATATACTTGACGATGATGGAAATCCGGTAGAAAACGGTGAAATCGGACATATAGCCTTAAGAGTAAAGCCTAAAACACCTATCGGATTTTTTAAAGGTTATTATAAAGATGAAGAAGCTACTAAAAGCTCAATTCATGGTGATTGGTATTTTACAGGGGACAAGGCTCATAAAGATAAAGATGGCTACTTTTGGTTTGTAGGCCGCGCTGATGATGTAATTAAGACAAGCGGTTATCGGGTAGGACCATTTGAAGTGGAAAGTGCATTACAAAGTCATCCTGCTGTTGCTGAAAATGCCGTAATCGGTGTCCCTGACGATTTGCGAGGAACAATCATAAAAGCATTTGTGGTACTTGCACCAGGCTTTGAGCCATCAGAAAGCCTTGTTAAAGGATTGCAGGAGCATGTAAAAAATGAAACTGCACCTTATAAATACCCAAGAAAAATTGAGTTTGTTAAAAGTCTGCCAAAAACAGTGAGTGGTAAAATCAGACGAACAGAGCTCAGGGAAATGGAAGAATTAAAAATGAAAAAAACTAACGGTGAGATTTTTACCCCTTAAAAAATCAACCCCGGCACTTTCAAACTTGGAGTGCCGCGGTTTAACCTTCATTCATCTTCTCAATAATAGTATAGACCTCATCAGGAATTTTGATATTTTCAGGGTTAACAGGTCCTACAATCTTCTTTTTCAAGACGGTAGGCTTGCTCAAGTCATAAGTGATAGGAGCAATATCCTGACCTGTATGGGATTTGAAAATTACCACAACAGGCTCAAGTGGTTTTTTAGAAACATCACCTACAATAGCAAGTTCATTGGTAGAAAGCAACACAATCGTCCCAGCAGGATAAATCCCCACATTGCTTACAAAAAATTCAAAAACTTTTTTATTTATATGCTTATCAGTCCATGAAAACATTAATTTGATTGCTTTTGACGGATACATCCCTTTATGATAGACTCTGTCACTGGTAATTGCATCATAAATATCAACAACCGCGCCAATTTTACCGGCAATTGAAATATCTTCATCTTTAAGGCCCCTTGGATAGCCACTTCCGTCAGCCCTTTCATGGTGCTCAACCACAATTTTTAACTCATCTTCCGTGAAACCACTCTTCTTCAAATATTCATAACCTGCTGTCACATGATTTTTCATTATTGCAAACTCTTCGTCAGTCAATTTTGCTGGTTTGTTTAAAATCTCTTTTGGCACAAGCATCTTACCGATATCGTGCAAAATTCCGCTATTGACCAACACTTTTATTTCAGACACAGGAAGATTTAAAAGCTTGCCCAGCGATGAAGCAAAAGTTGCCACATTGAGAGAATGTTGAAATGTATAATCATCATATGTCTTTAGCTTTGCAATGTTTGTCAGAAGTGATTTATTGGCAACAGTAATATCTGCAATTTTATCAGCCAATATCTTGACAGCAGAAGAGTCAAACATTTTTCCTGCTCTCACATCTTCCATAACATTTTTGACAATTTCTACGGACTTTTTATAAAGCTCAAAAGATGGTTTTAAATCTTTCAGCTCGAGATATTCTTTGGGAAGGTTTTCCTTTTTGGCTTCAATAACCTGCTCTATTATCTCATTCTCTTTAATCTTTTCTGTTTCATTTCTTTTTTCAATATAAACATACTCGACACCACTTTTGATAAGTTTATCAATCGTTTTTTGGTCTTTGACCACAAAGTTATGTTTTAAAAACGGGGTATCAAGCCAGCCGGCATCAAGTTTGAGGACTTTGTCACCTATCTTAATATCTTTTACCGGAATTTTTTTCATACATTTTTTACACTTTTAATTTTAAATTTTCAATATATTTAAACCCAGGCATTAATTTCTATTTGAATCTATTCTACCTGCAAACAATTTTTTTAACGTCTCAACCCTTTTTTTGTTAACCCCCATATCGCTGTAACCTACCCTTGCAGCCGAGCGAATATGAATCACTCCATTATCAGTGTCAAACCTCAGCTCAAGGTCATCAGCAAATTTAAATATAGAAGATGTAAATACAACTGCAATATATTTATCTTTTTCAGATACTATTTTACCACCCATATCAGTAATTATAATCTTTAAAATCTCTTCGGCATTGGACATATTGTCAGGGATAAAAATAGGCTCTACATAATGTTTAACATCATCTTTGTATTCACTGCACACGCAGTTAGGTTTATCAGGGCACCTTGTCAATTTTTTATCAATTAGCCCAGGTGCATTCCAGTTTTTTGACATTACACTCATTGAAATCAATATTGCAATCATCACAATTGCAGCAAAAAACAAAACAATAAAAAATATCTTCACTGTTTACTCCATTGTCAAATCAATGATTTTATCTTGTAAAAGCAAAATATACCATTAATATTGACCAAAAAAAATATACAATAATAGAAACCCAAAACCCAATCGGCTGAGATTTCCTAAAATATGGCCCACCTTTGCAATAAACTTTGCCTGTAATGAGTCCGACAATTGCTACAACAGCAGTTATTAAACCTATGATAATAAGTAAAAGTTTGGTTAGAATAATTTATTACCTCTTTAAGCTTTAATAAGATAATTTTAACATAAAAACAAAAATATTTCCTAAAATTTTATTTGCTTAAATTTAGTATCCTTAAAGCTCCCCTTATTACTATAACAAAAACGATTGCTCCAACAATCAAGTCAGGTTTATTGGAATTTAGCAGATTCACCATTAGTCCTGCTACAATTACGCCTAAATTTATAACTACATCATTTGAAGTAAAAATCATACTTGCCTTCATATGTGCTTCATCCTTCCCCTTTGCCTTTTGCAAAATATATAAACAAGCCGCATTTGCAATAAGGGCTAAAATGGAAACAATTATCATTGTTGAGAAATCAGGCAATTTTTCAAGCCCTAAAAATCTTCTCAAAACCTCTACAAAGCCAATAGCAGCCAAGATTATTTGAAAATAACCAGCAAGCCTTGCAATCTTTTTCTTAGTTAAAATTGAGCCACCTACCGCAAACAAACTTATTCCGTAAACAAAACTATCGGCCAACATATCCAAACTGTCAGCAACAAGTCCCATTGAATTTGAGATAAACCCGGTTGTCATCTCTATCATAAAAAATGCAAAGTTAATAAAAAGTACAGACATAAGTACTTTTCTCTGCTGCGAATTTTCATCCGATTCTATTTGCTCAACATCTTCAGATAATATTATTTTTCCGCCGAGATTAAGTTCAAGTATTAATTTTTCTATAACTTCTACTTCACCATTATGGTAAACAGAAAGCATTCTGTTTGGTATGTCAAAATCTAATTTTGCAATGCTTGCAACCCCATCCAACTTCATACGTATTAAATTTTCTTCGGAAGGGCAGTCCATCTTAGAAATCTCAAAAATTGTTTTTAGCATTTTACCCCAACCCTTACTTAATATAAGCTTTTTAAAAATTCATATTTTTATTGAAACTTTAGCATATTTTTCACTCATAAAGTTACTTCCATAATTTTTATTGTCAACTTAAATTGTGCATATATTTAATTTGCCAATAAATCATCGCAAAAAATATTTGACAAATAACGAAATTTACCTTATCACCCAACGGATGAGCATATACGGTATCACATTTATTTTAATACTTATTTTTATAGAGCTTTTTCACTTAAGCATAGATTTTCAAAATCATACTCATATTAACAGATTAAACCTCGATGAATTGGAAGATATTTATTCAATAGAAGAGCTAAAAAAATCTCTTGAATATCATAATGCTAAATTTTTCCCGTCTACTCTACACTCAATTGTTGACATTGGAATGCTGGCATTATTGTTTTATAGTGGCATAATTCAAAGATTTGATTACTTTCTTTACAATCACTTTAACGATTATCTTCATGCAATCTTTCTATTTACAGGGTTTAGTATATTTAACTACATTGTGGGATTGCCATTTGTAATTTACGATACTTTTTTCATCGAAAAAAGGTTTGGTTTTAATAAAATGACACCATTAATATTCATAAGAGATACTATTTTATCTTCATTAATAGGGTTTATTTTCTCAAGCATTGTCTTGTCAGCAATAATATTTTTTATCAAGTCATTTACTAATACATGGGTTTTTGTAGCTTCAATATTTATGGTAGGCTTCATGCTTTTTACAACATATATCTACCCCACCTTAATTGCTCCTCTTTTCAATAAATTTACCCCTCTTGAAAATAAAGAATTAGCAGATAAAATTTTCAATTTGGCAAAAAAAGCAAACTTTCCTCTTAAAAATATTCTTCAAATGGATGCTTCAAAACGCTCTACACACTCAAACGCTTACTTCACCGGACTCGGGAAAAATAAAAGAATAGTACTTTTTGATACCCTTTTGGAAAAACACAGTGAAAGTGAGCTGCTTGCAATCTTAGGACATGAAATAGGGCATTACAAACTGGGGCATATCAAGAAGATGCTTTTTTTAAGTTGCATTTTTATTGTTTTGGGATTCACCGGGATAAAACTATTAATTGACAACTCTTTTATCTATGAATCATTAGGATTTGCAAAAAGTATCCCTTCAGGAATTTTCGTAATATCAATATTATTTTCACCAATCAGCTTTCTACTCAGCCCCTTTTTGATGAAGATGTCCAGAAAACATGAGTTTGAGGCTGATAGCTTCTCTTACAAATTAACAGAAGACAAATTGTCTCTAAAAGAAGCCCTTATAAAGCTCCATAAAGACAATTTATCATTCCCTTATCCACACAAGCTATATGTAGTATTCAACTATTCACACCCGCCACTAACCGAAAGGATAAAAAACCTACTTTGATGAGGCCTTCTTTTTAGCATACAATACCTGTCTTTTAGATGCAGACAATTCAACTTTTCTAAGTCTAATTGATTTTGGTGTCACCTCAACCATCTCATCTTCAGCAATAAAGTGTAGAGCCTGCTCCAGTGTCAAAGGGGTTACAGGCTTTAAAATAATATTCTCGTCTTTACCACTTGCCCTTAAGTTAGTAAGTTTTTTCTCCTTGCAAGGGTTAACGTCTAAATCACCCATTTTGTTGTATTCCCCGATAATCATCCCTTCATAGACATCAACGCCGGGTTCGATAAACAATCTTCCCCTTGCCTCTAAATGAAATAGTGCATACGCAACAGATTTTCCGCTTCTGTCTGACACAAGCGAGCCTGTAAATCTTGTAGGAATGTCACCTTTATATTCATCATAACCCTTCAAATAAGAATTTATGATACCTGTCCCCTTAGTATCGGACAAAAATTCATCCCGATACCCAATAAGTCCTCTTGACGGAACAAAATATTCCATTCTGACCCTTCCGGTACCTTTGTTTACCATGTTTACAAGCTGCCCTTTTCTTATCAGAAGCTTTTCAGTAACAATCCCTGAAAATGTATCTTCGCAATCTACATACACATGTTCAATCGGCTCCAACACTTTACCGTTTTCATTTTTTAAAATGACTTCAGGTCTTCCTACACAAAGCTCAAAACCTTCCCTTCTCATCGACTCAATAAGAATTGCCAGCTGAAATTCACCTCTTCCCTTTACAATAAATGAGTCCTTATCTTCAGAATCTTCCACTCTGATTGCCACATTCCTCAAAGATTCTTTGATGAGCCTCTCCCTGATTTTACTGGACTGGACCAATTTACCTTCACGACCTGCAAGAGGAGAAGTATTTATAGTAAACTTCATTGCCACAGTTGGCTCATCAACAGAAATTCTCTTTAAAGCAACAGGATTTTCAGCCGCACAAATTGTATCGCCGATTTTTACGTCTTCAATTCCTGAGATTACAACTATATCACCAGGCTCAGCAACATCAATATCCACAAGATTTAGCCCTTCATAAGACTGTATCTTGCTTACACGAAGAGGAATTGTCTGATTTTTCTCATTTATGCATACAAGGCTGTCATTGTTTTTAACCTTTCCATTAAAAATTTTACCAATAGCAAGCCTTCCAAGATAGTCTGAATACCCAAGGTCAGAAACAAGCATCTGAAAATTTTCCATATTTTCGTAAGTCGGAGCAGGGATTACCTTTACAATTTCATCAAAAAGTATTGTTAAGTCAGAATTGGCATCCTCAAGATTTCTCTTAACAATACCTTCCTTTCCGATAGCATAAAGTACAGGAAAATCTATCTGCTCGTCGGTAGCATCAAGGTCAAAAAACAGCTCGTATATTTCATCAAGGACTTCCTTGGCCCTTGCATCCTTTCTGTCTATTTTATTTATTACTACAATTATTTTTAAGCCAAGTTTAAAAGCCTTCTGCAATACAAATCTTGTTTGGGGCAACGGACCTTCAGAAGCATCTACCAAAAGTATTGCTCCGTCAGCCATAGAAAGAGCCCTTTCCACCTCACCGCCAAAATCGGCGTGTCCTGGGGTGTCAATAATATTGATTTTTACATCTTTCCAGAATACAGAGCAGTTTTTTGCTGCAATGGTAATACCTCGCTCTCTCTCTAAATCCATACTGTCCATTACTCTATCTTGGACTTCCTGATTCTCCCTGAAAAGCCCGCTAAATTTAAACATGCTATCTACAAGTGAAGTTTTACCATGGTCTACATGGGCAATAATCGCAATATTCCTGATATTTTCGTTAAAAAGCTTTTGTCTCATTATGACCTCGATTTATTTTTGGAAGATGTGTCAATATATCAAATAAAAAAATTTAGCAACAGATTTATTTACTGCTGAATTTGTTTACCATAAAAACCCCAAGAATTGTTATTATACCACCCATAAAAGCAGCCATACTGAGCTTTTCATTAAGCAACAAAAAACCCACAAGCACTCCAAACACCGGCACAAGATAGATGAAAACAACTGTCTTTGATGCACCCAAATTTTTTATACCATCGTAAAACCATATAAAACCAATAACAGTAGCAAAAACGGACAACACAAAAATACTTAACGCAGACTGTAAATTTATTTGATAAAAACCGCCCAAATTGTCCTTTAAAAAAAGCGGAAACAGTATTATTGTTCCCCATATTACTGAATAAGTAGTTGATTCAATGGCAGAAATATTTGACAATATTTTTTTGCCAAAAAGGGTATAACACGACCAGGAAACTGCCGCAAAAATTATAAAAATATCACCTGTATTTAGTCCGCCCGTAAAAATATTGGACACTTTCCCCTTTGTAATCAAAATTACAATCCCGGCAAATGCCATTATTATTCCAATAACCTGTTTAACATTGATACGCTCTTTAAATAAAAAAGTAGCACCTATTACAGACAACACCGGATTTATAGCAACAATTATCGATGCTTTGGAAGCCATTGTGCTGGACAAACCTTTGAGGAAAAAATAGTTGTAGGCAAAAATACCTGTTAGCCCCCCAAAAATACAAACTGCAAAATTACTGAATTTAAACTGATAACGATAATATTTAAAAATAATTATCAAAAGAATTGCACTTATAAAAAATCTATAAAATGCCACAGTATAGACAGGAAGGTAAAAAACAGCTACTTTTCCGGCAGTAAATGAACTACCCCAGAAAAGAGCAGCCATCAACAATTTAAAATAAATCATAAGTAGCTTGACTGGATACCCTTAATTATATCAAAAAATACCTGATTATAAGGTGTGCTTACATTGTGTTTTTTACCAAGAGCAATGACTTTACCAGCAAAAATATCCACCTCCGTCATCCTTTTTGCTTCTACATCCTGAAGCATTGATGTTTTTGCTGTAGGAGAAAGACTATTAAGCACCTTAAACCATTTTTTATTCAAATCCTCTTCTTCATCCAGGTCAATACCTTCATATTTTGACAAAATAATAACTTCTTTCATAAGGTTAATCATCGGCTTTCTAACTTCTTCACTATTTTGAAATGCCCCATAGGCAAGCCCCATAACTGCCGAAGCCTGGTTTATCCCCACATTTACCATAAATTTCCACCAGATTGATTTCATTATATTCTCAGGTATTTCGTAAGCTACTTTAGCAGTATCAAAAATATCTTTTACCAGCTCAACATTCCTGGACTGATTATCATTTTTTGCACCAAAAACTAATTTTCCAAAATTTTTACAAGTCACAGAACCATCTGGATTTCTAACAGAGTCCATACCTACCGTCATTGAATACACAACCCTTTTATCGCCATACATATCTGCAATTATATCTTCACTATCTAATCCGTTTAAAAGTGAAACAAAAACGGTATTTTCTCCAATGAGCTTATCAAGATTTTTTATTGACTCTTCCAGTTGAAAAAACTTTACTGCAATTATTATCAAATCAAATGGTTTACCCGTATAATTTTCAATATCGATTATTTCAAAATTATACCTTTTATCGTTAAATACAAATATACTTTCTTTTAATTTTTTATACCTTTCACCTCGACCGCCAAAACAAACATTTACTTTTTTTGAAGTGGAAAGTTGGGAAGCATATAAAAGCCCCATTGCCCCTGCCCCAATCGTTAATACATTGTACATACAACACTCCTAATTGATACTTGTTTTAAAAAAAGTACTATATATACAAATAATACAATTTACAAATTGAATTTTTTATTTAGTTAAAGTATGTTGGTTATACGGGAGTGGATGGGGTTCTGGTGTCCCCCGCGGCCTTCAAAGCCGATTGTCCCACCTTTTGGGCTGGGAGGGAGGTTCGATTCCTTCACGCTCCCGCCATATGTCTCATAACTTATTTATTAATATAATCTACCGTTTCTTATATTGCATCAGGAAACTAAATAGGTATTACAATTGTCAAAAATATGGTTGCAATTCCACTCATCACTTAACATAGTTTGGTGTTTCTTCACTATCTGCGGCTCAAAGGCCCCGTTACGGTCTCGAGGTGTGTCTAACTCAAATTTACCAGACGAACTCTTTATTGTCTTTGTATTATAACCATTGCGACGATTGCTTTTTCCTGAATCATGCTACTGATTGAGATGAGTATTTATCTCTGCTTCAAGAGCTGTTTCTGCCAATCTTTGCCTGTTAATTTCTTGCCTGAAAGTAATTCTTGTACCGCTTTTTCCAAAATTAAATCCTTTTTCCATGTCAAGGCTCCTTGTAATTTGTTCTTATTATAAACACCCTGGTACGAAATTATGAGCATTATCCAACAAGGAAATCCCCCTTCTAATTTAAATTGAATACCACCATCCTAACCTCTGTCATTTCATCCACAGCGTATTTGACACCCTCACGGCCAAGACCTGAAAGCTTAACACCACCATAAGGCATATTGTCTACTCTGAATGTTGGTACATCATTTACTATTACACCACCAAACTCAAGCCTATCAATCAGATAAAAAGCAGTATTTATATCCTGAGTAAATACACCCACCTGCAGTCCGTATTTAGTATCATTAACAAGTCCAACTGCTTCATCTAAATCACTATATTTTAACAAACTTACTACAGGTGCAAAAACTTCATCTTTAACCACTTTCATATCGCTTGTGCAATTTTCAAGTATAGTAGGATAATAAACACTGCCATCTCTTTTTCCACCTACAAGGACTTTGGCCCCCAGGCTAACAGCTTCGTTTACCCACTCCTCAACCCTCTTAGCCTCTTTTAAATCTATCATAGGACCAACAACAACATCATCATTCAACTGATCACCAACCCCCATTTCTGCCACACTTTTTACATACATGTCTCTAAATTCGTCATAAATACTTTCATGGATATAAATCCTCTGAACACTTATGCAAACCTGACCGGAATTGGCAAATCCGCCAATAGCACAAGTGGGCAAAGCTTTTGCTAAATCAGCATCTTTATGAACAATAACAGGCCCATTGTTACCAAGTTCCAGGGTAACTTTCTTAATTCCGCACTTTGCCTTTATCTGAAGTCCCACATCAGGAGATCCTGTAAATGTAATTTTAGACACTTTATCTGATTCAACCATAACATTACCTATCGTAGAACCAGAACCAACGACAATATTTATCCCTTTTGCAGGAAATCCCGCTTCAAGAATCGCCTCAACAAGTTTAATCGCTGTAATCGGTGTAGATGAAGCAGGTTTCAAAACAACAGGGCAACCTGCGGCAATAGCAGGTCCTATTTTATGAGCGACTAAATTTAATGGAAAATTAAATGGAGTTATGGCACCAACTACACCCACTGGGTACCTTTTATAATATCCAAATCTGTTTTTACCACTTGATGCAGCATCAAGTGCAACCACCTCTCCATTATCACCTCTTGCTACATCGGCACTAAATTTAAATGTCTCAATAGCACGTGCCACTTCCCCTCTTGCAAATTTAATCGCTTTACCAGACTCTAATGAAATTGTTTTTGCAAAATCCTCAGCTCTATCATGAAGAAACATTGCAATTTTTTCAAGGATCTCCCCCTTCTCTTTTGCAGTAAGAGAGCCAATCAAATTTCTTGCACTATAAGCCGTACTTATGGCAAACTCTGTATCTTCTTTGTTTGCCTCATAAACTCTGTCAACAATCTCTCCATTATAAGGGTTAGTTACATTAAGAACTTTTTCCGTTTCTCTCCACTCTCCACCAAAAAACAATTTTTTTATTTCCATATTATCCCCCTTTAGTTTATTTAACTTTATCTCATCTTGTTAAAAAGCAGTTTTATAAATGTTATATGCATCTTCTTTCTTTAATTTTTTAGGATTATTATTCAGCAATCTTTCTTGATTCATAGCATCTTCAGCCATCATTTCTAAATCCGATTCACTTACACCAACTACCCTTAACTTAGTTGGCAAATTTAACTTTTTAATTAACCTTTCTATTTCTTCTATGTACTTTAGTGCTATGTCTTCGTCAGAACCTTTAAAATCAATATTTGGGAAAGTAACCATTGCTAATTCCGCATAATATTTTGATGCAATAGGTAAGTTAAATCTCATAACATGTGGTAAAACTAATGAATTACTTAACCCATGAGGCACATTAAAATGCCCTCCGATAGGATAAGCTAATGCATGAACAGCTGCAACAGGTGAATTTGCAAACGAAATACCTGCCAAAGTTGTACCTAATAGCATATTTGACCTTACCTTAACATCACTTCCATTGAATACAGCTTTTTCTATATTTGTTCCAAGCAAATTCAAGGCCTCTTTAGCAAAAGCATCTGAAATTTTATTCTTTTTATTCTTACCTGTATAAGATTCAATAGCATGTACCATAATGTCCCCGTTTGTCAAGATAGTTTATCCTTTATTCCTGCATGTGCTGCTCCCCAGAAGTCAAGACATTTTTTGCTCATTTTTCATAGTATTCCACAGGACTCACATTATTCAATGATGAATAACAATATTCATTGTTATAAAAATTGACAAATTCATTCATGGCTGCATTTGCTTCTTCTATTGTTTCAAATTCATTTATCCAAAAAAACTTCTTCCTTTATCGTCTTTATAACTCTCATTGTATCTGCATTAAACTAAAAAAACACCTTTTTGAGCATCCTTCTCAAAAAATGGAAATGGCTGGAAGAGATGTGGAATAAGTTATAATCAAAAAATTGTCTTGACAAATGAAGATATAGTAAAAATATATACAGGAGGTGATATCTATATAAAAATATAAATCTATATAGAGTTTTTGCTAAGTACATCAAAAAGTAAGGAGGTTAGGCATGCAAACAATGAAAGCATTTGTTATGAAACGAATTGGTGAAGTGGGCTGGATGGAAAAACCAATTCCTGATATTGGGCCTAACGATGCACTTTTGAAACCAACAATAGGTCTAGTATGTACTTCTGATGTCCACACTGTCGAAGGGGCAGTTGGAGAAAGGAATAATCTAACCCTTGGTCATGAAGTTGTAGGTATTGTTCATAAGGTAGGTAATGAAGTAAGGGGTGTAAAAGAGGGTGACCGTGTAGCTGTTGGAGCCATAACACCTTGTTTTAAATGTGAAAATTGTCAAAGAGGTTTTACTTCTCAGTGTACTGAAATGTTAGGCGGTTGGAAGTATGCCAATATCAAAGACGGAACTTTCGCAGAGTATGTCCACGTTAACGATGCGGAGGCTAACTTAGCCATCATCCCTGACTCAGTTAGCGACGAAGCAGCTGCCTATACCGTAGATATGATGTCAACCGGTTTTATGGCAGCAGAAAATGCCGATATCCCTTTAGGGGGAACTGTTGCAATTTTCGGTCAGGGGCCTGTAGGTCTTATGGCAACATCAGGGGCCCGTTTACTTGGTGCAGGATTAATTATTGCAATTGAGTCTGTTCCCAAACGCCAGGAACTTGCTAAGCATTTTGGGGCCGATGTAGTTGTTGACTTTACAAAAGAAAACCCTGTAGAGGAGATTATGAGATTAACTGGTGGAAAAGGGGTTGATTCTGCAATAGATGCGGTAGGTTCTCAAATAATTTTTGAGTCCTGCATAAAAATTACGAGAGCCGGTGGCACTATTTCTAATGCTGGCTACCACTCAAAGGGTGATTATGTTATGATTCCACGTTTAGCCTGGGGGGTAGGAATGAGTGATAAAACTATTAAAACTGGATTATGCCCGGGTGGCAAAGAACGCCTTAGTCGTTTACTTAAACTGATCGAAACAGGGAGAATTGATCCAACTCCATTGACAACTCATAAATTTAAATTCGATGAGTTAGAAAAAGCATTTAAGCTTATGAAAACTAAAGAAGATGGAGTAATTAAGCCACTTATCATATATTAGGCTCGTGTTTACAATTATATATGACCTTTAATTAATCTTTGTGGTACTGGATGATTGTACTTGTCGAGCCTTTCCTCAAAAAATATAGACATTTAAAAAGGGGTAAGGCTCCATTTTACAATAGGCGTTGTCCTTTTTTCTGAGCATTTAAAATACCCATATATAAAAGCTTTAAAAGATTATTCTCATTTTCCAACTGTACTGCTCCCCAAAAATCAAGACATTTTTTTGCTCATTTTTCCATTTTTCATAGTATTCCACAGGGCTCATATAATTCAATGATGAATGACAATGTTCATTGTTATAAAATTTCACAAATTCATTCATGGCTGCATTTGCTTCTTCTATCGTTTCAAATTCATTTATCCAAAAAACTTCTTCCTTTATAGTCCTTATAACTCGCTTAAGTATCCGCATTACCTTTCGGATTGTTAAATGTTGAAAATATCTGATTAATATCGTTCTTTTTACAAAAATTCATAAACGAGCTATTCGTCGGCTGGCTACCATGTTCACTTACAAGATTAAAACTGCCTTTAAATTTAACCAGACCACACTCCAGGGTATTACGCACCTTATGCTATCATTTATTTTAAATGAACATTCAAAATTCTTACCCTCAGATGGTAAATGTCTATAAAACCGTGACCGGCTAATATTTAAACCCCTGCAAATATCTGACACTTTATACCCTTCCTGGTAAAGCTCTAATGCCATATCAATTCTCTTTACATCATCTTTGACGTTTTTTTTAATATCTCTATCTGTATCGCCTGCTTGCCTATTATCCTCTCAAGCTCAGATACCTTTTTCTCAAGATGATTTGTTTTTCCGGAATCTCCGTCCAAAAAAGCCCTCTTACCCCCTTCTAAAAACTTATCTCTCCATTTGTAATATGTCACATCGCTAATCTGATATTTACGGCATAATTCTGATATGGAAGTCTCTCCTCGTAATCCTTCCAATACCACCGCTATTTTGGTCTCCGCATCAATATTTCTTTTCTTCATATTTGCCCCCTTTTTTCATATTTCCTTACTACTAAAATGTCTCATTTTCAATGGGAGCAGTATAATTTCCCGTATCACAGGCAGTAATTTATACCTGTAACTCTGCCTATTGCTAATACAACCTTTTGACCATTTGTAATAACTACTACGGCTCACTCCAAGTAAACAGCACATCTTCTCTACCTTGAATTCATCCTTATTCTCTTTTATGAATTTATATTTCTCGGTTGAGCCGATGAGAAAATGGCCAAAGCCTTTTTTAATATT
>JAIHAR010000072.1 GCA_020054865.1 Deferribacteraceae bacterium
CCTTTTCTTCTTTTATCAAGACTTTCTTCTATTAGACGCAAAAGGTCTTCAGCCCCCTCTTCATCTATTTCCAGGTCAGCATTCCTTGTAATTTTAACCTTAGCTGTGCCGGTAATTTCATAGCCCGGAAAAAGCTCGTTTAAATATCTTTCTATTATAAAACAATTGGTAAAAAAATATTTCTTATCACTGAAGGAAAATGTAAATATTTTTTCTACTTTATCAGGAACAATTACAACCCCATAACAAACTTCCGAATTTTTTATTAGCTCAACCATTAAAAATATTTTACCACTGGTGATAAATGGGAAACGGGCATTTTTGGTAAGCACAACAGGGGATAAAACAATCCTTATTTCTTTTTCAAAAATATACCTTACATATCGCTTCACATTTTCGTTATCAATGTGGTTAAAATAAAATTTGGCTTTGGCAAGATCGTCAATCAACTTTTCAAAATATTTACTCTCTTTTTCATATAATTTTTTTATTTTTTCATTCAATTTAATCAGTAAATCCCCTGGGGTAAACCCGGCTCTATCTTTTTCTACGTATCCGGCAGCAATTTGATCCTTAAGACCGCCGACACGTATCATGAAAAATTCATTTAGGTTTGAAGAAAATATTCCTAAAAATTTGCACCTTTCAAAAAGAGGAATTTCTTTATTATATGAAAGATTAAGTACCCTTTCATTAAATTCAAGCCAGCTTAATTCTCTGTTTATAACAGGAAATTCATTTAATCGGGTCTTCTTCAAGCTCAATTTTTACTCCAAAAACATTTTCAAAAAGTTTGGATTTTTTTTCAAAAGACAGCCTTTCAAGAAAAATATAGTCTACCGTCCTTGCGACTACCTTTACAATATCTGTTTCCTTTTTCACGATAAAATCAGCAATCTTCTGTTTGTGCCCTGAGTCAAGACTATCTGCCACCCTAAACATTGCCACAAGCTTTTTTATCAGAAAAATATCAACATCAGGCGGAAAATACTCCTTGTAATCATCCACTTCAACTTCCCTGTGCAACAAAACTACCAAAGAAACCACCTCCATATCTCTCTCAAAAACTCCTGGCAAATGGAGGGATTTTAAAATTTGATAAGAGTTATATTCATGATTTGAAGGGTTTATAAAATACCCAAAGTCATGGGTAATTGCAGCTATTTCAAGCAGTCTGAGATAAGAATTAGGTAAGTTGTGAATATCTTTTAGTTCATTAAATATCTTTCTTACATTTTCCTTGACCTTCAAAGCATGGTTTTTGTCAAACTCAAACTTTTTGCCGTAATATAAAAGGGAATTTTCAATGTATTTTCCATAACTTTTTTTTCGGTAGCTTTTTGAAAAATACATCAAGAGCTTGTGAGGGAATGTTGTAGGGGTAATATAAAATTTATTCTTGCCAGTTATTTTCATAATCTTGCTGTATGTAACAAGAACCGCTTTTAAAATATCGGCCTGGCTTCGCCTTAAACCATAATTTTCAACTATTTCTTCAGAGGAAAGCCCCTCGATTTTTTCAAGAAGGTGTCTTACATCATTGATATTAAATTCAGTAGAACTTTCTTTGAAGAAAAATCTTATAATATCAACAGTGCTCCCGGTAAAATAAACAAACTTGATATTTACTTTGCCTATTATCCTCTTAACCTCTGCAAGCATATTATCAACATAATTTCTAAAAGCTATCACTTTACCTCTTTCATCAACATCTCTAAATATTTCATTAAGTCTCAGACTGCCAAAGGGCAGAGCTTCAGAATAAATTATGCTTTTCTGGAAGCTAACTACTATAGCCACATTGCCACTTGAGACATTTGCAAATAAAAATCCTCCTTTTTCAACATCTGAAAAATTTTCAATTTCATTCATAAGAGCAGTAAATCGAATATAAAGCTCTTCATAAGGGTCCAGGACATTTAGTTGTATACCTGTCTTTTTAAATATATAATCTATAAAAAAATCTTTGTTTACTGCATCTCTTAGACCACTTGTAGCCACAGCCACATACTTTTCAACTTTATATTCACTCATCTTGTTCTGAAATCCACCTAAAATGTCAGCTGACTTTTTCACTGTCTCAAGTGTAATATACCCTTTTGTAAAAGTGTCTTTGCCAAGAGGTAATGATTTTATAAGATATTCGATTAACCTTTGCTCCCCATTTACAAATTCGCTTATTTGCATTCTGAAAGCACTGGCTCCAATATTTATAACTCCAAAAAGCCCATTTTTCATAATATTTCTATCTCCAGATTTAAAAGTTTTTCCAGAAAGTCCTTTTTCTTGAGTACCCCCGCCTTTTCAAGAGTCAAATCCCCTTTACCCATCAAAGTTAAAATAAATTTATCCTGCCTTTCTTTTAGCAAAATATTCTTGACTTTTTGCTCGTGACTTCTGTCCAAAGAATCGGCAATTCTAAGCAAAGCAGAAAGCTTTTTTACAATATCCTGAGAGTTTTCATCAAGAGCAACAAAATTTTCATGGGATTTTTTGGGAATGCTTTTTCTGTGATACCTTGCAATATTTGCAATTATTTCAATCTCTTCATTGCTAAAGCCAATAAAATCGGAATTTATAATAAGATAATATGAATGTTTATGATGCTGGGAATATGAAATATGATTCCCGATATCGTGAAGAAGAGCTGCTGCTTCAAGCAGCTCAAGAAATTCATCATTTAAATTTAGTACCCCTTTAAAATAATTGAATAAAATTACAGACAATTTCCTCACCTGCTCAGCATGAGCAATCTCCCCCTTGTATTTTTTACAGATATCATACACCCTTGAAAATTTTAGATTTTCGTGATTTTTTTGAAAAGAAAGCTTGATACCCATCTGATTTGCAGTATCTATCAAAATACCGAGCCTTAAACCGTCTGAGAGTGTATAAAATCCGCTTCTTCCGGTAATATCAAGCAAAACATCAATAAGAAGTGAGGCCGGCAATATTATATCAGCCCTTTTTGGCTCAAGCCCCTTTATACCTTTTCTTTTTTCAATATTATTGTTTGCAATTATCCTCAGAAACCTTTTTAAAAACTTTCTATCTGCATATTTTACCCTTTTTGCTTGTGCAACTGCTGTTTTTGCCTGGATAGAAGCCACATTGTTTAATGTTCCCCCAAGACAAATTATATGCTCTATGCTCCTGTCAAAGGGTCTTTTAGTAAAAAATTCTCTCATAGCATTTTTGAAGTTAATTATCTCAGAAGGCAAAGGTGGATCATTTCTAAAATATTCATGAAGCAGCCTGTTGCAGCCAAGTTTAGTTGATTCACTAAACACAACTTTTCCATCATCCACTATTACAAATTCTCCGCTCCCTCCACCTATATCGGTTATCAATACTTTACTGTCATTAATCTCAAAGTTTGAAGATGCGGCAAGATATGCAAAATATGCCTCCTTTTCGCCTGAAATTATTTCAGGCTCAAGTTTTAAAGACTCTATTATACTCTCCCTGATTTCTTCACTGTTTTTTGTATCTCTAAGTGAAGCAGTAGCTATAAATCTTATTTTATCCACCTGTTTTGATTCACATATTTTTTTAATCTGTTTAAGATTTTCGATAAGATTTTGCAGTGAATCCTCAGTTATATACCCAAATTTAAATATATCATCCCCGAGCCTTATAATCTCTTTAAAATCATCAACCAATTCGAATTGATCTTTTTCAAGAGAGAAAATCTGCAGCCTTAAGCTATTTGTCCCAAGGTCAATTATGGCTATTTTTTTATTATTTTGCATATCTCTACCACTTCATCGGCAAATTTTTCATAAATATCCCTGATATAGCTACTTCTACCGTATACTCCGGTAGGCTGCAAATATACCCCCATCTTCTCAATCTCTGATGAGTATGGGATAATTGACTTTATTCTCAATTTTTCAGAGTACTTTTCAAGAATCTCCTTATGAATATTCTTTCTCAAATCGGCCATAGAAAAAAACGGATATATTTTGTTAGTGTTTATATTTTCCATTCCAAAGAAATTCTTCAACATTTTCAAACTTCTGACAGATAATACTGTAGGGATCACCGGGACCAGTACAATGTCTGAAATTTCTGCTATCAGGCTATTGATATTTGTAAACCCTGGGGGTGAGTCAATAATTATAAAATCCGGGTTTATTACCCCTTTTTTAAGAGTCTTTTCAACCTTTTTGGAAGACTTTTTAAGTTTTTCAATGACCAAATCAATATCTTTTAATTTTAAATCCGAAGGAAGAACATAAAGGTTTTCATAGTCACTTTCCTTTATATTTAAATCAAATCTTTCAAATTCGGTTATAACCTTTTCAACCTTACCTTTAAGTTTTTGTTTGATTCTCAAATAAAAAGATGATGCCCCCTGTGGATCAATATCCCATAAAACCACTTTAAAGCCTCTTTTTGAAAGAAGATAAGAAAGATTTACTGCTGTAACTGACTTACCTACTCCACCTTTAGACGAATACACGGAAATAATTTTCATTCAAACTCACTTCAGTTTATTTTGTAGTTTTTTATAAAGCTTTTTAAATTTTACCATATTATTGAGCTTTTCAGCCAATAAATTTTCCTTGATATTGTCAAAACACTCATTATTGCATGCATTTTTAGATATCAATTTTTCAAAAATATTAAGCTGGAAAAATATATCCTGATTTTTTCCAAGAAGCTCCTGTGCTTTTTTAAGTTGTGAAAAAACATCCGATTTTTTTTTATCTTTTGTAAATTGATAAAAATATTCAAAAAAATATCGCAGTCTTTTAAACTCAATTCTTAAATTATGAATCTCTTCATCACTCATTTGTTCAAGATTATGCCCAATAACCTTGCCAGTCAATTTTTTTATTTTCTTATCAACAAAATATTCAAGGCTTACATCTTCAGATATCAAACCAATATTTTCCGCATATTTTTTTGTTTTAAAAAGCAAGTCTTTAAATTGTTCACTTTTTATTTGAGACAAAACATTTTCAAATTCCTTTTCTCTTGCCTTTTCAACATCTTTTTTGATTATTTCAAGAATATCAGATAGTTCTGAGTATCTTTTGCAATAATCATAAATGTACATCAATGTTACATCCAAGTCCCTCAGTTCATTTGTAAATTTTATTAGTTGCTTCAAGTTATTGGAAAATTGAATGTAAACGTCTTTGTCAATATAACTTTTTATTTCTGATAACAATGACCTCAATCTTCTTAAAATAACCCTATATAAATGAAGATATTCTACATCTGAATCTTTCAAAATTTTTTTATG
>JAIHAR010000033.1 GCA_020054865.1 Deferribacteraceae bacterium
AAGATAACCGGTAAAAGTTACAGAATAAAAAGTTTACGTGATGTGAAAAAGGAGTAAATCTAACTGGGGAATTTTAAGGGCCATAAGGTGGGGATTTTTGATTGACTTTGACAATAATTTCCTAATTTTCTAAGACAAAATGCGTACCCCCATCCATCCCACTTTTCATTTTTCCCCTCTTCCCATAGCTTTTTAAAAAGTGGCAATGCTTCAGAAAATTTTTGACTTTGTCTTAAAGAAGATGCCTGTTTTCTTATCTCTTCCAAACTTTCCATAAAATCTCCTACTTAAGAAAGTAAACAAATTAATGGACTATTTTCTGACAATATTTTTAAAACAGTTAATGGTTTAATAATTTTTATTGTTTATCTTTTACAAAATAATCGTATGCAGGTTGATTTATTTTTTCATTTCATTTTGCGTAAGGTTGTGTAAAGCGATTTACATCCATTATGTTGATAATAAGAAAGAATGGAGTAGTGTTACTATTCAATAAATTTTTTGACTAATAGTTCTTCCATTTAAAAATTGTAAAAGTTGCCAAGTTTGTTAACAATTGAGGCTTACGTAACATTATGTCAGTGATTGGTAATTTTGTCGTTAAGCCTTTCTGCTAAATTTTCTATATCTCTATATCTTGCAATTTGTCGCAGCCATTTTTTAGGAATGTTGTCAAATCCGTAGTATAGTCCTGCAAGCCCACCTGTTACTGCGCCTGTTGTGTCTGTGTCGTCACCCAAGTTCACTGCTTTCAAAACAGCTTCTTTGTAATTGTCTGTTGTCATCAAACTCCAAATACTTGCTTCAAGTGTATGCAAAACATAACCACTACTTTGAATATCGCTTTCATCAATTTTGAAAATGTTACCTTTTAACAATCTGTCAAAATTTGCAATTTCTGTTGGATTGATTCCAAGCTTTGCCAAGTAATTTGAAATTTCTGTCTGCAAGTTTTTATAAATTTCAAATATATCTTTTCCTTCTAAAATTTGCTTTGCAAATTCAAGATAGTAGAAGCAAGCAATGACTGAACGAATATGCCCGTGTGTAATTGACGAAACTTTTCTTGTAATGTCAAAACGTTCGTTGATTGGTTTATCGAGTAAATAAAAAACTAAAGGTAAAATTCGCATAAGCGAACCATTGCCGTTGTCATTTTCTTTAAATCCACCTGCTAACTCTGGTTTTTCACCTTTTGCAAGCCTTGAAATTGCTTGGCTTGTGGCAATGCCAATATCAAAAACATCTCCATGTGGTGTCCAATAATTTTCGTATGCCCATTTTACAAAATTTTGTCCTATTACATTCAAATCAAAATCTTGTGTCAAGGCTTCGGCAAGACAAAATGTTAGCGAACTGTCATCAGACCAGGTTCCAGGTGGTAAATTGTATGTTCCATAACCGATCTTATCTGTTACGGGATTTTTGCGAAGTGTCTCTCGAGTCTTAAACTCAACTGGAACACCTAAAGCATCACCAACTGCGACACCAAAAAGTGCTGATTTTATTTCTTTGAAATAATCAACGTTCTGAATTGTGAAAAGCATACTTCCGAAGTTACTCCAACTTTTTATCGTGTCTGTTTCAGATTTGATATTTTTTCTTAGATAAATGTCGCGTACATCTATTTCTAAAAGGCCTCTTGCAATTAAAAATAAAAAAGTTTCAATGTCTGCATTATCGTCTTCATTATTATATTTTTCTTTGTTTCTTTCAACCCAAAGCTCTCTTATGATGTAGCCGTCAGTTACTTTGTCAATTTTTGCTTTATAAATTCCGTAGCCTGTCCAAGAGCGGTGAAAGTAAAGCCATTCGTTTTCATAATAAATGAACCGCTTATCCTCCATTTCTTGAGGAATAAGTCCATTTTTCAGTTTAGAAAACTGTTTATCTGTTAAAAATAAGTCTATTTCAATTTTTTGGGATTATCAATAGGAATGTTTTTCCAACTTTCTTTTGTAGCTATTTCTTTCATTTTTGCACCAACATTTATTAAATCACATTTGTTTCAATTATACCAACTTTCCTGGTATTGTTTATACATAATATTAGCTGGTTATTATTCAGTTTTCCATATATATTTAATTGGATATCATAAACTCTCAAAAGTGAGATAATGCCATGTGTATCATATTATGTTTATATCATTATTTGCTGAATATTATTTTCATAAGTACGCCTCTTTTTTGGTAAGATTATAATATAACTTAAATTAATCATAACATTCCTTAAAGAGCATTTGCTAGGGCAGTTAGCTCTTTGACGATAAGACCATAGTCTTCAGTTGGAACAATGTGCCCCCAATCTGTTTCTATTAAATCTTCTTTATTTATTTTTAGAGTGCTAAGTATTATATCATTATTTACAACTTCATCATTTTTACTGATTATAATGGTTCTTTTTGGGTTTGCCCCATCATCTTTTTTTATCAAATCTTGTAATTGTATTTCAGATTTTTTATACGATTCAAGAATGCTAAGGTCAGTTACCCCTTTTCTTTTGAGTGTATTAAATGGAGTAATAGAGGGATTTATTAACATAAAAGGGATTTTATGCTTTAATCCGAAATAAAGTGCAGGAAATGCCCCAATAATTGAAGAATCAATGAGGTTGTACTAAAAAAGGAACCGGACAATCCACCAATATTTAATTTGTCTATTGGTACAGAGTAGATTGAGTTAGAGCTTTTGGTTACACAGTAAATTTAATGAGCTATACTTTTATTAAAAAATCTTGGACAAGGTAAGGTTTTACAAGTAAATAATTTGTGCTAAAATATTGCAAGCTTAGTATGTTGATTATAAAAAATCTTTGTACAAATTTAAGGAGAGAGTGAAGTGGCCAAACTAGATTTAGATGAAATCAAAAGTTATATTTTAGAAAGAGGAAAGGAGTATAGAAAAAATATTCTACTTTATTTAAAGTGGGTATTAGAAGATTTTGAAAACAGAAAAAGCTCTTCAAACAAAATAGTTAGAGAGGCATTTAATTGTGACCCTTTTTATGTTGAAGGAATAAAAACACGAAATGAATGGGATAGAATTAATAAACGGGGAAAACATAATTATTTAATTGAACATAAAACTTTAGGTAAAAATGAATGGCTTATTGTTTCGAGATTAAATTATGATGAATTATCTAATTTTATTAATAAATTCGAACCCAAAGATATTCCAGAGAAAGTTATTACTTGGGAATATAAAATGCCAACTAAAGAAAACTTCTTACAAGCAACAAAAGAATATAAAGAATCAGAATGGGTAAAATCAAAAATAAAAATAAAAATAATTGTTGAAGAAAATGAATATCCATTAAAAGCCTTAAGTATTATTGCTATAGGAATAGCTAATGGTTTGGACGGACCTGCAAATTTTTATATGTTTACGACAGATCAATTAAAAAGATATATCAAAGATAATTTAGAAGACTTTCAAATCATTGAAACTCCTAAACAAACTGATGATGAGGAAGAAGATGAAGATGAATACTATGGAGAAGAAGTTATGTCAAATTATGCAAAACAACCCTTAAACCAAATTCTCTATGGTCCCCCTGGAACAGGAAAAACGTATAATACGATCAATAAGGCTTTGGAAATTATTTTAGAGGCAGAACGTGATGATGAAATTCAAAAGCTTTTAGAAAAAAATACTCATACAATCGAAGAACGAAAGATATTAAAAGACAAATTTGATGAATATAAACAATCTGGTCAAATAGAATTTGTAACCTTTCATCAAAGCTATGGATATGAAGAGTTTGTTGAGGGGATTAAGGCTGAAACAACAGATAATGAAAATATTAAATATGAAGTACAATCTGGTATTTTTAAAAAACTTTGTGAAGAAGCAAGATCAAAAAATAATTTCGAAGAAGTTTATAGTAGATTTTTAGACGAATTGAATGAGAAAGAAACAATAGATTTAGAAACAAAACAACATAAAAAAAAGTTTAAAGTATTTAGAAATTCATCTGATTCTATTGTTGCAAAGCCTTATACAGATAAAGCAACGGAAATGACTGTTACTAAAAAAATGATAAAAGAATATTTGTTAAACAAGAAAATTCTTGATTGGAAACCATATCTTGTTCCAATTAGCGAATATATTGAAAAAACATATAATATTAAATTAGAAGATAATAGTTCAAAAAACTACATCCTCATCATAGATGAAATCAACCGTGGAAATATCTCAAAAATATTTGGAGAGCTTATAACCCTTATTGAGCCAAGCAAACGCATAGGGGCAGAAGAAGCTCTGCAAGTGAGACTTCCATATTCTAATGAGCTTTTTGGTATACCTCAAAATCTTTATATCATTGGCACTATGAACACTGCAGATAGAAGTATCGCACTTATGGACACAGCACTACGCCGGAGATTTCATTTTGAAGAGATGAGGCCTCGTCCCGATTTGTTAGAAGATGTTTCGATTGAAGGTGTCAATGTCAAATCACTTTTAGAAACAATGAACAAACGAATTGAATATCTTTATGATCGTGACCATACTATTGGACATGCTTATTTTATGAGTCTAATAGACAAAAGTGGTGATGAAGCAAAAGCGGAGTTAGATAATATATTCAGAAATAAAATCATCCCTTTACTTCAAGAGTATTTTTATGATGATTGGGAAAAAATACAAATTGTTTTAGGAGATCATCCTGAACAATTTAAAAAGAAAAACATAAAAGAAGATTTTCAAAAATATCAATTTATACAAAGTCAAGAGGTCAAAGAAAGTGATATATTAGGTTTTGATCATCCTGACATAGAAAATGAAGCTGTGGAATACAAAGTAAATAGCCACTTTTCTTTAGAAATGTACCAAAAAATATATGGTGATTACTCTTTAATAAATATGTCTGAAGAATAGGGAGATAATAATTGATTTTAAAAGAGTTTGAATATCTCCAATATAAAAGAGAAGATGCAAACAACTATATTAAACCAGAAACTTTTGAAGCTTTAGAAAAGTTTGTTTTAGATAATGAAGAAACAGCACTGTATCTGAAAATCACTACTAAAAAAGGGTACGGTAAAATTCTACAAGCCCAAAATTATGTTGGTGTCATCCAAACAAGAGATGGGACAACCATAGAAATATTACCAAAAATTTACAATGCAAGTGAAGAAGAAGCAAAAAAAATTCTCCTTCGTATGTTAAAAACTCTCAAAAATTCACCTTTTAAAAATTTCAATATGGCACATTTGAAAAATGCAAAAATACCGCTTTTGGAAATTTTTATTACAATGTTTTTGGATGAACTTTCAAAACTTATCAAAAAAGGGATAAAAAGTGATTATATTACAAAAGAAGAAAATCTCAGATTTTTAAAAGGTAAATTGCTCATTGGACAACAAATTAAAAAAAATACAATCCATCAAGAACGGTTTTTTGTAGAATATCAAGAGTATTTAAGCGATAGGGTGGAAAATCGTCTAATTAAAACTACACTGGAATATCTTTATAAAAAATCAAAATCAAATCGAAATCAACAACGAATACGAGAATTCTTGTTTATTTTTGATGGAATATCTCCATGTAAAGATATAAAATTAGGATTTAGCAAAGTAAAACTTGATAGACAAATGAAGGATTATGAGAAGGTTCTTTTATGGTGTAAAACATTTTTACTCGAAAATTCATTTAGTCCTTATAAGGGCAATGACGTAGCTTTTGCGTTATTATTTGATATGAATTTACTTTTTGAAAGCTATATTGGTCATTATTTTAAAATGAATTGTACAAATGTTACATTGCAAGACAAAACACATCACCTTGCATACTGTGAAGGCAATGGGGCATTTCAACTAAGACCAGATATTGTTATAGATGATGGAAAAATTATTGCTGATACTAAATGGAAACTCCTAAGTGAAGATAAAATACATCAAGGGATTTCCCAATCAGATGTGTATCAGCTTTATGCCTATGGCACTAAATATCATTCGTGTAAATCGATGTATCTAATATATCCCTATAGTGGACAAAATATATCAAATCTTTACCATTATTTCCGTGAAGGTGAGATAGGTTATAAAAAAGATGAGCAATGGTATGAAAAGGGAAACCTTGAGTTATACATAGTTTTTGCTGATGTAACTCAAGAAAGACTGAAATTTATTACTTTTAACGATAAAAACTATACACAAAATGTGTTAAAAATCCCTTGTGAAAAAAATAAAGATAGAAACATCTAAGTATTTTATAAAAATTATTTCATTATTCTAAAATATTCGAATATGATAGACTCTATTAGTAATTTTACGTCTCCCTTACGGCTTATAATATATATTGAGTCCTTTATCAAGTTAATGTATTTGGTTCTTCTATATGTTTTTCCTGACTAATTGAGTTAGTTTAGATAAAAAATAACAAGTGAGATTTTGAGGTGAAGTAATGTAAAAAAAGTGTTAATTTTATATTGGTAATCTTGTTATTTTTTTATTGACATTAACAGTAGGTAACGTTTGTAAAAAATAGCATAAATTTTAATTTTTTCTTGACAATAAGGAGCATTATTTAAGACAGTTAAGATTATATTGAAAAGAGCTTTTTGTTAATTTTTGTATTACATAAATTTGATATAGGAGGTGTATCATTAGTACTCAAGAGAAAACTTATTGGATATCTACGGCATTATCTATGCCGGTATTAGAAACTTTAAAACTTATTGAGCTGAAAAAGAAAGGCTTATCAGATAAAGAGATCGAAACAGAGGTTTTAGTTAACAACTATCTTCAAAAAAATAGACTATCAACGGTAAAAAGAATGTTTGTAGAGTTTAAGAGAAGATTAAACTATATGGACAGCAATTTTACTGAACTAATAACTGAGCTGCCATTTGACAGTAAAAAGCATTTACTATTTGCTAATATTATGGAAACTTATCCTATGATGCTTGAATTTATGATTGAAACTGTATTACCTAAGTTACAATTGCTTGACTTTAGCTTACATGACAGTGATTTTTTTAAATTTTTGTATATTAAAGAAGAAAAAGCTACGAAGACATTAACAGATAATACTCGAAAAAAATTAAAACAAGTTACTTTTAAGATATTAGAGCAGGCAGGCTTAATAGATAATGGTAAAAATAAAAAAATAATGAAACCTATATTGAACTATGGTATAATACGCTATTACGCCAACAACACTGAAATTTTAAAAGGTCTTTTGATGAGTGACAAAGAAATTATAACAAATATTAGGTGATAAAATGAATGAAAGTCTTACAAGTAAGTTAAACTGTCTTATAAATATCTTAAAAGATGAAAACTACTTTAAGCGAGAAAATATTGCTAATGAAGTTCCCTTTTATATTTTCGATTATAATCCTGAAGATGAATTAGAAGTAAGAAAAACTATAAATCAGATATCTGAATCTAAACAAATTAAGTACAATGTAGAAATATTAAATCTTTATGATATTGCAATAAATTACCTACAAGAGAATAATTTATTGGAAAAAACTTTTGAAATAGAAAAAAAGTTCACTCCTGAAAAATTTTTTACTAGATTAAAGTCTATTATAGATCCTGAATTAATTCTTAATAAAATAGTGAAAATAAGTGTAACCAAAGAACCAGATATTTTGATTTTAACAGGTATTGGAAACATTTACCCTATATTAAGAGCTCATTTAATCATTAATAAATTGCAAGAAAAAATATATAACAAAACTGTCATACTTATGTACCCGGGAACTTTTGAAATAAGCGATACAGAGGGGCAACTGCTATTATTTAATAAACTTGAGAGTAAAGCTTTTTACAGAGCGTTTAAAATTTGCGGGGGTGGTGTAAGATGATTATAAAAAATATTTTTGAAAAAGATATTGAAAGACCTATAAATGGTGTAGTTAAGGTTGGTCAAGATGATTTGGGTATTCTTAAAAGTGAGATAGAAGAATATATCATAACCCATGAAGTAAAAAAATATTTAGATAATTTTTTCAGTCATTACGTTGATACTTTAGGCACACAAACTGATAAAATAGGTATTTGGATTTCAGGTTTTTTTGGTTCGGGTAAATCTCATTTATTAAAAATGCTCGCATATATTATAGAAAACCGTGCTATTGGTGATATAAGTGCTGGAGAAATAATAAGAGATAAAATTAAAACTGATGCGTTATTATCTGCCAATATTAAAAGAGCTTATCAAAACTCAGCCGATATTATCCTTTTTAATATTGATAGCATGAGTGATAGCAGCAATCTTGGAAATAAAGAAACAATTCTTAATGTTTTTCGTAGAGTATTCTATGACAAATTGGGATATTTAGGGAGGGTTCCCTTTATCGCTGAAATTGAAAGAGATTTGGACAATAATGGACTTTATGAAAAGTTTAAAAATAAATTTGAAGAATTAGCAGGGAAGAATTGGGTAGAAGAAAGACATAATTTTGCTTTTTACGAAGAAGAAATTTTTGAGGCTCTTGCCTTTTGCTACGATGTAACAGTAGAAAAAGCTGAAAATTTTTATAAATCTAAAGAAGACTATTTTAGCTCTGTAAGTATTTCTGATTTTGCTGATAATGTTAAAGAGTTTATAGATAAAAAAAATAAAGAATTAAATACAAACAATTATAGACTTTTGTTTATGGTTGATGAAGTTGGGCAGTTTATAGCCCAAGATACTAATAAGATGTTAAATCTTCAGACAATAGTTGAAGAGTTGGGTGTTAAATGTAAAGGTTCTGCTTGGGTGGTCGTTACTTCTCAGGAAGATGTGGAGTCAATAATTGGTGATTTACCAAGAACTAGTAAAAATGAATTTTCGAAAATTTTGGGAAGATTTATAAGATTCTCACTTTCTGGCTCAAACACTGATGAGGTTATTAAAAAGAGAATCTTGTCAAAAAATGTTGAAGCAGCGGATAAATTAAAAAAACTTTACGAAAATAATATAAATATCTTAAAAAATCAGTTTAGTTTTACAGCCGATACCGCTACTTTTCAGAAATATAAGGATGAAAATGACTTTATAAATTCATACCCTTTTGTACCGTACCAGTTTACATTGTTACAAAAAGTTTTTGAAGCAATTCGCACAATGGGAATTTCAGGTAAGCATTTATCACATGGTGAAAGAAGTATGTTAAATGCTTTTCAGCAAGCTTGTCTTATGATTAAAAACAAGGAAATAGGCTACATATCACCATTTTATTTATTTTACGATACAATAGAAGGTTTTATGGATTCCCATGTATTACTAACAATTAAACATGCTGAAAAAAATGAGAGCCTAGATATTTTTGATGTAAATTTGCTAAAATTATTGTTTTTGATTCGATATATTGGGCAGATAAAGTCAAATATTGATAACATTGTAATTCTAATGTTAGAAGTAATAGACCAAGATAAGCAAGCATTAAAAGATAAAGTTAAAAATAGCCTATTAAAGTTGGAACATGAAGTACTTATTAATAAAAGTGGTGACAACTATTATTTTCTAACTAACGAAGAAAGAGATATAAAACAAGAAATCAAGAAAATAGCAGTAGATTCAGCTACTAAATCAAATTTTATTTATGAAATAATTTTTCATGAGTTATATCCAGAAACCAAACATAAATATACTAATTATAGCAATGACTATGAAATAACTAGGACTGTTGATAATATTTCGAAAGGCAACGGCAAATTAGAAATCAAAATTGCTACCCAATATGACTCTTTTGATACGAGTGACCCATATCTGACAATGCAAAGCCAGCAAAGAAAATTATTGATTAGATTAAATAACAGTAATGAGTTGGAAAAAGAATTAAAATCTTTTCTTCAAACAAATGAATATATAAGGAAACATCAAGGTTCAACTAAAGATTCATTTTCTAAAGTTATTTTAGAGATACAAAAAGAAAATGATGAAAGAAGAAAAAGGTTAAAGAAAATAATTGATGAGCTACTGGCAAATGCTGACTATTTTTCTTTGGGCACCAAGCTTCATTTCCCAAAGCCGGTAAACTATCAAAATCTTATAAAACAACAGTTAGATGAAATAATAGGGCATATATACAATAAAATGTATCTTATTGTGCCAAATACGATTAAGGCTTCAAATGAGATAAAAGAAGCATTAAGTAAAAATAGAAGTATAATTGGTGACGTTAATACAAGCGAATCAGTTGAAAATGAGATAATTAACTTTATTAGGGATATTAGCCACATAGAAAATAGTGTTACACTGAAGAAAATTTATGACAGGTTTAAAGAAGAACCCTTCGGATGGAAGCTATTAGATATACAATATATTATTGCAATTTTGGTTGCTAATGAAAAAATACATTTAGAATACCAAACTCAAAAAGTATCCAGTGCTTTTCACTCAAAACTTGAAGAATTAATTACTAAAGCATCTTACCAGTCTGTAGTTTATGTTAAATTGCCACAGGTTGCTGATGAAGGTGAAATAAATAAGGCTAAACAAATTTTTCAAGATGTAAGTGATAATATCCCTGAGGAAAAACCAGATGATTTCACTAAACAGTTTAAAAAGTTTATCACTGAGTTTATAGAGGATATTAAAAGTAACCTGCATCTTTTGTCTTCAAATTTTCGTCCAAAATTTACTGCTGAGGAATATTTAGATGGGTTGACAAGAATCGCTAAATTAAGTGAACAGGCAGATGTTATTAAAGAAATTATAAAACAAGAAGAAAAGTTACACACTTGGATAGAATATCTTGGAAAGTTTAGAAACTTTATTACTAATCAACTACCTCGACATAAAGATATAATAGAGTTTATAAATACATATAAAGATGGGATAGAGCATTATGATTACAAGCCAGGGGAAGAAGTATTGGAAAAATGCGAACAATACATGAATAGTGAATCTCCGTTTCATTTAACTATACCTTTGGCAAATGAAATAGATGATATTAGTCAGACATTAAAAGAAAAGTTAGGCTCCTTAAAAAATAAATATATAGATGAAATAACAAAAAAATATGAACATATTTTAGAAGTATCTAAAGGTGAAAACATAGATATATCAGGAAAAATAGATTCTTTAGATCAAATGGCTGACCTGATAAGAAATGAAATAAAAATTGAAAATGTTATTGCAAGACGTGCTACATTTATAAGGAAGATAAGCTCATTAGAAGAAGATATTAATAGAGAAATAAATAGAAAATATGCCGAAAATAATGAAAAACCACCGAAGAAAATTAAAATATCTAAATTAGTTTATCCTAAAATTATTAGCACTAAAGAAGATATTGATAATTTTACGGATGAATTAAAGGAAAGACTCTATCAAGAGCTACAAGATAATAAAAAAATTGAGATTTCTGGAGAGTAATTATGAATACAGGTGAAGTAAAAAAATTTGCTGTTAGGGCAAGACAGCTATTTATTGAGCAAGTAAAAGCAAAAGCTGCCTTGCTGGGCTTTAGTGAAAAAGGGGTAGCAGAACATAAAGAAGTTAAGACCGAAGTAATTGTTAACGAAAGTGTATATCCTAAAAAGCAATGGAAAGAAATCGCTAAAGTAGTAAAAAAAGGTAAAAGTGATTATTTAAGTCTAATAGATGAAGTAGCTTATACATGGTTTAACAGATTTGTAGCTCTAAAGTTTATGGAAGAGAATGGATATATAAATCATCGGTTTGTAAAGTCATCTTCAGATAAATGGTATCCTGATGTTTTAAGTGCTCCTGAAGAGACAAATTTACTTGATAAAAATGAAGTAATACAATTAAAACTAAGCAACGAATATGAAAAATTGTACAAAAAACTTTTGATTGCTCATTGTAATAATCTTCATAAAGCTATGCCTTTTATATTTGAAGAAATTGAAGATTATACAGAGTTATTGCTTCCGGATCTCCTTTTAGCAGCAAATTCAATAATAGCCTACATCGACAAAGGACTTCCATCTGATTTTTGGAAAGATGTTGAAATTATTGGGTGGCTTTATCAGTTTTATATTTCAGAAAAAAAAGATGAAGTAATTGGAAGTAAAAAAGCATATAAAAAAGAAGATATCCCAGCAGCTACACAGCTTTTTACACCGAGATGGATTGTGGATTATTTGGTGCAAAATTCGACTGGACGTATTTGGCTTGAGTCATATCCAAAATCTGTCTTGAAAGAAAGGATGAAATATTATGTAGAATCAGATGTGGATGTTGAAAAGAAGTTTTATTCAAATATAAACCCTGAAGAATTAAAAATAATAGACCCTGCTTGTGGTTCAGGGCATATTTTGATTAGAGTATTTGACACTTTAATGAACATATACAGAGAGATGGGTTATTCTGACCTTGATGCTGTTAAAAATATAGTTGAAAAAAATCTTTATGGTTTGGATATAGATAAAAGAGCAGCACAGTTAGCTTGTTTTGCTGTAATGATGAAAGCAAGAGAATACGCCGGGTCAAGAATATTTAGACAAAAGTTAGATTTAAATATCTATGAAATACAAGAAGTAGATAAAAATCTTGTAGATTCCACCGAATTTATAAAAGGATTATCTAAAGAAGAAGATGAACAGCTACAAGAAATATTATCAGTTTTTTTAGAAGCCAAAAATATTGGTTCATTGATTACAATACCAGAAAAATACTTAGACAAAATAGATTATTTCTTAGAAATATTAGAAAATCAATTAAATGACGATTTTGAGCTTACCAAGAAATATGCTTCGCAATATTATCAGATTTTAAAAGTAGCTAAGGTTTTAGGTCAAAAATATGATGCTGTTGTAGCCAATCCACCATATATGGGAAATAAAGCTCATAATGAAATTTTGAAGAAATTTTTGCAGAAAAATTATCCTGATTCAAAATCAGATTTATTTGCGGCGTTTATTGAGCGAGGCTTTGAATTTTTAAAAGAGGGTGGATTTGAAGCTATGATTACTATGCAAAGTTGGATGTTTTTAAGTAGTTATGAAAAATTGAGAAAGAAAATCTTAAAAAATTATCAGATAGTAAATATGGTTCATTTAGGGACAAGAGCTTTTCCTGAAATAGGTGGTGAAGTAGTTCAAAATACTGCTTTTGTGATAAGGAAATGTAAGCCTGGAGATACACTTGGGTAATTTTAAAGAAGTATTTGAACAAGCTAAATTAGAACTACCAGTATTTGAAGAAAACAAAAAATTAATATGTGAGGAAGTGTTACCTGTTATTTTTATCGCTCAGATAAATAATTTTGAAGTTGATAATATTAAATTAAAAGGTAAAAATTCTAATAAAAAATTTTTTAAGGAAATAGCGAACTTAGAAAAAAAACATAAAGTAAAATTTATTGTAGCTAAATCATCAGACGCAATTACTATGTCAGTAAATAATATAACAAATACAATTATTTTTACTTCTTGTAGTAATGTTAAATATCAATCATTGCTCAAAAGGTTGAGAAATGCTTTTTTTCATAACAATTTTAGTATTCAAAATAATTTTATTTACTTAAAAGATATAAATATAAGAAATAAGCGTAAACCAACGATGCTTGGAAAAATGAAATTGAACACATTTGTAGAGCTTATTGAAATTTTATTAAAATATATAAATAATCAGGAGTAACCTATGCCTACATTTATAAGATTGACGGATTACAATAGCAGTGAAGAAAAAGAGAAAGGTTTTTTTGATCCTAAAAACAGGTATGTGGCAAAACAGGAAGATTTTGAAAAGATTCCAGGTAGTCCTATTGCTTATTGGGTGAGTGATAGGATTAAGGAGATATTCAAAAATAGTAAAAAATTGAAGGAAATTGTAGAATATACTGGTTCACTCCATAAAACAGCCGATAATAATAAGTTTTTGCGATATGTATGGGAAATAAATACTAAAGATTTTGGTAAAAATAAAAAGTGGGTTTTTTATAATAAAGGTGGTAATTATAAGAAATGGTTTGGTAATAATGAATTATTTATTGATTGGACAGAAAATGCTCTTGATTTTTATAAAAAACATCCGACAGCAAATCTTCTAAATCCTAAGTTTTGGTTTAGAAAAGGTATTACTTGGACAGCTTTGACAAATGGAAATTTTAATGCAAGGTATTTTGAAGGCTTATATATATCAGATTTTAAAGGAGCTTCGATTTATCCAGAGATAACAAAAATAAAATATATATTGTCTGTTATGAATTCAAAATTAACTAATAATATATTAAAAATTCTTGCTCCTACAATGGATTTTAATATTGGGCAAGTTGTTGAACTTCCAATTATCTTTCCAAAAGAAGAATCAATAAAACAAAAAATTGACCAGCTTACTCAAGAATGTATAGACATTTCTAAAGAAGACTGGGACAGCAGAGAAACATCGTGGGACTTCCGAACCAATGAGTTGGTTCGAATTATGAATTATGAATTTTTAATGTTGAATGAAAGCAAGAAAAATAATTCAAAATTTAAAACTCAAAATTTAACATTAGAAGCGATTTATAATCGCTATTGTGAATATTGGAAAGAAAAATTTTTTAAACTTCATTCAAATGAAGAAGAGTTAAATAGACTATTTATAGATATATATGAGCTCCAGGATGAGCTCACTCCGGATGTGCTTCTTGAAGATATTACAATTTTAAAGCAGGAAACAAAGATTGTAGATGGAAAGCTTATCTTTAACACTGATGAAATTATCAAACAATTTATCTCCTATGCTGTTGGCTGTATGTTTGGTAGATACTCACTGGATCACGAAGGTTTACATATCGCCGATATGGGAGTAAGCATAGAAGAAGCAAATTCAAAGTTCAACATTCAACATTCAACATTTACTATAGATGACGATAACATCATACCTGTATTTGAATTTGATTTTTTTGAAGATGATATTGTTACAAGATTTAAAGAGTTTTTAAAGATTACTTTTTCAGAAGAGTCATTATATGAAAATCTATCATTTATAGCAAATGCACTTGGTAAAAAATCAAATGAATCAGATGAAGATGTTATGAGAAGATATTTCCATAAAGAATTTTATAGTGATCATGTGAGTAGGTATAAAAAAAGACCTATCTACTGGATGTTTAGCTCCAATCCAAAAGGTGCCGGTGCTTTTAATGTATTAATTTATATGCATAGATATTATCCAGGAATTGTTGCAAAAATAAGGACAGATTATCTTCACCCTTACATGGAAAAACTTGAATCAGAGAAAAATAGACTTCAGCAATCAATCGATAACAATGTATTAAGCGGGCAAACATTAAAAAAAGCACAAAATACGATAGATAAGATAGAAAAATATTTAATTGAGCTAAGAGAATACGATGTAAGACTAAAACATTATGCAGACAAGATGTTAAAAATTGACTTGGATGATGGTGTAAAAGTAAACTATTGTAAATTTCAAGATATATTAGTTGTGTTTGATAATAAATTATGCAAGTAACAAAAATCAGAGGGTTAGTTTAATGGATATAAGAGAGAAGCTGTTAGATAAATTTTCACGAAGCCGTATTGTTTTTTGGTTTGATGAAGAAGGTAATTTTGAAGATGATATTGAAAATCTAACGTTAGAAGATGTTAATATTTGTAAAGTGGAGAATAATGAATTTTATTTAAAGTATTTAATTGAAAAAGAAAAACCTTTAGATAAATTTTTGCTTTATTATAATTCAGCTCAGCCACCTATAGAAAAAAACTGGTTAGCTGATATTTTGCTTTATTCCGATGTGTTTTTTGCTGACCACAAATCTTTAATTAAAGATGAATTAAATGTTAGATTTGCAGAATTTGATTATTTATATAATGATTATAGGACATTTTTTAATAATAAAAAACGCCTTAGTAAATTAAAATCATATCTTTCTGAAGAACCTAATTATAAGGAATTATCATTAGGAATGATTGCTACTGTAATAAACGCTGCAAAAAATGATTTGGAAGCTGTATTATTTAAAATTTTTGAAAACGGATTGGATGAAGAAGACAATGAAGCATTAGAGCAGTTGGCAAAATATAATCTTGACTTAATGCTTAATAAAATTATCAAAGAGCATTTTAAAATTAAAAGTGAAGAAATAACACTTATAAAATTTGCATTATTGTTAGTTTGCTCCCATATTTTGCTTACAGCGCCTCAACTTGTGAAACAAAATTTATTTAATGAGTATATTGAATCTTTTGAAGGAAAGGGTCTGCAGGTTGCCGGGCATTTTGTTGAAGAATGGCTATATAACTCTAAACATAATCACTTATATTCTGAAATTTCACAATATGTTGATAATAAAGCAAACCTATCTCAAAAACTGGTAAATTTAAATCTTGGTGATTTAGCTGATGTTTACTCTCTGGAAAATATTGAAAATATTATCTTAGATAAAATGGCAAAAGAGGACATAGAAAATAATATTGAGTATTATTTAGATATAATAGAAAAAAGAAAGCAAAGTTTTTGGTGGGAAATTTATCAAAATACTTACTTATCTATAGAGTATTATTTGAAATTTGAAAAATCTCTCATTGCTATGCATCCTGATGCTGATAAAATTGAAAATTTATTGTCGTCTTATACTACAAAGTTATATTCAATAGATATAAATTATAGAAAGTTTATTTATTACTATAAAAACGGAAACAATGATTTACTATTAGATTATTACAAGAAACTAGAGAATAAATATTTTAATTTTATTAACTTACTAAATTCAAAATGGGATAGTTTATTAACATACGATTTTATAAATGATAATTCACATAATCAATTTAGTTTTTACAAAAAAATTATAGAAGAACGTATAGAAAGAAGTGAGAGAGTATGTGTTATAATATCTGATGCTTTAAGGTATGAAATTGGTTGTGAGCTGGTTGATGCTCTCTCCTTAAATGCAGATAGATTGAAGGTTGATTTAGACTACTTAGTTGCTAACATTCCAACAATCACAACAGTTGGTATGGCCTCTCTGCTTCCCCATAATAAAATTGAAATAAAAGACGATGGGTCTGTGTTGGTAGATGATAAACCCGCAACAAATACAAAAATGAGGAATGATTTATTAGTAACATTTAATAACAATTCATTAGCTATAACAGAAGAAGATGTAAATTCTCTTACAACATCACAACTAAAAGATTTGTTTAAAGGGAAAAATCTTATTTTTATTTATCAGAATATTATTGATAAAATTGGAGATGATAATGTTTCTGAAGGCAACGTTTTTAATGCGGTAGAACAATGCATAGATTCACTGGAAAAAATCATTAGGAAACTTGGAAGCTCAAATATAACTAATATTATTATTACATCTGATCATGGATTTATTTATCTAGATTCAAAGATTGAAGAACATTTAAAAATAGATTTTCCTTTTGACAAGTCAAAGATATCATTAAATCCAAGATACGTTTTAGGAGACAATATACAGCCTATAGCAAATAGTCATTATTTTGAAAAAATTGATAATAGTGAAATAAAAAGGAACAATATCTTGATTCCTAAGAATATCTTAAGATTTAAATCTACTAATGGTGCAAGTAAGAGATTTTTGCATGGTGGAGTTAGCTTACAAGAATTAATCCTACCTTTGATAAAAATAAGGCATACAAAAAAGCAGTCTAAAAGAAGTGTTGATTTTGAAATGATATCTCCTACGAAAAATATTATTACTTCAAACAACCCTAAATTTAAGTTTTTACAATCTGAACCTATAAGTAAAGATGTATTACCTTTGAAAATTAAGGTGGGTGTTTATGATAGTAATAATAATCTGTTATCAAGTGTTGGATTAGTGAACTTTGATGCAAATTCTGAAGATATAAATGATAGAACAAAAGTTTTGACTCTTAAGCTAAAGCCAATTAGCTTTGACAAAGATAAAACATATAGGTTAAAATTCTATGACGAGGATAATGAAGTTTTAATTAAAGAGTATGATTTTAAAATTAATATTCTTATATCAAATGATTTTTTTTGAAGGAGTAATTTATGGACAGACTTGACAATAAAATAATCGAGCTATTCCCAGGTAAAATTGTTAATAAAGAATTAGGGCAAAAATTAAAAACAGGATATAATGCCCCAAGCTTTGTAATAGAATATCTTGTTGGGATGTATTGTGCTACAAATGATGAAGAACAAATAAAAGATGGAATGCAAACTGTTAAAGATATATTAACGAAGCATTATGTAAGAGCAGATGAAATAGAAAAGATTAAATATCTAATGAGAGAGGAGGGTTCTTATAAAGTAATTGATAAAGCAGAAGTTTATTTAGACGAAAAAGAAGATAACTATTTTATGAAACTTCAAACATTGCAAATTGATAAAATACAATTAATACCCGATTTTATAGAAAAAAATCCACGTTTATTAACAACTGGTGTATGGGGGATAATAACACTATCTTATGTAAGATTGAAAAATCTTATAGAGGAAGAAATAGATATACAAAGACCGCTTGATGGCCAAGATTGTATGATTTGGCTTTCTGAAAAAAATGCTAAGGTTATTAAAGCTGTTCAGGATGAATACTCTGAAAATAAAAAACATAAAAGTAGAGCAGATGCTTTACCAGTACCTTATTTATTAAAAGACTTTAAGCCTATACAAGTACCGAAAGTGGATTTAGAGGAACTCTTTGAAAATAGGAAAAAGTTTACATTGGAAGAATGGATAGATTTTATAATGAGAAGTTGTGGTCTTGAACCGAGCTATTTTAATGAAAGACAAAAATTTCTTTTCTTGTATAGACTTATACCTTTTGTGGAAAATAACTATAATTTAATCGAACTTGGACCAAGGGGTACAGGCAAGTCTTTTATTTATAAAGAAATTTCACCTAATGCGACTCTTATTTCCGGTGGTAAGACTACTGTAGCTCAGCTTTTTGAATGGGCTGGTGTTATAATGAGGCAGAATGTTTTGGGTTTGGTAAATTTATGGGATGTAGTTGGCTTTGATGAAATCTCATATAATGTTTTTAAAAACAAGGAAAGTATACAAATATTAAAAGATTATATGGAGTCTGGTTCTTATTCAAGAGGTAAGAATACCAGATTTGCAGATGCTTCTATGGTATTTGTCGGGAATATAGATGAGGCTATAGAGAATATAATTAAAGACAAGAATAAAAATTTATTCCAATGGATAGCTCAAGAAATGCAGGATACAGCGTTTTTAGAAAGGATTCACTGCTTTATACCTGGATGGGAGTTTCCTAAAATGAGGCCAGAATTTATTACAAAAAAATCTGGATTTATTGTTGATTACTTCGCTGAATTTATGAGAAGTATGAGAAAATATAATTATACAGATAAATATGAAAAATATTTTAAGCTTAATAATGCTACTCAGAGAGATAGTATGGCAATTAAAAGGACTTTTAGTGGGTTAGCAAAGTTACTCTTTCCTGAAAATGAAGTAACAAAAGAGGATACAAAAAAATTATTAGAGTATGCCTGCGAATGTAGAAAAAGAGTAAAGTATAATTTGCGTAGGATGTTGCCACATGAATATCCAACTGACAGTTTGGGTTATGTAGATTTAGAAACTGGGGAAGAAGTTGAAGTCTTTGCTAAAGAAGAGATACAAGGAAATTGAAACTTTAAGTGAAAAACTTGAGGTATTAGTAAATAGAGTTAAAGCAGTTGAAGAAAACGAAGAAACAGTCACTATTGATTTATTAGCTTATATTATCAAACTTACTCTTGATAGTTATCAATTTATAAGAGAAAGCTACAAGGATATCGAATTGTATAAACAATATTTAGGAGAAGTATTTATTGATAAATATATTTATATGTTTAACTCAATTGAAAAGGAAGGGAAACAGTTAATTGATGAAATGTCAGACATGGAAGAAAAATTATCGTCTGAAGATTTTATTTTATCCTGTTTAAAATGGCTGTTAGATATTGTGAAACTTTTAAAAATAAATTTAGAAATTATTCGTTTTATATATAAAATTGATTCATTTGCTAAAACTAAAATTATGGATGATATGACTTATATACTAACTTTAATTGACGATTTAGATTATGGTTAGATTTATAGTTTTAATTTTTTAAGATAAGGTGATTAAATATAAATGGATAGACCTTTTGCATTTAAAGATGTTAGAAAATTAATAAGTGAATATAAATATATAAAATATAAACTAAAAGAAATTGTTTCTGCACTTAAAACCTATAAAGATAAAATAAAAAATGCTGTAAATGAATTAGCAGCTGCAGAGGCTCTAAGCGTACTTCAAGAAGTACCAATTCAAGAAATTAATAGACATAAAAGCGGTTTTAGGTTACGACCTCTAATTAATTGCGGATTTACTTCAATTAAGGATGTTGTTTTAGCTTCAGAATATACTCTTGAAAGTATTAGAGGGATAAGTAGTAATACAGCTCGTGAGATTAAAAATATTGCACATAAATTATTAATAGACACTTTAAGAGAACTAAAAATTAGTATAAGCGCTGATAATAAAACTAAAGAAGCAACAAAACTTATAGTTGCTATTTCAAAATATAAAAACTCTGTTTCTTTTGCAAATTCTAGTTCTGAATTCTTACAACTTTTTGAAAAACAATTAGATCATGATTTAAAAGGTATAAAGCCTGCGAAGAATGTTATAAGATGGTTTTTCGCGTCAAAAGATAAAAGATCAAAAGCTGTAGAAACATACAGTAAATTATATTTATTTTATGAAAATGAATTTAAGGATAATACTAAAGCGTTAATTTCAGAATATGATAAAATTAAGAATTTTACAGAGAATTATGCTTGGAGTGATTTTGAAAAAGACTCAATTAAATATTTTAATATATTGGAAGAAATTGCACCTGAATTTTTTGATTCTAAAGATTCTGTATATGGCTTGCCAGAAGAAATAGCTTCAAAAATTTCTACCCAAGATTTTTCTAAAGAAGGGCTTTTATGTGAATTGCGGAGATATCAAGAATGGGGTGTAAGATATATTTTAAACCAAAAACGAGTTTTGCTTGGTGATGAAATGGGTTTAGGTAAAACTGTTCAAGCTATAGCTACAATGGTTGCTTTGAAAAATAAAAACTCTACTCATTTTGTTGTTGTTTGTCCTGCAAGTGTAATAGAAAATTGGTGCAGAGAAATAAATAAACATAGTAGACTCAATGTAAAAAAAGTTCACGGGAATAGTAGAAAGAGATCATTAGAAGCGTGGATAGATAACGGTGGAGTTGCCGTTACAACTTATGAAACAACAGGGTATTTTAAATTGGAAGCAATACCTAAAATTAATCTTATAGTTGTAGATGAAGCTCACTATATTAAAAATCCTAATGCAAAAAGAACTATTAATACTAAAAATCTTTGTAGTAAAGCCGAACAAATATTATTTATGACAGGTACACCACTAGAGAATAAAGTAGATGAAATGATTTCTTTGATTAGTATATTGCAACCTAGAGTAGCTAATTCCATTATGGGGATGGAATCATTGGCCCATGCTCCACATTTTAGGAAAAAAATTGCTCCCGTTTATTATAGAAGAAAAAGAGAAGATGTATTAGGAGAGTTGCCAAAACTTATAGAGACTAGAGAATGGTGTACATTAGGTATTGAAGAAAGAATCGCATATGAAAAGGCAGTTCTCAGTCGAAATTTTATGGATATTAGGCGTGTTTCATGGAGTATAGATAACTTACGTAATTCTTCTAAAGCAAAAAGAATGCTTGAGCTTATTAATGAAGCCAAAGAAAATGGGAGAAAGATATTAATATTTTCTTTTTTCTTAGATACCATAAAAAAAATTAAGTTGATGTTGGGTAATATGTGTTTAGATCCAATAAGTGGAAAAGTTTCTCCTGAAAATAGACAAAAAATAATTGATGATTTTAATGAATCTCCTGCAGGGACAGTACTAGTAGCACAAATTCAATCTGGTGGAATCGGCCTTAATATTCAGTCAGCTAGTGTCGTAATTATATGTGAGCCACAATTAAAACCCTCAATAGAAAATCAAGCTATTTCAAGAGCTTATCGTATGGGTCAGCCTCGAGATGTGTTAGTGTATAGGCTTTTATGCAAAGATACAATTGATGAAAGAATCATTGATTTGCTTGAAAATAAAGAACAAATTTTTAATGCATTTGCGGATAAATCTGAAGCTGCTTATGAAGACTTTTATATTAAAGAGGAGAAAATTAGCGAGCTAATTGATGAAGAAATTAAGCGTATAAAAAATCAAAAAAATAGGTAGTTTAAACCTACCTACTTTATAGGTAGTGTTCATAATTCCGTGTCACTTTAGTAGATCTATTGGCAACATTACAGTTAAGAGATGTTAAAGGTAAAATAATTCCCCAGTAAAAGGCCCTTAAAAATCCCCACCTGTGTATGTTAACATGCCTCCACCAAATACATAGGTTGGAGGTAAATAA
>JAIHAR010000010.1 GCA_020054865.1 Deferribacteraceae bacterium
AATGTTCATATAGATGAAGAGACTCTTCTTAATAGGGTTACTTTGAAGAAAGGTGAATATTTTAGTAGCGAAAAGTTCCAGAAAGATATTGAGACTCTTACAGAGTCCTTTACTGCTATAGGGTATGCGTTTGCAAATATTGAACCGGAAACAAGTGTGGATGATGAAAAGCATATTGTTAATATCACGTATCATGTGGATGAAAATATGCTTTACAGAATTGAAAGAATAGAAATATCTGGCAATGAAAAGACGAGAGACAGAGTTATTAGAAGGGAGCTTGAGATTGCTGAAGGGGATGTTTACAGCAGTGTGAAGATAAAGCGGTCAAAACAGAACGTGCAATATCTTAATTATTTTGAGGAAGTCACTCTAACGGAAGAACCGTTGCCAGACAACAAGATGAATTTAAGACTTAATGTAAAGGAAAAACCAACAGGCACATTCAGTATAGGTGCCGGGTATTCTACCCTTGATGGGTTTGTCGGTACTTTACAGATTCAAAAAGATAATCTTTTCGGGTTGGGGTATTCGCTTAATTTAAAAGGGGAATTTTCTTCAAAAAGAACGGATTATACACTTAGCTTTACAAACAAGTGGCTTTTTGACAGGCCCATTACCTTTGGTTTTGATCTTTATAACCTTGAAAGAAGTTACTATGACTATACTAAAAAATCTCAAGGTGGAGCATTAAGGCTTGGGCATCCTATTGTTGGAAGAAAACTTTATATGTATTATAGATTTGCATATGAAATGGAAGATATTTATGATATTGATGATGATGCATCAGATTATGTCAAGGAGCAGGAAGGTAAGACTACGGTTATAAGTTTTACTCCAAGCATAGTTTATAATACTACAAACCATCCTTTGACACCGTCTAAGGGCAATAAATCAAAGTATTATATCAAATATGCCGGAGGAGTACTCGGCGGAGATAACAATTATGCAAAAACAGGCTTTGAGTCTTCGCAGTTTTTCCCGCTATTCTGGAAATTTGTTGGCATGGTGCATGGCGAAATCGGATACCTCAAATCTCTTGATGACAAACCTCTGCCAATTGACGAAAGATTCAGGTTAGGCGGAATGTATAGTGTTAGAGGCTTTAAATACGGAGATATATCTCCAAAAGATGAAAACGGTTATGATTACGGCGGTGACAAATATGTCCTTTTTAATGTAGAGGTGACTTTTCCGATATCAGAGTCGGCCAATCTTATGGGTGTAGTATTTTATGATACCGGTCAGGTTTATGACAATGGGGAAGCTTATTTTTCATACGATTTAAGAAAATCAGCTGGTTTTGGATTTAGATGGTACAGTCCAATTGGCCCTTTAAGACTTGAATATGGTAAAAAGCTTGACAAAAAAGAAGGTGAGTCGAGCGATAGATGGGATTTCTCAATAGGTGGAATGTTTTAGAAAATTAAATATATCAGGAGGTATTACAATGAAAAAGATTTTAGGAGCACTATTAATTTTTACTTTGATTTTTGGTGCGGCGGCATTTGCTGAGACAAAAATTGGTGTGGTAAATATGCAAAGGGCACTGGATGAGAGTGATGCAGGAAAAGATGCCGTAGCAAAAATGAAAAAAGATTACGATCAGATGCAACAGAGAATAAACGAAGAGAGTGAAGTGTTGAAAAAGATGCAGGAAGAATTGAATAATCAGAGCTCACTGCTTACAGAAGAAGCGAAACAGAAAAAAATTGATGAATATCAGAAAAAGCTGAAGGAAGTTCAGAGACTTATAAAAGACTCAAACGAGGAACTGAAGAAAAAAGAACAGGAGTATGTGGGTAAAATTGCAAAGGATCTGGCTGAACTTGTGGAAAAACTTGGTAAAGAGCTAAATTATGACATTATAGTGGAAGCCAAGGAATCGGGTGTCATGTATAATTCCAAAAAGGTAGATATGACAGATATGTTGATAGACAGATACAATAAAGAATGGCATAAGAAATAAATATGTTGCTATCTGAAATTGCATCAAAAATAGGTGGAGAACTTTTTGGTGAAGATATAGAGGTGTTAAACTTTTCTTCACCTGATATGCCCGGGGAAAAAAGTATTTGCATCTTAAGTAACAAAAAGATGCTTAAACACATTGAAAAACCTGTCATTGCTGCTGTTGTTACGACAGAAAAGTTTAAAGATGAAATTAACAAGCCGATGGTTATTGTAAATGATACTCAAAAGGCCATGCTTGTTTTGACAAATATTTTTTATCCTGAAAAAGTGTATTCTGGTGAGATTTCACCGCAAGCATATATATCAAAAAGTGCCATAATAGGGGAAAATGTCACCATCGACCCTTTTGCATATGTAGGTGAAAATGTAAAAATAGGTGATAATTGTTACATTGGGGCAAATGTTTGTCTTCAGGAAAATGTTGAAATAGGTGAAAATACAAAGATATTTCCTGGAGTAGTTATCTATAATGACTGTAAAATAGGAAGAAATGTCATTATTCATTCAGGTACTGTGATTGGTGCTGACGGGTTTGGCTATATAAATGCTCCAAATGGCCACATAAAAATAAGACAGGTGGGCAATGTAATTGTGGAAGACAGTGTGGAAATAGGCTCAAACTGTTCAATAGATAGGGGGACATTGTCCTCTACGATAATTGGTGAAGGGACTAAGATTGATAACCTTGTTCAGATAGGCCATAACGTCAAGATTGGTAAACATTGTATTATAGTATCTCAAACAGGTATTGCCGGAAGCTCAACAGTTGGCAACTTTGTAGTGATAGGTGGTCAGGTAGGAATAGCTGATCACGTCAATATTACTGATGGTGTAATGTTGGCTTCAAAATCAGGAGTCATGTCTGATATAACAGAGCCGGGAGTTTACTCTGGTGTTCCATTGGTGGAGCATAGGAAGTGGCTTAAAAATCAGGCTTGCCTTAAGGATATAGCCAGTACCATAAAGCAGATTGAAAAAATCATAAAGGGGTAAAAGATGGATATAAAAGAGATAATGAAAAATCTCCCTCACAGATATCCTTTTTTGCTGGTTGACAGGGTACTTGAAATAGATAGTTCTCATGTAAAAGCTATAAAGAATGTAACAATAAACGAGAAATTTTTTGTTGGGCATTTTCCAGGTGAGCCTGTTATGCCCGGTGTTTTAATTGTCGAGGCTATGGCACAAGCTGGGGGGCTTATAGCATTTAATGAGCAGGAAGGGAAGAATAGCGAAAATGTGCTTGTGTATTTTATGGCAATAGACAATGTAAAGTTTAGAAAACCTGTTACACCTGGGGATACCCTTGAGCTTCATGTTGAGGTTTTGAAAAAGAAAAAGAATGTATGGAGAATGAAAGGGGTAGCAAAGGTTAGTGATGATGTGGCGTGTGAAGCTGAATTTATGGCCATGATAAAGGAGAAACAATGATACATAAAACTGCAATAATAGATAAAACAGCACAGGTATCAGAAAATGCGGAAATTGGGCCTAATGTGTTTATCGGAAAAAACTGTATTATTCACGATGGTGTTAAGATTGGTGTAAACTCTGTTGTTGAGGAGAATACGGAAATAAAAAAGGGTACGGTTTTATCTCCAAATGTTCATGTAGGTGGAGCGCCACAAGATATAAGTTATAAGGGTGAAGATACAAAACTGATTATTGGTGAAAATTGTATAATCAGAGAGTTTACCACAATACACAGGGCAAGCACAAAAGAGGACTGGGTTACAGAGGTTGGTGACAACTGTTTTATAATGAGCAGCGCACATATTGCCCATGACTGTAAAATTGGAAACAAAGTAATAATTACCAACTATACTGCACTTGCAGGTCATACCCATGTGGGGGACTATGCTGTGATATCAGGACTCTCAGGCACCCATCAGTTTGTGAGAATCGGAAAAATGGCAATGGTTGGCGGGATGTCAAGAATAACCAAAGATGTGCCTCCATTTTGCCTTATAGAAGGGAATCCAGCTATCGTTCACGGGCTTAATGTTGTTGGCTTGAGAAGAAATGGTGTTACCCCTGAGGCGAGAAACCTGTTGAAAAGAGCGCTATCTCTTTTTCTTGACAGGAGTCTTTTGCTTGAGGATGCCATAGCTGAGATAGAGAAAATAGAAGGCTCAGTTGAGGTCAAAGAATTTTGTGATTTCCTAAAAAATTCCAAAAGAGGAATAACCAGGAGATAAAAATGATAAAAATGGGTTTGATTGGTATTGGTAGAATGGGTTCGTACCATTTGAATTTGTATGATGAAATACCATCATTGAGGCTAACAGCTTTAAGTGATGCAAATGAACAGATATTGCAAGAAAAAGCAAAACAGTTCAATGTGTTTTCCAGTTCAAATTTTGAGGACATTCTTGATAAAGTTGATGCTGTGACAATTGCAGCGCCCACTAAGTTTCATTTTGAAATAGCCAGGAAGTGCCTTGAAGCGAAAAAACATGTACTGGTTGAAAAGCCAATTACCACGAATTTTGAAGAAGCTGTTGAGCTTTTTAATATAGCCGAAAAAAATAATCTTGTGCTGCATATAGGGCATGTAGAGAGATTTAATGGCGCTGTTCAGGAATTGAAAAAGATTGTAAATAATCCTTATTTGATAGAATCAAGACGTGTAGGGCCTTATGTTGAAAGGATGAAGGATGACAGTATTGTTCTTGACCTGATGATACACGACATTGATATTATTTTGAATGTGATGAACAGGGAAGTTATTGATGTTGAAGCTAAAGGCAGCAAGGTGTATTCAAATCTGCCAGATTTTGCATCAGTAACCCTTGTTTTTGACAATAATGCGATAGCTAATATTCTCGTAAGCAGGGTAACTCAAAAAAAAGACAGGACAATGAGTATTTCTCAGGAGGATGCCTTTATTCATCTTGATTACACAAGTCAGGATATAAATATTTATAGAAAGGGGCTTTCTCAGCATATATTTGGCAACAAAGAGCTCACTTATAAAAATGAATATATACTTGAGAGGCTTTTTGTGTATAAAGACAATGCACTGAAGCTTGAAATCAAACATTTTATTGACTGCATTGAAGGTCGAAAACCAAGAATAGTATCTGTAAATCATGAGCTGAGATCTCTTAAAGTTGCCCTCGAAGTGGATAGAATTTTAAAAAGTAAAGTGGGCAGGTGTGAGGTAATTTCTTGAAAGTAGCCCTTATTGCCGGTTATGGCAAATTACCGGTTATAGCGTATAATTCTCTGCTTGGTTTAGAAAAAGATTTTATTGTAATTACTCTTGATGAGGAGTTTAATCAGACTATAAACTCTTCTACGGTAAAGATTTATTCGCTGAGTGTCGGCCAAGTGGGCAAAATACTGGATACCTTGAAAAAGGAAAATGTTACCGATGTGATTTTTGCCGGAAAAGTCAATAAGTCGCTTTTATATAATAACCTGAAGCTTGATATGAAGGCAGTAAAAATGCTTTTTTCCCTTAAAGACAGAAATGACGATACTATTATGAATGCTGTTGTTGATGAGTTGAAAAAAATAGGGATAAATGTACTTAAACAGACAGATATCTTGAAGGAATTATTGGCCGAAAAGGGGATGTTAATAGGAAAAAGGCCTAAGGATTCTGAGTTAAAAGACATTTGTTATGGATTTAAAATTGCAAAAGAGCTTGGAAGACTTGACATTGGTCAGACAGTAGTCGTAAAGAGGAAGGCGGTAATGGCGCTGGAGGCAATTGAAGGTACAGATGAGGCGATAGTGAGGGGATTAAGATTTGCAAAAAAAAGTGGCATTGTAGTGAAAGTAGCAAAACCTGATCAAGACGAGAGATTTGATGTGCCTACAGTTGGAGTTGACACTTTGAAAAAAATAGCCGATAATAACGGTCGCTTGCTGGCAATAGAGGCAGGGCGAACTTTTGTTGTTGATAAAAAAGAGTGCGAAGAGTATGCGAAAAAAAAAGGGATTACAATTTTGGCTGTTGATGAATCAATGTGCAAGGGGGATAGATGAAAGCAGAGTATATTAATCCTTTTATAGAATCCACATTGTCAGTTTTTAATACAATGATAGGAATAGAGCCCAAGAAAGGGGAGTTGTACATAAAAAAGGATGATGAACCGTCCTTTGACATTTCGGGCGTAATCGGGCTTGCAGGTCAGGCTGTGGGGTCTGTAGTTATTAGTTTACCGGAAAATCTGGCCCTTAAAATTGTTTCAAAATTTCTTGGTGAAGAGAAAAAACAGGTTGATAATGATGTGGTAGATGCGGTTGGAGAGCTTATAAACATGATAGCTGGCAGCACGAAAAAAGTATTTTCTGAAAAAGGATTGAGATTTAAGATTTCGATACCTAACGTGATTGTTGGTAAAGGCCACAAGATTAAAAGGCCTTCAAGTGTTCCTTGCCTTGGTGTTTTTTTTAATGTCGGAGATGAGAAATTTACAGTGGAAGTTGCCCTTAAAGAAAGCTAAAATCGAATGTTTTCTTTTATATTTTTTATATTGGGTCTTATTTTTGGAAGTTTTATGAATGTAATGATATCGAGGCTTCCATATGGAAAATCAATTGTCCATCCATCTTCAATGTGTCCGATATGTGGTCATAAGATAAGATTTTATGAAAATATCCCTGTTTTGAGTTTTGTTTTGCTGAGAGGCAGGTGCAGTAGCTGTAAGTCCAAAATATCATTTCAATATCCTCTTGTGGAGATTTTGACAGGTATATGTTTTTTGATGATTTACAGTAAATTCGGGATATCTTTGCTTGGTCTGAAGATGTTGATATTTGTTTTTTTACTTCTTGTGATAGCTTTTACTGACTTTTTTACCTCTCTTGATACGGAAAATTTTGAGTGTGGTGTGATTCCTGTTGTTTTAACAAGAGGTGGGATGCTGGCTGGCTTAATACTTTCTTTGGTTGTAAAGCCGGAATTAAAAACGTTAATTAATTCATTTATTGGTATTCTGGCAGGCGGACTGATTATGTGGCTTCCAGGATTTATATATAAACTAATAACAAAAAAGGAAGGGATGGGTTTTGGCGATGTGGAACTTTTTGGGACGATAGGGGCATTTCTTGGCTATAAGCCTTTGTTTATTATTCTTCTTTTAAGTTCGTTTTTGGGTACAGTTGTTGGTATTCCGGTTATAGCAATCAAAAAGGACAAAAACTACCCTTTACCATTTGGCCCCTTTATTTCTCTTGCAACTATTGTTTATATATTTTATGGTGAGGCTCTTATAAAAATATATTTAAATTCAATCTACGGATATGGAGGCTAAATGTTACCTGTAGAAGAACAGCTTAAGGTGATTAAAAGAGGCACGGAAGAGATTATCGTGGAAGAGGAATTAATTGAAAAATTAAAATATTCATATGAGAATAATATACCTTTAAAGGTGAAGGCAGGATTTGACCCTACTGCTCCGGATTTGCATCTTGGCCATACGGTTTTGATACATAAAATGAGACATTTTCAGGAGCTTGGCCATCATGTGATTTTTCTGATCGGTGATTTTACAGGGATGATAGGGGATCCCACAGGCAAAAATGAGACGAGAAAAGCGCTTACAAGAGAAGAGGTTTTGAAAAATGCTGAAACCTATAAAGAGCAGGTTTTCAAAATCCTTGATCCCGAAAAGACAGAAATAGCATTTAATAGTAAATGGATGCTTGAAATGGGAACAATAGGGTTGATACAGCTTGCATCCCAGTACACAGTGGCAAGGATGCTTGAGAGGGACGACTTTTCAAAAAGATATGAAGCCGGTAAACCTATAAGCATACATGAATTTTTATACCCTCTTGTACAGGGGTATGATTCTGTTGCTCTAAAGTCAGATATAGAGCTTGGTGGCACAGATCAGAAGTTTAACTTGCTTGTAGGAAGAGACCTTCAGAGAAATTATGGCCAAAAACCGCAGATTGCTATAACAGTACCTATACTTGAAGGCCTTGATGGTGTTCAAAAGATGAGCAAGTCTCTTGGTAATTATGTAGGGATTAATGAGCCTGCCAATGATATGTTTGGAAAAATTATGTCGATTAGTGATGAGCTGATGCTTAGATACTATTTGCTTTTGAGTGAAAAAAGTCTTGAAGAGATTGAGAAGATTAAGGTTGATATTGCATCTGAAAAACTTCATCCAATGAAGGCAAAAAAAGACTTGGCATATGAAATTGTGAAAAGGTATCATGGGGATGAGGGTGCAAAAGGTGCATTATCTCACTTTGAAACCCTTTTTTCCAAAAAAGAGATTCCTGATGACATAGAGGAATACACATTTGAGACCGGTTTGAGATTGATAGATATTATAAACAGATTAAATTTTGTTTCTTCTAATTCTGAGGCAAGAAGATTGGCTACTCAGGGCGGTGTGACAGTAAATAATGAAAAGGTATCAGACGTTAATGTGGTTTTAGAAAATGGTGAATATATCCTTAAGGTAGGAAAAAGGAAATTTGCCAAAATAAAAATAGGTTAGGGAGGAAGCTGTGGTATATGTAAAGCCTTTTAAGGGTGTTAGATACAATCTGGAGAAATCCCTTTTGAAGAATGTGATAGCCCCCCCTTATGATGTTATTTCGGGTGAAATGAGGGAAAAGTTGCTGACAAAATCCCCTTATAATATTGTTAAGCTTATTTTACCTGAAGGTGATGACAGATACGAAAAGGCAGCAAAAGAATATAAAACTTGGAAAGAGGAAGGTATTCTGGTTAAAGATCAGGTTCCGGCGTTTTATATTTATGAGCAGGAGTACGAATATGAAGGGACCACATATGTAAGGACAGGTTTTATAGGGCTTTTAAAGCTTGAAGAATTGGGTAAGGGAAAAGTTTTTCCACACGAAAAAACCCTGTCGGGTCCAAAAGAGGACAGATTTAATCTGATGAAAGCCTGCAGGACAAATTTCAGCCAGATTTTCGGACTCTATATGGACAAGGAAAATAAACTTGAAAGAGTCTTTTCCTCTGTAAAAAAGGATATGGCAGTATCTTCTGCCGTGGATATATATGGTGTAAAGAATACTTTATGGACTGTTGATGATGAGGAATTAAAGGAAAAGATTGAAAAGTTTATGATTGATAAGGCAGTCTATATAGCTGACGGTCATCATAGATATGAAACCGCTTTAAATTTTAAGAAGTATATGAGAGAGTTAAACGGAGATGATCCTGAAGATACAAAACCTTATGACTATGTAATGATGATGTTTGTGAATTTTTATGATGAAGGTTTAAAAATATTTCCAACACATAGAGTTATAAGAATTGACGAAAATTTTGATGAAACAGCCTTTTTAGAAAAGTTGAAAGGGTATTTCAATGTTAAAGAGATAGCTTTTGACGAAAAAGATGTATTTTTAAAGGAAGATGGTGATAAAAAAATTATATGGAAACATAAGGACAAGTATTATGGGCTTACTGTTCTTGATAATGTCTTTGAAAAACTTCACCCTATTTATAGGAAGGTTAATACATACATACTTCAGGAGATAGTTTTAAAGGAAATTATGGGGTTTGAAGAGGAGAAAATATTAAGAAAAGATGGTATCTATTTTGTTCAAAGTGAGGATGAAATAGAGAAGCTTGCCAAAAAGTACAGTGTTACTTCGTTTTTGCTGAAAGGTATAGATATTGAAATTATCAGAGACATTTCTGAAAGTGGGCTTGTAATGCCGCAGAAGTCGACTTATTTTTATCCCAAGCTTCAGACCGGTCTGGTAATAAATGAACTATGATATTGCTGATTTGTCAAAAAACAATTGACAACTTATGGCCATTGAAATATAAGACTGTTTCCAAATTTAAATAGGATGCCAAGGGATAGATTAGATGTTTGGTGCATTGAATGAAAAGTTGCAGTCTGTCTTTAGAAATATAAAAGGGCAGGCAAAAATTAGTGAAGATAATATAAAAGATGCCATTAAGCAGGTGCGTATGGCGCTTCTTGAAGCCGACGTCAATTACAAGGTGGTCAAGAAGTTTATACAGAATGTGCAGGAAAAAGCCCTTGGTGAGAAAGTCTTAAAGAGCCTTACGCCTGAGCAGGTTTTCATAAAAATAGTAAATGATGAGCTTACTGCCATTCTTGGTGGAAGTCAGGATGACAGTAAATTAAAACTGAGCTCCAACCCTCCTACTGTAATAATGCTTGTGGGTTTACAGGGCTCCGGTAAAACCACTTCAGCAGGAAAGCTTGCAAGACATTTCATGAAAAATGGCAAGTCTGTATTACTGATTGCAGATGATATATACAGACCAGCAGCGATTGATCAGCTTGAGACATTGGCAAAGCAGCTTAAGTGTGATGTTTATTCAGACAGGGTTAGTAAAAATGCAGTTAAAATAGCTGAGGATGGTCTCAATACAGCCAAAAAGAGTGCAAAAGATGTTGTAATAATAGATACCGCCGGGCGACTTCACATTGATGAAGAATTGATGAATGAACTTACTGCTATAAAAAAACATATAAACCCCCATGAGATTCTTTTTGTGGCAGATGCAATGACGGGGCAGGATGCGGTAAATGTTGCATCAAAGTTTGATGAGCTTCTTGGAATAACAGGTGTAATATTGACGAAGCTTGATGGTGATGCAAGGGGTGGTGCCGCACTCTCTATCAAGGAGGTAACGGGGAAGCCTTTAAAATTTATTGGTGTTGGGGAAAAACTTGACGCATTTGAACCTTTTTATCCTGACCGAATGGCTTCAAGGATTCTTGGCATGGGAGACATTGTTACCCTGGTAGAAATGGCCCAAAGTGCAATTGATGAAGATGAGGCTGAGCAGATTGCAGGAAAACTGACCAAAAGTGGAATGGACTTCAATGATATGCTTCAGCAGTTTAAGATGATAAAAAGAATGGGTTCATTTGAAAGTATTTTGAGGTTGATTCCAGGTTTTTCGGGACTTGGTGATGTAGATATTGACGAAAAACATATTAAGAGAATTGAAGCGATTATTTCTTCTATGACACCAAAAGAGAGAAAATATTACAAAATAATAAATGGAAGCAGGAAGAAGAGAATAGCAAGAGGTGCCGGTGTTCAGGTAAGTGAAGTGAATAAACTTATTAATCAGCTTGAACAGATGAATAAAATGATGAAGAAATTAACCAAAAAGATAGGTGGCAAAAATAAAATTGACAAAAAAATGTTAAGAAATATATTCCCTATGCGATAAAGGAGGTGTTAGCTGTGGCTACGAAAATAAGATTAATGAGACTGGGAAGAAAAAAGAGACCTTTTTACAGGGTGGTAGTTGCTGATAGCAGAGCAAGAAGAGACGGTAGGTTTGTGGATATTCTTGGGTATTACAATCCGCTTGTTGAGCCTGCTGAAATCAAAATTGATGAGGAAAAAGCTCTGAATTGGCTTAAAGAAGGAGCAATTCCTACCGATACTGTGAAAAACATTTTAAGCAAGTTGGGCTTAATAAAGAAATTTGCTGAAGAGAAAGCTGCCAAGTAAATTGATGGAGGTGTACTGTGAAAGAACTTGTTGAATTTATCGTTAAGTCGCTTGTTGATAATCCCGACAAGGTTATGCTTGAAGAAGTTGAGGGCGAAAAAACAACTGTAATTGAACTTAGGGTTGATCCTGCTGATCTTGGTAAAGTTATCGGAAAGCAGGGTAGGACTGCAAGGTCTATCAGAACTATCCTTAATGCAGCTGGTATTAAGAAAGGTAAAAGAGTAGTTCTTGAAATTTTGGAATAAAATTAAAGACAAGACATTTAAAGGCCCCTTAAAAAGGGGCTTTCCTATTATTGGTATATGAAATTAATAAAGATTGGAAGCATAGCTGGTTCTCACGGTTTAAAAGGTCATTTCAAGGTTTTACCTCAAACTGAACATGCTGAAATTTTTTTTGATCTTGAGTTTTTGCTTGTTGGCAGAAATGAGAGGATAATTCACTCATTTGAAATTGATGATTTGAAAGTTAATAAAAATAATTTTATAATGAAATGTTCGGAAATAAATGATATTGACAGTGCAAAAAGGCTTAGCGGTTTAAGTATATACATCTCTTCCCGGATGCTTGAAAACTATATGTCAGATGATGAATGCCTGGCAAGTGATTTTATTGGAGCAGATGTTTTTACTGTTGAGGGGGATTATGTTGGAAAAGTCATTGAACTTTACGATAATGGTTCCAACGAACTTTTTGCAATAAAATCTGACGATGGCAAAGAGTATCTTATTTCAAATAATGAAATTCATGTGCCTGAAATTGATGTTAAAAACAAAAAAATTATTATAGATTCTGCAGGTCTGGTAAGTGAAGATTTATAATGTTATAACAATTTTTCCTGAAATGATTCAGTCTATATTTTCCTGGGGAGTCGTATCTCAGGGGATAAAAAAAGGGTTACTGGAGATAAACCCTGTAAACTTAAGAGATTTTACAAAAGACAGACACAAGACTGTTGACGATTATCAATATGGCGGTGGGCAGGGGTTGTTGTTGAAGCCGGAACCATTATGTGAGGCAGTAAGGGATATTAAACAAAAATTCTGCAATACACGGGTTATCCTTCTTGACCCAAGAGGCGAAAAGTTTAGCCAAAAAACAGCAAGAAGACTCTTAAATTATGATAATTTAACTTTTATATGTGGCAGATATGAAGGTGTTGATGAGAGGGTAAGGAAGTTGGTGGTGGATGAGGAAATTTCAATAGGTGATTTTGTGTTATCCGGTGGTGAGCTGGCAGCTTCAGTAATAATTGACTCAGTTGCAAGACTTGTTCCAGGTGTGCTTGGTGATGAAATGTCCTCCGAAGACGAATCATTTTGTAACGGTTTGCTTGAATATCCTCATTATACAAGACCATATGAATATGAAGGACTTAAAGTGCCTGATGTTTTGGTTTCCGGTAATCATAAAGAAATAAATGATTGGAGAATTAAAGAATCATTAAAAATTACTTTACAAAACAGACCTGATTTGCTAAAAGGTAAGGCTCTGAATAAAGAGACCGATGAAATTGTGTCTCAAATTGTGAAAAGGATGAATGAAGGTGTGAGTCTGTATGTTGCTTTGCTGCACTACCCGATGGTTGACAAGCATGGGGATGTTGTAGCCACGTCCATAACAAACATGGACTTACACGATATATCGAGGTCCTGTAGGACCTTTGGCGTTAAAAATTATTTTGTTGTAAACCCTTTGGAGGCTCAAAGGGAAATTGCCAGAAGAGTTTTAACACACTGGCAGGAAGGTTACGGTGCAACTTACAACCCCAACAGAAAGGAGGCGTTTGAGTATACCGTAATAAAAGAAAGTTTGAGTGAAGTAATAGATTTTATAGAACAAAAGGAAGGGTGCAGGCCACTGCTCATTGCCACGTCCGCTAAGGATGCCCCGAATAGAGCGAAGCTTGAGCCTTTTCTGAAAGAGAATTATGACAAACCTATGCTTATTTTGTTTGGTACTGGCTGGGGGATGTCGGAAGATTTGATGAAACTGGTGGATGTAATTATTGAGCCCATAAAAGGTGCTGGTAGTTTTAATCATCTGTCGGTAAGAAGTGCTGTTGCTATATATTTAAATAAGATTAATGGCCTTTTAGGAGGAAATAAAGATGAACAACAAGCTAATTGAAGCTGTAGAAGCTGAATTTATGAATAGGGATATTCCTGAATTTAGAGCAGGAGATACCGTAAGAGTGAATTTCAGAATTGTTGAAGGTAACAAAGAAAGGGTACAGGCTTTCGAAGGTCTTGTGATAAGGATTAGAAGAGCCGGTGTTAGGTCTACGTTTACAGTAAGAAAGGTTGTTGGTGACGTGGGAGTTGAAAGAACATTCCCTTTTTATTCACCAAGAATAGAATCTATTGAGCTTGTCAAGAGCGGTAAGGTAAGAAGGGCTAAGCTTTACTATATAAGAGAACTTCGTGGTAAAGCTGCAAGAATTAAAGAAAGAAGAAAAGGCTTCTAAGAGGGGTAAATTATGAAGACGACTTGGGCAAAAGTAGATATGGATAAAAAATGGTATCTCGTTGATGCCAATGATGTGATACTTGGAAGGCTTGCATCTAAAATTGCCAAGATTCTAATGGGTAAAAATAAACCTGTTTATACACCTTTTATGGATACAGGAGATTTTGTCGTAGTTGTAAATGCTGAGAAGATCAAGGTTACAGGCAAAAAACTCAAGGATAAGAAATATTATGCTTATTCAGGTTATTTTGGAGGGCTTAAAGAGAAGACACTTGAAGAGATGCTTGACAGAAAACCTGAAGATGTAATAAGACTTGCTGTAAAAAGGATGCTTCCTAAAAACAGACTTGGAAGAAAGATGATAAAAAAACTTAAAATTTATGCAGGAAATGAACATCCTCATGCGGCACAACAGCCTGAAAAATTAGAGTTTTAGGGGGAATAGATGGATTACTTTTACGGAACAGGAAGAAGAAAAACTTCAGTTGCCAGAGTGTTTGTCAGGCCGGGTAATGGCAAAATAACAGTAAATGGAAAAGCTTTTGAGGAATATTTTGAAAGAGCAATTTTGAGACAAATTATTATGCAGCCAGTTGAGCTTGTAAATAGCGCTGGTAAGTTTGATCTTTATATAACTGTAAAAGGTGGTGGCAAAACCGGTCAGGCTGGTGCAGTAAGGCATGGCCTTGCAAGAGCTCTTGTTGCTTACAATCCTGACTACAGAAAAACTATCAAGGCTGAAGGGTTTCTTACAAGAGATCCAAGAATGGTGGAAAGGAAGAAACCTGGTAAACCAAAAGCAAGAAAAAGCTCACAGTTTTCAAAACGTTAATAAATGGCCGGATTTGTCCGGCCTCTTTTCATATTATCATCTTTTGAATTGTCCCCAAGTTTATCTTGTGTTTAACTATTAAAGAGTAGTCTTTGTGGTCATTGGAAAGAGATTTTTGTGCAATGAAAAAAAACTATTGCTTTTTTGGAAAATAAGACTAAAATTGTCTTAAAAGACTAAGGAGGATTATTATGAAAATAGAACTTTTGGAGCTCAGGAAAGAGCTGGTTGTAGCAACAGATTTTGCAGAAGAGCTTACCAGGGAAGAAAAGGAACAACTGGAAGAAGCAAAAAATTATTATGAAGATGGTTATGCTAAACTCTCAGAGGAAGACAAAAACTGGCTTGACAATCAGTTTAATGAATGGCTTGAGTTTTATCTAAGTGACGAATGTGGTAGTGGATGCTCAAGTTGTGGTTGTAGTTGCCCTTCCCACTAAAATGATAACCAAAGCTCCTCTTTTTATGAAAAAGTTATAAGGGGAGCTTTTTTATTTTTAAAACACCTGTTTTTAGTAGTTATTCCAGAAAGTTCTTGACTTTAAAATTATAAATTGTTAATAGTCCAGTTCACCTTGCTATGAGCTTATGCTCATGGCTGCAAAACCAGAAGGAGGTAAGATGAGAACATACGAAGCACTATTTATCGTTACTCCTGATGTTACTCAGGAAGATGCGGTTTCAACGTTTGAGAAATTCAAAACAATTGTTACAGAAAACGGCGGTGAAATCATCAATGATGAAGCTTGGGGTAAGCTCAAGCTTGCATATGAAATTGAACACAAGAATGAGGGATACTACTTTCTCATTCAGTTTAATTCTGATGTTAATGTTCCTGCTGAGCTTGAAAGAAGATTTAAATATGATGAGTCTGTTATAAGATTTATAGTTATTAAAATTGATGGCAAAAAGTTTAAGCTTAAAAAACGTTCTGATATGACTCAAAGGGCGCCAAGAAGAGGAAGAGGCTTCAGGAAAGACTCTTCAAGGCAGGGTGACAAGCAGAATTCAGCAGAAAAGGATGAAGCTGAGAATCCGAGCGAAGATTCAAAGGCAGAGGAAGTTTCTGAAGAAAATACTGAGGAATAGGTATGGGATTCTTAAATAAAGTTATTTTGCTGGGAAATGTTACCAGAAACCCTGAAGTCAGATATATACCTGGTTCTGGTACACCGGCTGCAAGATTTGGACTTGCGGTTAACAGAAGGTACAAATCCGGTGATTCTGTCAAAGATGAGGCTTGTTTTATAGATATAGTTGCCTTTTCAAGGTTGGCCGAGTTTGCAGGTGAATATATCGCAAAGGGGATGCCTGTTCTTGTGGAAGGGAGACTTAGTTTTAGAACCTGGGAGCAAGATGGGGCAAAAAGGAGCAAGCATGAAATAATTGCAGAAAATATTCAGCTTGTTCAAAGGAAAGAGAGCTCTGTCGTAAATGACGAAATTGAAGATGTCCCATCAACAATTGATGAAGACGATATACCTTTTTAATAGACAGGAGGAAATATGAACTTTAAAAAGAAATTTCAAAAAAAGAAAGTTTGCAGATTTTGCAGTGATAAGATTGATATAGATTATAAAGACTCAAATCTTTTGAGACAGTTTATAACTGAAAGGGGCAAAATTATGCCAAGCAGGCTTACGGGTACATGTGCAAAACATCAGAGAAAGCTTGCTTCAGCAATAAAGACTGCAAGAATAGTTGCTCTTTTACCGTTCACATTAAGTAAATAACAAGGTCGCCGGGCAATTTGTCCGGCGCTTTTTTTCACTATGCAACATCCATTAATAAATTATATTTTAGCTGTTGTTTTATTTTCTGCAAACATCTTTTTCCCGCAGTTTGGATTTGTACTGACATTTTTCTCGCCAATTTTTGTCCTTAAATATTTGATGGATGAAAGGGCAACATTGCGAGAGCATCTGGCTGCAACCATCATAACAGGGCTATTTGCCTTTTACTCCATGCTTTTTCTTGCTTATTTTGTGATGATTTGTGTGTTTCCGGCTTTTGCAGTATATTTTATTGCAGGCAAGAAAAATAATATTAAACTTGATGTTGTTGTATTCGGTGCATTGCCTGCCTTTATATTTTCCTTACTAACAATATTTGTTTTTACCGAATACAAAGATGCTATAATCAGATATATGGTTGCTTATCTTGATATGGTAATAAGTGGATATGAGAAACAGGGGGGCAACTTTGACTCAAATGCATACCTTTTATATCTAAAAAACAATAAGGATGCCTTTGCCTACACAATGGTACATTTAATGCCTGCGTTCAGTTTTTCCTACTCGGCTCTTTTGACTGTGATTTGCAGAAAGTTTTATTTCAAAAAAGCCAATTTGTCAGAAATACGATATAGGGTAAACGACAAATTGATTATTTTATTTGTTATCGGTGGCTTTTTTATAATTTCAAGTGATTTCAATTATAAGCTTGTTTCGTATAACACTTTGATAATTTTTACAACATTATTCTTTCTTCAGGGGCTTGATATAATAAATTATTATTTTACCAGGTGGAGATTAAGTTACTTTTTGAGACTTATTTTGTATATACTGATATTTAGCGAGCCGCCCGTAATCGTTTTGGTTGCAATATTCGGTCTTTTTGATACCTGGTTTGATATGACAAAAATAAAATTTAGGAAAAGCGGTTAATTTTATGAGTGATAAATCCACTGCTTCTATCGTAAGCATATCCACGGCAGTATTGTTGACGTTGGTCAAAGGGGTAGCAGGATTTATGATAGGTTCACTGGCTTTGCTATCGTCGGCGGTGGATTCGGTTTTAGATATACTGTCTTCAACTATCAATTATTTTGCCATAAAAAAATCTGAAGAGCCACCAGATGAAAAACATCCGTTTGGTCATGGAAAATTTGAATCTCTTGCAACATTTTTGCAATCCTTCATAATCTTTTTGTCGGGTGCCTTTATTTTGTATAAATCCTATGAAAAATTTATGTCAAAAGGTACTGTGAAAAACATAGATTCCGGGCTATATGTTATGATTTTTGCAATTGTATCTACATTAATCCTTACGCTTTATTTAAGGATGGTGGCCCGAAAAACAAATTCGTCAATATTGAAAGCGGATGCGATGCATTATGAAATAGATATACTTACAAACGCCGGAATATTGATATCTTTTGTTGTCATAAAATTTACGAATTTACACATTATTGACCCTCTTATTTCTGCAGTTATTTCTGTATATATAATTTACTCTTCAGTAAAGCTCAGTGTTGAGGTTTCAAAAGATTTGCTCGATGTTGAGTTGCCTGAGGAAATAAAAAAAGATATAGTGAAAATTCTAAACAGTTTCGACAATTTGCATGTAGATTTTCATAAACTTAGAACAAGAAGGTCAGGCTCTCAAAAATTTCTTGATTTACATTTGACATTGTGTAAAGAGTTAAGCTTGTCGGATGCACATAAGATTGCGGATTTGATAGAAAACAGGCTGAAGGACAAAATAGTTGATCTTGATGTAACGATACATATTGATCCGTGTGATATAAAAAATTGTCCCGGGATTGATGCTTGCAATGATTCTAAATTAAGGTTAGAGTTAGATAAAATAAGTAATGATGGAGGATAAAATGTCAGACTTTGTTCAAAACCTTATTGCAGAAAGGCTTGGTGGAAATATGTTTGGTAAAGATACCAAGATTTACAAATTTGAAAAAATCAAACGTGCCAAAAGGGCAGCACATGAAGCAAATCCCGGAAAAGAACTTATAGATATGGGGGTTGGCGAGCCTGATGATATGGCAAATATTGCAATTGTGAATGTACTTAAAGAAGAGGCAATGAAGAAGGAAAACAGATTTTATTCTGACAACGGTATTCAGGAGTTTAAAGATGTAGCTGCAGAATATATGAAAAAGAGATTTGGTGTAGATATAAACCCTCAGACAGAAATAAATCATGCAATAGGCTCAAAACCTGCGCTTGCGATGATCCCATTTTGTCTTATCAATCCTGGAGACTATGCCTTGATGACTATCCCTGGATATCCTGTTACAGGGACTATCACAAAGTATCTTGGGGGGCAAGTTTATAACCTTCCTTTGACAAAAGAAAATAACTTTTTGCCAGACCTTGACAGTATTCCTGAAGATATAAGAAAAAAGGCCAAGATACTTTATCTGAATTATCCAAATAATCCTACGGGAGCGCTGGCAGATAAAAAATTTTTTGAAAAGGTTGTAAAATTTGCAAAAGAAAATGATATTGCGGTTGTGCATGATGCAGCTTATATAGAGCTTACTTATGGCGAAGAACAACCATCTTTTTTATCCGTTGAAGGAGCCAAAGAGGTAGGTATAGAAATACATTCTTTATCAAAATCTTTCAATATGACAGGATGGAGAATGGCTTTTGTTTGCGGAAATGAGACTCTGGTCAAGGCTTTTGCTACAGTGAAAGACAACAATGATTCAGGTCAATTTATTCCGATTCAAAAGGCAGCAGCATATGCCCTTTCACATCCTGAATTAATAAATGAGATAAGAGATAAATATAAAAGAAGACTTGTCAAACTTGCAAAAGTGTTAAGGGATAATGGTTTTTATGTTAACGAGCCAAAGGGGACTTTTTATCTGTACTTCGAAATACCAAAGGGGACCAAAAGTGGCAGGAAGTTTGAAAATGCCGAGCAATTTTGTGACTATCTTATTAGAGAAAAGCTTATTTCATCAGTACCATGGGATGATGCGGGGCATTTTTTGAGATTTACTGTTACCTTTGAGGCAAAAGATTTGGCTGATGAAGAAAGGGTAATTGGTGAAATTGCAAGAAGGCTATCAGAAGAAGAATTTATATTTTAATTCAGGAGAAAAAGGTGGATGTAATATTTATGGGTACGCCGCTTACGGCTGTTCCTATCTTGAAAAGTCTTATAGATGATAAAGAAATTAATGTCAGGCTTGTGGTGTGTCAGCCAGATAAACCAAAGGGGAGGGGGAACAAATTGACCCCTCCACCTGTTAAGGAAATTGCTGTTGAGCATAATATTGAAGTTTTTCAGCCGGAAAAATTGAAGAATAATTTAGATGCATTAAACAAGCTGAAAAGTTATGATGTTGATTTTCTTGTGGTTGTCGCCTACGGTAAAATATTGCCTAAAGAGGTACTGGATATACCCAGGAAGGCTCCGGTAAATGTACATTATTCACTTCTTCCAAAGTATAGGGGCGCTGCACCGGTCAATTGGGCAATTATAAATGGAGAAACTGAAACAGGTGTGACAACAATGCTTATGGATGAAGGGCTTGATACAGGTGATATTTTGTTGGTAGAAAAAACAAGAATTGACAGGAAAAATAGTGAACAGTTACTTGTTGAGTTATCGGATATTGGCGCACAGTTATTGCTGAAAACACTTAAAGAATTTGATAAAATTAAACCTATAAAGCAGGATGATTCACTTGCAAGTTATGCCCCTATAATCAAGAAAGATGAAGGTCTTATAAACTGGAACAGTGATGCTGACTATATTGAAAGGACAATCAGGGGATTTTATCCATGGCCTTCGGCTTTTACAAAACTCAACGGGCTTACATTTAAAATATTTGATGCAGAGATTGTAACTGATAACCCTGATGTAGAACCGGGTACTGTTTACGAGGTTACCAGGGACTTTATGTTAGTCAAATGTGGCAATTACTCACTGAAGCTAAAAGAAGTACAACTTGAAGGCAAGAAAAGAATGGATGTAAAAAGTTTTCTTGCCGGATACAAAGTCGAAAAAGGGATTGTACTTGGATAAAAGCTTAAAGCCTGAGAAGAAGAGGCTTTTTATATATTTGCTTGGGATTTCTTCGGCTGTAACCCTGTTGCTCCTTTTTTTTGTGTGGTATGTTTCACTGAAGGGGATTTCAAGTGTTTCTGGTATTGCAGGTATTATTTTTTCATTAATTGTAGCAGGATTTGGTCTGTTTCTTGCTTTTTCTACTTTTATTATCGTTATAACTATGATTTCTGGTAAACAAACCAAAATTGCCAGAAGAATGAGAGGGTTGGTTACAAGGTTTTTGTTTCCGGTCGTTATGCGGGTCGCAAAAATTTTAAAAGTAGACAGAGACAAAATAATTAGATCGTTTATTGCAGTGAATAATGAACTTGTGCTGGAATCACTGATAGGCAAAAAGGTTAATAATCCATTGGTATTGCTTCCCCACTGTATTCAGCTTGAAGATTGTGAACTTAAAATTACAAAAGACATCTTAGTATGTAAAAAGTGTGGTAAGTGTGATATAAAGGGGCTTGCAAATATTGCCGAGAAATATAAATTAAATGTGAGTGTTGCAACAAGTGGTACAATTGCCAGAAGGATAGTTAAAGAGACAAAACCTGATATTATTATTGCTGTTGCTTGTGAGAGGGATTTGTTAAGTGGGATTCAGGATACTTATCCTTTGCCGGTTATAGGGATACTTAATGAGAGACCATATGGGGACTGTTTAAACACTAAAGTTAACACTAATACGATTGAGAAATTGATAGAAAAAATATATATCGGAGGAAATAATGGGTAACACACTAAAAACAGTATTTTTTATGACTTTGCTTACAATACTGTTTATGTTAATTGGCGGGATGCTTGGCGGTCGAAATGGAATGATGTTTGCATTTATCTTTGCATTGGGAATGAATTTCTTCTCGTATTGGTTTAGCGACAAAATAGTGCTTTCAATGTACAGAGCAAAAGAGGTTACTGAAAGTGACGCACCTGAGTTGTATTCAATTGTTAGAAATCTTGCCCAGAAGGGTGGCCTTCCTATGCCAAAAGTTTACATAATTCAAAATCCTGCTCCAAATGCATTTGCTACAGGGAGAAATCCTCAAAATGCTGCGGTTGCGGTAACTACGGGGATTTTACAACTTTTAAACAGGGATGAACTTGAAGGTGTACTGGCACATGAGCTTGCTCATATCCACGGCAGAGATATTCTTATAGGTACAATCGCTGCTACATTTGCAGGTGCAATAATGATGCTTGCTGATTGGGCAAGATGGGCAATGATATTTGGTGGTGGCCGTGATGATGAAGAAGGGGGAAGTCCATTAGGTGCTATTGGTGCAATTGTTGCTATGATAATAGCTCCTATCGCAGCTCTTTTAATTCAAATGGCAATTTCAAGGTCAAGGGAATATCTCGCAGACCAGAGAGGCGCAGCGCTTTGTGGCAATCCTGTTGCCCTTGCCAATGCCCTAAGGAAAATTGCTTACGGTGTTGAAAAAATGCCAATGGATGCAAAGCCTGCAACTGCTCATATGTTTATCATGAACCCCTTAACAGGGAGAAATTTGATGAATTTATTTTCTACTCACCCCCCGGTTGAAGAGAGAATAAGAAGGCTTGAAAAGATGGTTTACGGTGGATAGAAACAGAAGGAGGCTGTACAGCCTCCTTGTTGATTTTTATTACGGCAAGCTTACTGAAGATTATTTTGAAGACACCACATACCGAAAAGTTTATAGAAAATTATATTTTGAAATATTCAGGCACCTCTCATTTATTGAAAAGTCATTGGCTCTTTATTTGAAAAAAGATACCCCCGTGGAGCTTTATGCTGCATTAACTCTTGGGGCATCCCAGATACTTTTTATGAACGACATTCCTGATTATGCAGCAGTGAATGAAACTTTAAATATTTTAAAACCCAAACAGAGGGGGTTTGTTAATGCGGTTTTAAGGAAGCTTATAACTCAAAAAGATGAAATACTAAAAAATTATAGTATTTATGATGATTTTCCAGAGTGGTATGTAAACAAATTGAAAAAAAACTTTGGTGAAGAAAATCTGACGGAAATTTTATATTCACTGAACAACCCGCCTCTCAACAATTATATAGACCTGTCAAGTCTAACATTTTATAACTATGAAAATTTTGAAGATATTCCAGCACAGGCTTTGCCTGTTGACAGGGCTTCTGCACTTATACCTCTTATTACAAAAGATTTGAAGGTAGATAAAATTATGGATGCGTGTGCAGCTCCTGGTGGCAAAACGGTAATTTTAAGTAAGATTCACCCTCTGGCTGAAATAAATGCTTTTGAAAGGGATCAAAATCGAGCCAGAAAATTAAATGAAAATGTTGAAAAATACAAGTGTACAAATGTAAAAACATTTAACGCCGATGTTTTAAAATATGAACATTTACAAAGGTATGATCTGATTCTACTTGATGCACCATGCTCTTCACTTGGGACTATTAAAAGGCATCCTGAGGTCAGGTTTTTAAGAAATCAAAAAATACTAATCAAAAACTCAATCAAGCAACTAAAATTTCTGACTACATTGTCTGATTTTGTGAAAATTGGTGGTTTTATCCTTTACAGTGTTTGCTCAAATGAAAGTGAAGAGGGGGTCCAGGTAATAAATAATTTCTTAAAAAATAAGAGTAATTTTGAGATCGTACCTGTAAATGCACCTGATGAGTTTTGCTTAGGCGATTTTTTTTATTCGGTTCCTCATAAAACAGAAACGGACGGATTTTTTGCTGCACTTTTAAAAAGAGTTGCCTGATAATTATGAAAAAGATAGTTGAAGAATTAAAATTAGTTGCTGATAAGGATTACAAGCGGGCTGATATCTTTTTGAGTGAAAAGACAGGAAAAACAAGAAGTTTTTGCCAGAAGCTTGTGGAATTGGAGCTTGTCAGCCTTAATGGAAAAGTTTTAAAAAAAACATCTACTAAAATAAATCAAGGCGATTATCTCGTTGTATCTATTTTGGAAGAGGAAAAACCTAATCTTGAGCCGAAAAAGATTGATTTTGAAATAGTTTTTGAACACAAGGAATATCTAATAATTAATAAGCCTGCCGGGATTGTGGTCCATCCGGCGCCTGGTAACTACAGCAACACGCTTGTGAACGGCCTTGTTTATATGTTTTCTTTTGAAATAAATGAGGGTGATTTCAGGCCTGGAATAATCCACAGGCTCGATAAGGATACATCTGGACTAATGATTGTAGCAAAAAACTATAACGCTAAAGAGAGACTATCCAAGCTCTTTAAGGAAAGGGACCTGGAAAAAAGATATATCTGTATTGCATATGGTAGTCCAAAAGAAAATTTTTATAATATTGAAAATCATATTGGTCGCCACAAAATAAACAGAAAGAAGATGTGTGTAAATGAAGACGGCAAGTTTGCTAAAACAGATGTTTTTATTTTGAAAAGGTTTAAAAACGAGTTTATTGCAGATGTAAAGATTTATACTGGCAGAACTCATCAGATACGAGTACATATGTCTTTTCTTGGATTCCCTATAATAGGGGATGAAGTGTATGGTAACAAATTTTCTCTTTCCTATCCGATAAAAAGGCAGGCATTGCACTCATATTATTTAAAATTTATATGTCCTTTTGATAATATTGAGAGGGAAGTAAATATTGATTTGCCGGAAGATATGCAAAATCTAATAGATTGTCTTAATTGAAAAACGAATAATTATTGATTTTATTTATAGGAATTATCGGGTAAAAAATATAGTCATTTCCTTTTAAGTTGTGAATCCTAAAACAATGTTTCTTGTTGACACTTATTAATCTCTATGATACATAATGCATACTGTATACAAAATACAGAGGTGAGAATATGAGCGGATATCTTCCAATAGCGTTAATGTTAGTAATTTCAGCACTGATAGGTATTATCATTGTGAGTGTAGGTTTTTTGATAAGACCTAAAAAACCTGAAAAGGTTAAGTTAAGCGTTTATGAATGTGGTATGCCTGAATTCAGTGATGCCCGAAGACGCTACAATGTAAGGTTTTATGTAATTGCAATGCTTTTTGTTATTTTTGATGTGGAAACAGTTTTTCTTTTTCCCTGGGCGGTAGCATTTGATATGTTGGGGATTTTCGGGCTTATTGAAATGATCTTGTTTATAGTGATATTAGTATTTGGTTACTTCTATGCTTGGAAGAAAGGAGCGTTAGAATGGGCGTAATGGAGCATAAGTTTTCTGACAACATTATTACTGCTACTGTTGACGGAGTAATAAACTGGGCCAGAAGATCTTCTCTATGGCCGGTTACGTTTGGTCTTGCATGTTGTGCCATTGAAATGATGGCTGTTGGTGCATCAAAATATGACCTTGATAGGTTGGGTGTCATATTTAGAGCCACACCAAGGCAGGCTGATTTGATGATTGTGGCAGGTACTGTTACAAGGAAAATGGCACCTGTTGTGAGAAAGGTCTATGATCAGATGCCTGAACCAAAGTGGGTTATAGCTATGGGTAGCTGTGCCACAAGTGGCGGTATTTTTGATACATATTCTACTGTTCAAGGTGCAGATGAGATTGTTCCTGTCGACTTTTACATTCCCGGTTGTCCTCCAAGGCCAGAGGCGCTACTTGATGCGATTGTTGCATTGCAGGAGAAAATTAAAGGCAACAAGGTCTTGAGAAAGTGAGGTGTATGATGGGATTTGAGAGTTTGTTGAAAGAATTGGCAGGAAAATTTGACTCAAAGATTAATGGATATACTCAGTATGGTTGTAATTTTATCAATGCTCCTGCTGATATTGCAAAGGAAGTTTTGAAAAGTCTTAAATGTGATTATGGGTTTACATATCTGGTTGATATAGTAGCTATCCACTGGCCAAAAAAGAATGAAAAGTTTGAGCTTTCTTACAATCTGTTTAATGTAGATAAAAAACTTAGAGTTTTTGTTAAGGTTGCTCTTGCTGAACCCGAATTTGAAACGGTTACTGATATATGGAAATCTGCAGATTTTCTTGAGAGAGAGCAGTATGATCTCGTTGGGGTTACATTTAAAGGGCATCCGGATTTGAGAAGGATACTTATGCCTGATTTCTTTGAGGGTCATCCTCTCAGGAAGGAGTATGGTCTTAAGGACAGAAGCTGGTTTAATTCTGTCGATGAGCAAAACCTTGGCATAAAGTTTACAAAATAGGGTTTGGGGATAGACTATGGAAAATATAAGCACAAAAGATAATTTAAGTGAAATTATAACGGTCAATATGGGGCCTCAGCACCCAAGTACGCATGGTGTATTGAGGCTTGTGGTAGATCTTGATGGTGAGACTATAGTTGATGTGAGACCTGATGTAGGTTTTCTCCACAGAGGTGTGGAAAAACTTGCTGAAAACAGGACATATCATCAGTTTATACCGTTGACGGACAGGTTGGACTACCTTTCCCCTTTGTCAAATAATTTAGGTTATTGTCTGGCCGTAGAAAAGTTCTTTAATGTTAAAATACCTGAAAGAGCTGAATATTTAAGGGTTATATTTGCTGAGCTTGCCAGAGCAGCCAGTCACCTTGTCTGGATTGCAACTCATGCTCTTGATATTGGAGCGATGACTGTATTTCTTTATGCTTTTAGGGAAAGAGAGCTTATTCTTGATATGTTTGAGATTGCCACAGGTCAGAGGATGACCAGTTCATGGATAAGAATAGGTGGTATAAGGGAAGACGTCCCACCTTTGTTTCTGGAAAAACTGAAGGAGTTTGTGTCAATATTTGATGAAAGGATAGACACCTATGAAAGGCTCCTTACGAAAAACAGAATCTGGCTAAAAAGAACGGTAGGTGTTGGGTATCTTTCTAAAGAAGACGCTTTAAGTTACGGTGTAAGTGGTCCAATAATGAGAGGTTCCGGAGTTGATTTTGACTTAAGGCGTGATGAACCATATGGAATATATGATAGATTCGAATTTGATGTCCCTGTCAGAGAAGAAGGGGATATATATGCAAGGTACCAGGTAAGAGTTGAAGAGATGAGGCAGGCTAACAGAATACTTAAGCAGGCTTTGGAGCAGATTCCTGAAGGACCTGTTATGACCGATGATCCGAGAGTTGCTATGCCTTCCCATCAGGAAGTTTATGAAAGAATGGAAGCGTTAATTAGAAGATTTTATCTTATTTCAAAAGGCTTTAAAACTCCTAAGGGTGAAACGTATGCCTGTGTTGAAGCACCTAAAGGGGAACTTGGTTATTATATTGTTAGTAATGGCGAGGAAAGGCCATATAGACTTAAAATTAGAGCTCCTTCGTTTGTGAATCTTGGCGCTATTAACAAAATGGCTAAAGGAGCAATGGTTGCTGACCTGGTCGGTATAATCGGTAGCGTTGATATCGTTCTTGGTGAAATAGATAGGTAGGTGTAATATGTCTGAGAAAGCTATTGAAATGCAAGACAACCAGGAAGAAGTAATCCAGGAAATAGATTTATCCGCCGTAGATGAAATATGTGCAAAATATAGCGGTAAAAAAGGAGCAGTTATTCCGGTTTTACAGCAGGTTCAGGAACATTACGGTTATCTTTCAAGGGAAATGATTGAAAGGATAGGGGAAAATCTTAATGTGTCACCTCATCAGCTATATGGGGTTCTTACTTTTTATGCTCAGTTTTACACAACACCAAGAGGCAAGTATGTTATAAGGGTTTGTCGTGGAACTGCTTGTCACGTAAAAGGTTCAGGGAGAATCTCTGAGGTTGTTAAAGAGGAATTTGGTATTGGAAATGGTGAGACTTCAAGCGACTTAAAATTTACCCTTGAAGAAGTTTCTTGTATAGGTGCGTGTGGTATGGCTCCGGTAATAATGATTAATGATAAGACCTATGGTAATCTGACCCCTGAAAACGCGAGAGCGATTTTCAGAGAATATGCAAATAAAGAGGAATAGGGGTAAAAGCATGGGTGAACACATAATAGATAATTACGAAGTACATGTTTGTATGGGTACAGCTGGTGTAGCATCAGGTGGTACAGAGGTTATGGAGGCCTTCAGGAAGGCCTTCGAAGATGCAGGCCTGCCAGCAGAGATAAAAGAGAGAAATTGTAAAGTCAAGGCAACAGGTTGCAGGGGACTTTGTGCGAGGGATGTACTTGTGGATATTTATGTCCCAGGGAAAGAAGCTGTTACCTATGAGCATGTTACTGCTGAAATGGTTCCAACTATAGTGCAGGAACATGTGGTTGGCGGCGAGGTGGTAAAAAAGTGGGCTGCCAAGGACGATTATTACGATTTCTATAAACATCAAAAGAGATATGTTTTAAAGGATTGTGGTAAGGTTGACCCCGACAGTATTGACGACTATATAGCTCACGGCGGATATGAGGCAATTAAAAAGGTATTAAAAGAAATGACCCCTGAGCAGGTTATAGAAGAGGTTAAGAAGTCAGGACTTAGAGGTAGAGGGGGCGGTGGTTTCCCTACCGGCTTAAAGTGGACATTCTGTAGAAATTCTCCCGGGGATTTGAAATATCTAATTTGTAATGCAGACGAAGGTGACCCTGGTGCCTTTATGGATAGAAGTATAATAGAAGGTAACCCGCATGATGTTATTGAAGGGATGCTTATTGCGGCTTATGCAATAGGTTGCAAGGAAGGATATATATATTGTAGGGCTGAGTACCCACTTGCAATAATCAGGGTTAAAAAAGCCTTAAAGGATGCTGAAGAAAGAGGATTTTTAGGGAAAAATATATTAGGAACTGATTTTGAATTCCACCTTCACTTAAAAGAAGGTGCTGGGGCTTTTGTCTGTGGTGAAGAGACAGCGCTTATTGCTTCAATAGAAGGGGAAAGAGGTATGCCCCGCTCAAGACCACCTTTCCCTGCAGTGAAAGGCTTGTGGGGGAAGCCCTCAAATGTCAATAATGTAGAAACATTCGCAAATCTTCCGATGATTATTTTAAATGGTGCTGACTGGTATGCGTCAATTGGTACCGAAAAATCAAAGGGAACAAAAATATTTGCTCTAAGTGGAAAGGTTAAAAGTACAGGGCTTATAGAAGTTCCCATGGGGATTACCGTCCGCCAATTGATTTTTGATGTTGGTGGAGGAATTCCTAAAAAAAGAAAATTTAAGGCAGTGCAGCTCGGTGGCCCATCAGGTGGATGTTTGCCTGAGAGTCTTCTCGATACACCTATTGACTATGACTCACTTATTGCAGCTGGTGCGATGATGGGTTCCGGTGGTGTCGTTGTTATGGATGAAACAAACTGTATGGTTAACGTGGCACACTTTTTCTTAACTTTCACTCAGAGAGAATCATGCGGTAAATGTATTCCGTGTAGAATAGGGACAAAAACAATGCTTGATATTCTTGCAAGGATTACAAAAGGTCAGGGTAGAGAAGGTGATATAGAGCTTCTGGAAAGTTTGGCTCAAGATATTAAAGTCTCTTCGTTATGTGGTTTGGGACAGACTGCACCTAACCCTGTTCTTACGACAATCAGATATTTCAGGCATGAATATGAGGCTCATATTAAAGAAAAAAGGTGCCCGGGTAGAGAATGTACCGAATTAGTAAAGTTTGAGGTACAAGAAGACGCATGTAAAAAATGTGGTATCTGTTTTAAGGTGTGTCCGGTAAATGCAATTACCTGGGAAAAAGGAAAAGTGGCATACATTGACAAGAGCAAGTGTGTTAAATGTCGTGAATGTATTGTAAACTGTCCTTTTAACGCAATAGATTAAGAAAAGAGGGTGAGCGTATGGTTACCGTTAAAATAGACGGCAGAGAAGTACAGGTAGAGCCAAATAGCACGATTTTACAAGCTGCGGAAAAAGCTGGTGTCCATATTCCGGTATTATGTCATCATAAGACATTAAATCCGTTTGGAGCCTGCCGTGTTTGTTTGGTCGAGGTTGTTGGAAACCCTAAGCTTATGACTGCCTGTACCACACCTGTAACTGATAAAATGGAAATAGTTACACAGAACGAAAAACTACAAAAATTGAGAAGAACGGTTATAGAGCTTCTCCTTATCAACCACCCGTTAGACTGTCCTGTTTGTGACAAGGGTGGGGACTGTATGCTTCAGGATCTTACATTTGAGGTTGGCCTTACGAATGTAAGGTTTGACCCGAAACCAAACGATACGCCATTTGACCACACAAACCCATTTATTGAAAGAGATATTGATAGATGTGTGCTTTGTGGCAAATGTGTAAGAATTTGTGACGAAGTTGTTAATATTCAGGCAATAAGCTTTATAAACAGAGGTACGGAAACATACATTGGGACCTCATTTGACCAACCGTGGAATTGTGAATACTGCGGTCAATGTATGAGCGTTTGTCCTGTCGGTTCATTGAATAACAGGGTATATTTGTTTAAAAACAGACCGTGGAATCTTGAAAAGACAGAGTCTGTTTGCGGTTTTTGTTCATGCGGATGTTCAATTATAGTTGAGCATGAAGATAATGAAGTTTATAAAATCTCCGAAGATCCTGATTTAGGCGTAAACCATGGCTTTTTATGTGCAAAAGGGAGATTCGGGTATGAGCTTATTAACTCGCCTGAAAGGGAGAAGACTCCAAAGATTAAAAAATCGGGGGAATTTTCAGAAAGCAGCATAGAAGAGGCAATAGAATATGTTGCCGCTAAAATAGGTGAAATAAAAGGTAAGTATGGTGCTGATTCAATTGGGGTATTGGTTTCTCCAAGAGTGACAAATGAAGAAGCATTTTTAGCTCAAAAATTTGCAAGAGAGGTAATTGGAAGTAATAATGTGTTCTCATTTGAAACGGTTAATGCTTTGCCTGAAGGGACATACGAGGATGTGGAAAACTCTGACAACCTAATAGTATTAAATATAGATGTAACCGAGTCAAATCCGGTACTAGGTTATGCAATAAGAAGAATGGGTAGAAAAGAAGAGACTACACTTAGTGTATTCTACCCAAAAGTGACTTCACTTAAGAGAGTAGCAACCAACTTTTTTACCGGCAAGCCGTCAGAGGTATATGAGAAGATAGAAAATTTTATAAACGGACTTAAGGGTGATGGTGAATTTAAAGATTTGGCTGATAGTTTTAAAGGCGCTAAAAAGCCTGTTTTAGTTTACAATCCATACGATGAACTCGATTTGTACTATGCTAATGAGATAAAAACTCTAGTTAATAATGTGATAACTGTACCTTGCAGATTAAAAAACAACTCTCAAGGTATAGTAGATATGGGTTGTACCCCTTACTATAAACCGGGTTATGTAAAAACAGAAGCACAGGCTGATTTTCGAAAGGTGTTGGAAGATGGTAGCTTAAGGGCACTTGTAATCTTAGGTGAAAATCCACTATTGCACCCTGAATATAGTGACCTTGGGGATATTTTAGGCAAGCTTGACTTTTTGGCAGTTACCGATCCGTTTATGAGTGAAGTCGCGGAGCTATCTGAAGTATATATACCTGTATCACTTTTTGCTGAAAAAGATGGTACATTTACTAACTTTGAGGGAAGGGTTCAGAGCTTAAACAAGACTGTAGACAATGGAGTAATATCTGATCTTGAGTTTTTGGCATTACTATCTGCAAGGTTAGGCGTAAACCTTCCTAAAGGTATTGATGAGGTTCAAGATTTAATCAGAAAAGAGGTGCCACTATACAATGATGTTGATTTTAATGGTGGAACAGTCAAATATCCGTTTGTGTTAGACGGAGCATTTGCTCTTAAAAAGGTTTCGCCAAAAGGTAAAGGAAAATTTAAAGTTTTCCCTGGTTCATTAAGACTTCATTCAGGTTCATTTACTAGAAGATCTCAGGATCTGAGTAGGGTGTACGCTGAGCCGGCAGTTGAAATAAACCCTACAGATGCATCTAAACTTAATGTAGGAGATGGAGACTATATTATTCTGAAGTTTGAAGATACAACTAGAAAGTTTAGAGTTGCTGTAGTTAAAGGTATGCCGGATGGTGTTGTTTCTTTGCCTAATGATTTCAAAGAGACAGCTGATCTCTTCCACAAAGGGAAGTATTTAAAGGTAGATTTAGTTAAACATAATGGATAATAAATTGCAGGAAGCTTTGAGGATGTATAATATGGGAAACTATTCCGGAGCAATTGAGATACTTAGTGGGTATATACAGGACAGTAAAGATAGTGATGGTTTAGCCAATTACTATCTTGGTCTTTCCTTGTATGACTCAGGCAGACTTAGTGAGTCGGAAAAGCATTTTAAAAATGCAGTTTCCCTTAATCCAAAAAGTGCCAAATATTATTATAGACTTGGGCTTGCATGTGCAAGGCTGATGAAGTTTTCCGAGGCGATACAATATCTGACTAAGGCGATAGAATTGGCTGAAGATAACGTAAGAGCCAAGTACATGTTAGGTACAGTCTATTTTAAAATTGGCAATCTGCAGGAAGCAAAAAAGATATTTAATGAGATTAAAGAGAATAATGAAGAAAATGCAGCAGCAGTATATTATTTGGGGTTATGTGAGTACTATTTGGGAAATATTGAAGAAGCCGAAAAGCTTTTTAAAAGGACTCTGACAATCAACAGTGACTACTTGGATGCTTATAAAAAGCTTGGTGATTTGTACTTTACAAAGCATGATTATGAAGAGGCTTCCAAATGTTATTTTAAGGCATACAGCAGAGGGATAATGGATATAACACTATTGCTTAATTATTCCTTAGCTCTGATAGGGTTGACGAAATATGACGAGGCAGAAGAAGTTCTTGAAACTGCGAGCAAAAATTACCCTAATAACCCCGAAGTTGAAAAGTTGGTTGAAGTTTTTAAAGATATAAAAAAATTATAAGAGGTTGGCTATGCTTTTAGAGATTCTCTTAGTAGTAATCAAAATCCTAATCGTTATCACAGTTTTACTTTTAGGTGTAGCCTATATGACCTGGCTTGAAAGAAAAGTCATCGGTCATATGCAGGTAAGGCTTGGTCCGACACACGTAGGTTGGAAAGGTTTGTTACAACCTATCGCAGACGGACTGAAACTTGTTGCTAAAGAGGACATAGTTCCTGATATGGTTGATAAGCCGGTTTATATTATAGCTCCGCTATTAAGCTTAATTCCGGCGTTATCAGCATTTGCGGTTATCCCTTTTGCTGATAAGTTTACACTGTTTGGCTATCAGATCCAGCCATACATCAGTGACGTCAACATTGGTCTTCTTTATGTGTTAGCTTTATCTTCAGTCGGTACATACGGTCTTATTATGTCCGGATGGGCATCAAACTCCAAGTATGCTCTTCTTGGAAGTTTGAGGTCTTCAGCGCAGGTTATTAGTTATGAGACTGCAATGGGACTTGCCCTTATTGGACCAATTCTTCTTGCTGGTACTGTTAGCCTTAAAGGGATCACTGAGGCTCAGGCTGGAGGGCTATGGTATATAGTTCCACAATTTGTGGCATTTGTTGTATACCTTATCTCTGCAATAGCCGAAACAAACAGGGCGCCTTTTGACTTGCCAGAGGCAGAGACAGAGCTTGTTGCTGGTTTTCATGTGGAATACTCAAGTATGAAGTTTGCAATGTTCTTTTTGGCAGAATATGCAAATATGTACGTAGTTTCTTCAATAGCTGCAATAGTTTTTCTTGGTGGATGGAATGGTCCTGTTTTACCGGGATTTGTATGGTTTGTGTTGAAGGTTTTATTCTTCATGTTCTTCTACCTGTGGCTAAGGGCTACATTGCCAAGGCTTAGGTTTGACCAGCTTATGGCGCTTGGTTGGAAAATATTGATACCTATTGCCTTAGCAAATATAGTTATAACATCTATAGTTGTTTATGTGATAAGGTAGGGGGTGCTTAATGAAGAATATATTTGATACGATATTTTTTACTGAAATATTCCAGGGCTTAGGTGTAACTCTTAAGCACATGTTTAAAAAGCCTGTAACAGTCAGGTACCCTTATGAAGAGTCCCCTATCTACAAATTTAGAGGGATTCATTATATGAATGTCGATGAGAGAGGGGTGAGCAAATGTGTTGGTTGCTACCTTTGTGAAAAGGTCTGCCCTGCTGAATGTATTCATATAGAAACAGATGCCGGTCCTAACGGTGAGAGATTGGTAAGGAAGTTTGAAATAGATTTATCAAGATGTATTTACTGTGGATTTTGTGAAGAGGCTTGCCCTAAAGATGCAATTCACATGAGTGACAGGTATGATACTGTAGATAGCACCAGGGATAATTATATTATCAACATGAGATACATGGTAGAGAATAGGAAAAATGTCAAAGGAGAATAGATTATGGAACAGGTGATTTTTTATATTCTTGCGTTTGTAGCTATAGTTTCGTCCCTGTTTATGATAACTAGGAATAGCCCTGTGCACTCAGCATTATGGATGCTTCTTACTTTTTTTGCAGTTGCCGGAATCTTTGTACAATTAGATGCAGAGTTTGTTGCTGCAATTCAGGTATTGGTATATGCAGGGGCAATTTTGGTTTTATACCTGTTCGTTGTTATGCTTCTTAACCCTAAATCACATGGGTTTATAAAGGTTCCGTTCAGGTATGTAATCGGAGTTGTCGCATCTATTATAATAGTGTTTCAGGTGCTTATGACTCTTAAAAGCTCTGAAGTAATTGGTAAACTTGGATGGGTAACTCCTCAGTTGGCGCAAGAACTTGGTAATGTTAAAATGTTCGGTAAAGAGCTTTTTACGACCTATTTGGTGCCCTTTGAAATTGCATCTATATTATTGTTAATAGCAATGATTGGGGCAATAGTTCTTGCTAAAAAGGATTAAGGAGGAGGGTTTATGACTTTACAGCATTATTTAGCACTTAGTGCAATTATTTTTGGTATAGGGATGACTGGAGTTCTTGTAAGGAGAAACTTGATCGTAATGTTTATGTCATTAGAGCTTATGCTTAATGCAGTAAATATAAATTTAGCAGCATTTTCTAAATATTTACATGCAATGAACGGCCAAGTTTTTATAGTTTTTGTTATGGCAGTTGCTGCTGCTGAGGCTGCGGTCGGTTTAGCCCTGATCATTACTCTCTTTAAAAATAAAGAGACAATTAATGCAGATGAAGTAAACTTTTTTAAGGGATAGGAGATAATGATGATAGAGTTATTAATTCTGTTGGCACCTTTAGCAGCCCTATTAATTAATGGTATATTCGGAAGGCTTTACATTAAAAACAATGCTCATTACATTGCAATAGCAGGTGTTCTTGTGTCTCTACTTGTTTCTCTGATTACTTTTGTCAGAGTCATGGGGGGACATACTGTAGATACTGTAGTATATGAGTGGGTTTTAGCCGGAGATATAAAGATACCTTTTGGAATACTTGTAGACCAACTAACGGCTTACATGCTTGTGGTGGTAACTTTTGTAAGCACTATGGTACATATATACTCCATTGGCTACATGCACGATGATCCTGGTTACTGGAGATTTTTCACATATCTTTCAATATTTACATTTTCAATGTTAGTTCTTGTATTAGGTAATAATTTCCTAATGCTTTTTGTTGGTTGGGAGTTAGTTGGACTGTCCTCTTACCTTCTTATCGGTTTCTGGTATGAGAAGAAGAGTGCAGCAGATGCCAACAAAAAGGCATTTGTAGTAAACAGGATAGGGGACTTTGGTTTTTATGTTGGCTTGCTTTTAGTGTTGGTAACTTTTAGAAGTCTAAACTATTCAGATGCCTTTAATCATGAAGCGATAGTGCATGTTAAAGAAGCAACATTTAAAGTTTTTGGTGCGAATTTAAGCCTATTGGATTTAATGACTTTTGGGCTTTTCTGCGGTGCAATTGGCAAATCTGCCCAATTTCCACTTCATGTGTGGCTACCTGATGCAATGGAAGGTCCTACACCGGTTTCAGCCCTTATACATGCTGCTACAATGGTAACGGCAGGTGTTTATATGGTTGCTAGGTGCAATCCATTATTTGCTGAAGCCCATATTACAAGTAATATAGTCGTCTATATAGGTATGTTCACTGCATTATTGGGTGCTACAATAGGTCTTACTCAGTTTGACCTTAAGAGAATCCTTGCCTACTCCACTGTTAGTCAGCTTGGGTACATGATAATGGCTACAGGTGCAGGTGCATATATAGCAGCAATTTTCCACCTTTTTACTCATGCATTTTTCAAAGGGCTTCTCTTCTTGGGTTCAGGTAGCGTAATGCACGCAATGGAAAATGACCTTGATGTTAGAAAAATGGGTGGACTTAAGGCTAAGATGCCTATTACAAGATGGACATATTTAATAGGATGTATGGCAATTTCTGGTGCGGTTCCATTGATGTCAGGGTGGTTCTCAAAGGATGAGATACTTGCAATGACATTTGCAAGCGGACACTATTTCCCATGGTTTGTGACAGCTGTTGTTGGTGGAATGACTGCATTTTATATGTTTAGGTCATACTTCCTTGTATTTGAGGGCACACCAAGGGATAAACATAAGTTTGATCATGCACATGAATCACCACTAACAATGACTGTTCCATTAATATTACTTTCTATACCAGCAATTTTCGCTGGACTAGTGTTTGGTCTTCCATTAGAAAATGGTATTATCCATAAAATGCTTTCTCATGTTGTAGCTGGTCATGGTGAAGGCGGACATCATCTAAGCCATGCAACAACATATGGTTTAATGGCTCTTTCAACCGTTATCGGTATAATAGGTATTTACATAGCTTATGTATTTTATGTTCAAAAACCGGATGTATTGCCTGCTAAGACTGCTAAGGCTGCAGGTCCGATTTACAAATTATTCTACAACAAATGGTATTTTGACGAGATATATCAGGCATTCATAATTAACCCATTGGTTATGATATCAAAATTCTTATGGAAAGGTTTTGATGCCAATGTTATTGACTTTATTGTCAATGCATTCGGATGGGTGGCAAAGTTTCTCGGTAGCGTGCTTAGACATCTACAGACCGGGAGAATTCAAACATATATATTTAGCATGGTAGTAGGTGTCATCCTGCTGCTAACAATATTCTACATAGGTTAGGGGGCAGAGTATGATGGCGAATATTTTGACTATATTAATCTTCTTCCCGGTTTTAGCTGCATTCTTTCTCTTCCTCTTTTTTAGAAGTGGAAAGGCTACAATGTGGGGTGCATTTATTGCAAGTATTATCGAGCTCGTGTTGACAATGCCGCTTATGACAAATTTTGATAAATCTAATCCTGGCATGCAGTTTGTTGAAAAGTACGACTGGATCAGCTCATTTGGCATTCAGTACTATGTTGGGGTAGATGGCATTTCGATTTTAATGGTATTTTTAACCACATTGCTTACTGCAATAGCTATTTTGGGCTCATTTACATATATTCAAAAGAGACAAAGAGAGTTTTACATTGCAATGCTTATATTGGAAGCAGCAATGGTAGGTGTATTTGTCGCACTTGACTTTTTCCTCTTTTACATTTTGTGGGAAGCAATGCTAATTCCTATGTACTTGATAATCGGTGTATGGGGTGGTGCAAGAAGGATTTATGCTGCAGTTAAATTCTTTCTTTATACACTTGCAGGTTCTGTATTTATGATGCTTGCAATTATCGCACTGTATTTCAAACATGGTAGCATTACTGGAAATTACACATTTGATATTCTCGCGATATCAAGCCAATCTTATGGTGGAGGATTGTTTGAAACATTAGTATTTTTGGCATTCTTTGTTGGCTTTGCTATAAAGGTTCCAATGTTTCCGGTACACACATGGTTACCTGATGCACACGTTGAAGCACCGACTGCGGGTTCAGTAATACTTGCTGGTGTACTTCTTAAAATGGGTACTTACGGACTTTTAAGGTTCTGCTTGCCTATCACACCTATTGCGTCTATTAACTTTATGCCTTTTGTTGCAATACTTTCCGTAATTGCGATAATTTATGGTGCTCTTGTGGCCATGGTTCAGGAGGACATAAAGAAACTAGTTGCTTATTCATCAGTTAGCCACATGGGTTTTGTAACACTTGGAATTTATGCGTTCAACCAGTCAGGTATAGAAGGTGGTATTCTTCAAATGTTTAATCATGGTATTATTACGGGTGCACTCTTCCTACTTATCGGTTTGTTATATGAAAGGACTCATACAAGGATGATTGCAGATTACGGCGGAATTGCATCAAAGGTTCCAGTATATGCTACAATTTTCTTGATATTTACAATGGGGTCAATCGGTCTACCAAGTATGGGTGGCTTTATTGGTGAGTTTTTAGTACTGGTAGGAAGCTTCAAAGCATTTTCAAATATGGCAATCATAGCAGCTTCAGGGGTAATTTTTGCTGCTGTGTATATGCTATGGATGTATCAGAGAGTGTTCTTCCAGTCTTACAACACTGGTTTACACAATTTGACTGATATGAATGTAAGGGAAGTAATTTATATAATGCCTCTAATAATTTTGGTATTTTGGACAGGTATATACCCAGAGACCTTTACTTCTTATATGCATGAGAGTGTAAAACAGCTGGTAGAACAGATTCAAAGTATCAAAGTAGCGATGAATTAAGGGAGGGGATAAGATGGGTCAGAGTATAGTTTCAATTTTACCAGAAATATTGATGACCATTTTCGGATTAATGCTTATTGTTATTGATGTTATGAGTAAGGATGAGAAAAAGTCCGGAGTGGGATATTTTGGAATCGCTTTTATCCTCCTAACGCTGCTAGCATCTGTGCCAGTTGGAGGTTTTAAGATTGTTGGGTTTGATCAGATGTTAGTGTGGGATTCGTATGCATATGCATTTTTCATAGTATTTGCAATTGCCTATATCCTAACCACGCTTGGCTCTGTAGACTACTTGAAAGCTAATGGCATAAATAAGGGTGAGTATTATACTATCCTATATTTTAGTATAATTGGCATGATGTTTATGGTAAGCGCTACAGACCTTTCTGTACTTTACTTAGGTCTTGAAACAATGGCAATTGCTATGTACATAATGGCTGGTTTCAATAAAAAGGATAAGAGATCAAATGAAGCTGGGATTAAGTATTTCATAATTGGTGCTTTTTCATCAGGTATACTGTTGTACGGCTTAACTTATGTGTATGGTTATACTGGAAGTACAAAGTATTCTGTCATAGCTGAAATGTTGAGAACAAACGGCGTAGAAAACTTGAACATTAAGCTTGGTCTTGTAATGATGCTTGCAGGATTTGCATTTAAAATTTCTGCTGTGCCATTTCATATGTGGGCTCCGGATGTGTATTCAGGAGCACCAACACCGGTTACAGGGTTTATGACTGTAGCACCAAAAGCTGCTGCATTCGGCGCCCTTATAAGATTTGTAATGGTTGCTCTTGAACCAGCAAGTGTTCAGTGGCAATTATTTTTCTCCATCTTAGCTGTTCTTACAATGACTTATGGTAACCTTGTGGCTATTGCACAAAACAATGTTAAAAGAATGTTAGCTTACTCCGCAATTTCACATGCAGGTTATATGCTAATTGGCCTTGTTGCTGCAAATGATTTAGGATATAAAGCGATTGCCCTTTATATGATTATTTATGGTTTTATGAATATTGGTGCTTTTACGATACTTGGACAGCTTAAAAATAAAGGAATAATTGATGATGAAAGACTTGAAAGTTTTGCAGGTCTTTCCAAAAAGCATCCACTTGCTTCACTTGCAATGTTAATATTTATGTTTTCACTCGCAGGTATTCCGCCATTGGCTGGATTTGTTGGTAAATTTTATATATTTTCTGCTGCCATTAAGAGTGGACTTGTGTGGCTTGCTATAGTCGGTGTGGTAAATAGTGCGATTGCTTGTTACTACTACATGAGAGTAACAATTTACATGTACTTCAAAGAGGCTGAATACGATGCTTCAATTGAAATGAAGCCTGCCAGCTCAATTGCTACTTTTATCGCAGTTGTATTTGTCCTTTTAATTGGTGTATTTCCATCATTTTTTATAAATATAGTAAAAATGATGATTGTATAAGGGTGAAACATGGAAATAACTATTAAAGAGGCATTGGAAGATGCCAAAAGAAAGGAAGAGCTGGCATATGAATTTTATATGAAGCTTCACGATTATGTGAAAGACCTTGGTGCCAAGACTATTATTAAAGAATTGGCCGAAGAAGAGGTTAAGCATAAAAATCTTATCCAGGAAATGATGGACACCGGGAAGATTGATGTTGTGGGGCTTGATACCAAGTACTATTACACAGACCTTGGAATAAGCCAGATGGTACTTCCAAAGGTTATATCGGATGATATGAGTGTACAGGATGTTTTGAGAATAGCAATGAAGCACGAGGATAACTCAAGAATTTTTTATGAAAAGCTTGCTGAAAAATATCAAAACAGCCCTGTTGAAGAGGTGTTTAAGCGACTTGCCGTTGAGGAGTCGCTGCATAGGAACACTATACAAAAAATGTATGAGGATATAGTCTTAAGTGAAAACTAAAAGGCAGGCTTAGTCCTGCCTTTTTTTATAAATGGTGCGGATTTTTTTTGACAATTTCTGCAGCATTTATTAATTGCATCAGGATAGCTTCATCGCTAACTTTTCTATATGCTTCTGAAAAATCTTCTTCGTTTACCTGGTAATGAGGCGGAATGTTATTTAGAGTGATTGCAACAAGATCAAGGATACAATCTCTACATGTGCAAATAGATTCATCATTTTCAATTAATTGGATTAAAATCTCCCATACTCGCTTTTCATTGATGTTGTGAATTTTGTCATAATCGTATATATTGATTATAGGCATAAATACCCCCTTTAATATTAACTAAAACATTTTACCATTGGAGGATTAAAATGCAAGATAAAATAGCAGTGATAGGCGGTGGAAGCTGGGGAACTGCACTTGCCAACCTTATGGCTGATAACGGCAATAATGTTAGGATATATGCGATTGAGCAAGAGGTTGTTGAGAGTATCAATAATCAGAACAGGAATGCATTGTTTTTAAATGATGTTGATTTAAACAAAAATATAGATGCAGAACTTATAGAAAATTACGCCGGAGGATATGAGAAAATATTGTGGGCTGTACCAACTCAATATACGAGAAACACTCTAAAAAATATAAAAAGATATCTGAAAGATAAGTCGATAATAATTGCTACAAAAGGGATTGAGATAAACACAGGAGAGCTTATTGTAGAAATATTTGAAGAAGAATTAAATGCCGAATTATCAATAATATCAGGTCCATCGTTTGCAAAAGAAGTTGCCTATAAAAAACCAACAGCAGTAAGCATAGCCTCAAAAAAAGAGAGCGAGGCAAAAAAATGGCAGAAAATACTTTCAAGCAACTATTTCAGAAGCTATACAACTGACGATGTGATAGGCGTTGAAGTGGGCGGCAGTATGAAGAATGTGATTGCTGTTGCCACCGGAATATGTGATGGACTAAAGCTTGGGAATAATGCGAGAGCGGGAATTATAACAAGAGGGTTAGCTGAAATTACGAGGCTTGGGGTTATGCTCGGAGGGAAAAAGGAAACATTCATGGGGTTAAGCGGAATGGGGGATCTTGTTTTGACATGCACCGGAGAGCTTAGCAGAAACAGAGGTGTCGGCCTGAAAATAGCTGAAGGTTACACTCTGAATGATATTTTAAATGAAATGAAAATGGTGGCAGAAGGTGTTTTTACTGCAAGAGCTGCCATGAAGTTATCGGAAAAGTTGAAAATAGAAATGCCTATTACAAAAGAGGTTTATGAAATATTGTATAATAATAAAAATCCTTTGGATTCGTTAATAGATTTAATGAACAGGCCGTTAAAAGAGGAGCATGTCTGATTGATCAGACATGCATTTTTTCAACTTTTTTTAACCAGCCCCTGCTGTCTTTTATTTTTCCATATTGAAGGCCGGTATAATATTCGTAAATCTTTTTGGAAATAGGCCCTATTTGACCATTTCCAACATCAATAGAAGAACCATCTTCAAACACATACGTCCCTACAGGTGAAATTACAGCAGCCGTACCGAAACCACCTGCTTCGACTATTTTTCCGGATTTTACATCTTCAATAAACTCATCAATTTTAATTCTTTTTTGAACAACATTTAGTCCCAAATCGCCAGCAAGTTCTATGATGGACTGTGATGTGATTGATTTGAGAATGGTGTCAGTAAATTCAGGGATAACCACAGTACCATCAGAGGTAATATGGTAATGGTTCATCGCACCTGCTTCTTCAATGTAAGTGTTGGTAGTATCAAGGTATAACACCTGATTTGCACCAAATTTTTTAGCAAATTCGCCTGCTTTAAGAGAAGCTGCATAGTTGCCTGCAGCTTTGGCATAGCCTGTTCCGCCCGGAGTAGCCCTATGAAATTTTTTAGTGATTAAAAGTTTAATAGGTTTTGAAAATCCATCTGGATAATATGGTCCGCTTGGAGATAAGATTACTGCATATTTATATTTTGAACCGGGATGAACGCCTAAGGAGTCATCAAATGAAAACATAAATGGTCTTATGTACAAAGAAGCGCCTTCCTGTATTGGAAACCATAATCTGTCGACATCAATCAGTGTATGGATAGCTTTAATTTGAAAATCAACAGGCATTTCAGGCATGCACAGACAATCAGCAGAAATATTCATTCTTTCGGCATTTTTATCAATTCTAAAAGTATATATTTCGTTATCGGGGTGCATAAAAGCTTTTGCACCTTCAAAAATTGCCTGAGCATAGTGAAGCACAATAGCACCAGGCGGTATGGAAAAATCTGAATAAGGTATTATGCTTGCGTTATTCCAACTGCCATCGGTATAATCGCACACAAACATATGGTCTGTTCTTAATTTTCCAAAAGGGAGTTTATCTTTTGGAGTAAGTTGGGATTTGATTCTCTCATCGGGCTTTTTTAAATTTAATTTAATTTCCATAAATACCCCCACAAAATGATAAATATGCTATTTTTAACTTACAAAAAAGTCAAGAGAAGTTATTTGGATATTACAATATTGCTTAAATTTTCAAAACAATACTTGATTAGTTTAATTATAAAGGTTAAATAAGCTTCCTTGTTGTTAGGAGGTATTATGGTAGATATATTGGCTAAAGAGTTTAACAGACAGGCAAAGCAAATTGACAATTTATTGAAATTGTATCTCGAAGGTAATACTGTGCCCTTCATCGCCCGTTACAGAAAGGAGATGACGGGGAGTATGGATGAAAACGAAATAAGAGCTATTATTGAAAGATATGAGTATATTGTAAATCTTGAAAAAAGAAAGGAAGAGGTAATCCGTCTTATTGATGAAAAAGGGAAATTAACTGATGAACTTAAATCAAATATTATAAATGCAGTAACATTAAAAGAGGTTGAAGATTATTACGCACCATATAAATCAAAAAGAAAAACAAAGGCGGATATTGCAAGAGAATTAGGTCTTGGAGGATTGGCCGACTTTATTAAAAGTTGTAACAATAAAGAGATTATTTTTGGTGAAGCATTAAAATATTTAAATGAAAACATAACGTCTGAACAAGATGCCGTGGAGAAGGCACAGGATATAATTATAGAAGAGATAGGTCATAATATTGATATAAAAAACAGAATAAGGGAAATTTTTAAAAATGAAGGGGTCATAATATCGTTAAAAGCGAATGATGTACAGGGCAGAACGGTTTTTGAAGACTATTATGACTATGAGGAGAAGATAAAAAATATACCATCCCACAGGGTGCTTGCTATTTTTAGAGGGGAAAGGCAAAAAGTTTTGAAAGTAAAAATTGTAATCGATGAAGAAAAAGGGGTAAATGCAATTAAAAATATTTTGAATAGCAATGTTGTTTTTAACGAAATAATTGAAAGTGCCATTGTCAAATCGTTCAAAAGGATGATTTTGCCATCTATTGAACTTGAAGTAAGAGGCGAACTTAAAGAGATGGCAGAAGAAAAAGCAATAAAGGTATTTGAAGATAATCTTAAAAATATTCTGCTAACCCCCCCTGTTAAAGGGAAGAGGATTTTGGGGATTGACCCAGCTTTTCGTACAGGGTGTAAATATGCCTGCATTGATGAAACTGGAAAGCTTTTAGGCTACGGAGTAGTTTATCCTGTGGAGCCGCAAAAGAAGATTGACGAGAGCGAAACAGTGCTGATTGAATCGATAAAAAAATACAAAATAAACGCTATTGCCATAGGTAATGGGACTGCAAGCAGAGAGGTAGAGGAGTTTGTTGCCAATATGATTGAAAAACATAATTTGAATGTGGAATACACTATTGTGAGTGAGGCAGGTGCAAGTGTATATTCTGCCAGCAAAATTGCAAACGAGGAATTTCCTGACCTTGATTTGACTATTAGAGGCGCAATATCAATAGCAAGAAGAATAATTGATCCGCTTTCTGAGCTGGTGAAGATTGAGCCTAAATCAATTGGTGTTGGAATGTATCAGCATGATGTAAATCAGATTAGGCTATCAGAAAAACTGAAGTTTGTAGTGGAAGATGTTGTTAACAGCGTTGGTGTAGACATAAATACAGCAGGTTATGCAATTTTAGGCTATATATCAGGCTTAAATACATCTTTAGCAAAAAAGATTGTACAATTTAGAGATGAAAACGGTAAATTTCGAAACAGAAAAGAGTTGTTAAATGTATCCGGGATTGGCGAAAATATTTACAGGCAATGTGCGGGATTTTTAAAGATTTATGATGGGGATGAAATACTTGACAGAATGTTTATACACCCTGAAAGTTATGATGCAACCTATAAACTTTTTGATTATCTTTCACTTGCTCCTGATAACCATAAAATGATAAAACTGGCCTTGAAGGGGAAAAGTTTATCGGAAATAGCAAAGAAAATTAATATTGGTATTGAAACTTTGAAAGATATAGTGGAAAATCTTGAAAAACCTGATGTGGATGTCAGGGATAATATGGCACCTGTTATTTTTAAAAAAGGTGTTATAGATATCAACGATTTACATGAAGGTATGATATTGCAGGGGAAGATTAGCAATGTTGTCGATTTTGGCGCTTTTGTGGATCTTGGGCTTAAAAATGACGGACTTATACATATATCAGAGATGGCAGACAGATTTATCAAACACCCTTCAGAGGTTGTAGAGCTTGGCGATATAGTAAGTGTAAGAATAATTAAGGTTGATAAAGAAAGGGGAAGAGTAAGTTTATCTTTGAAGATATGAAAAAAATACTTGTATTTAACCCATCATTTATAGGGGACAGTATATTAACTACCCCTCTGATAAAGTACTTGAAGTTTGTTTATCCGGAGAGCAAAATATATTTTTGTGTTCGTCCAGAAAGTGTTTCGCTTTTTGAAGGGCTTTCTTTTGTTGATGAGGTTTTGGTTTATGACAAAAGAGGGGAAAAAAGAGGGGTAAGAGGTATTTTCTCATTTATTAAAAAGTTGAACGAAACAAAATTCGATTTAGTTATCTCAGCCCATAAGTCACTGAGGTCAAGTATTATTGTAAACTTTTTAAAAGCTGAATTGAAGGTGGGCTTTAAAGAATCTGTTATGAATTTTGTATATTCCAATAAAGTAAAAAGGGATATGAAACTACATGAGGTTGAAAGAAACCTGATGCTTGCAAGTGAGCTTTTAAATAACTTTAGGCTTGAAGAAGCTAAACAAATTGCAGGTCTTCCAGAGGTTGCCATTGATGAAGAATTTTATAGGAAATTAATGCAGTATCTTCGCATTTCTGCCGGAGGCAGAAAAATTGTCGGATTTGCCCCAACAAGCAACTGGAAAACGAAAATATGGCCTGCTGAGAAATACGCTTTTCTTGTAAATAAATTATATGAAAAAAATATTTATTCTATGGTATTTGCTGCCAGGAGCGAGATGGATGATTATATTAGGTTCAGGGAAAATGTGAAAGTACCTTTTTTTGACTTTTCCCTCAAAACGTCATTAAAAGAGCTATCTTCTGCAATAAAAGCGGTAGATTTGATTGTGTGTAATGACAGTGCCCCGTTGCATATTGCGGTAGCCCACAATAAAAATGTTTTGAGTTTTTTTGGACCCACCGTTCCTGAATTTGGATTTTATCCCTACGGCAGTAATGGAGAAGTTATCGAAATAAAAGGACTTTATTGCAGACCATGTCATATTCACGGTAAAAACAGATGCCCTGAAGGTCATTTCAGGTGCATGAATGATATTGATGAGAATTTTGTGCTGGATAAAATATTAACCTGTCTGGATGTCAAATGAAACTCCTGGTGGTTAGATATAGTGCTCTTGGGGATGTTATTCTTGTTACAGGTGTAATTAGATTTCTGAAAAATATCGGAATGTTTGATGAAATTGATGTTATGACTGACAGGGATTTTAGTTTTATTTTTGAAAATAACAAGAATGTAAACAGAATTATAGAGTATGACAGGAAGATGAGTTTATGGAATTACTTTGAATTTTTACAGAAATGGATTGATGGATATGATGTTATACTTGACTTGCAAGGCAAACCAAGGACTATCCTCTTAAAGCTGTTTTCCGATGCAAAATATGTGGGGTATGGCAAAAAGAGTTTTAAAAGGAGGATGTTTGTTAAATACAGGTTATTTGAAGATTCATTAAATGAGCATGTTACGAAAAGGTATCTTGGCAAGTTTTTGAAGGGTATTAACGTTAAATTGCCGCCACTTAAGGATTTAAGACCTGAAATATTTTTGGGTAAAGAAGTCAGCAAAGATAATACGATAGCTATTCACCCTTTTGCCAGTAAAAACACAAAAGTATGGCCATACTTCAGAAATCTTGCAGATATGCTTATTAAAAATGGCTACAAGGTAAAGGTTATCGGGAGAGGGGAAGAAAATCTTTTTGAAAGTGAGGGATTAACAAATCTTGTCAATAAGACGAGCTTGCAACAGATGTTTGAAGAGATTAAAAAGTCAAGCCTTCTGATTACCACAGATTCCGGTCCCATGCATGCGGCAATTTCTTTGAACGTAAAAACCCTTGCAATTTTTGGCTCTACTTCTTATCACCTTGGATTTTATCCTGAGTTTGAAAATTGTTATGTTATTGAAAATAATATTAAATGCAGACCATGTGACGTACATGGCTTAAAAAAATGCCCTGAAGGGCATTTCAGGTGTATGAAAGATATTGGCGTTGAGCAGGTATTTGAAAAAGTTAAAGAGGTATTAATGTGATATTTTTTGTTCTAAAAAAGCTAATATCCCACATTATCCTTCCGCCGGGACTTTTTGTAGTTATCCTTCTTCTTGCAGGGCTCTTTTTCTTAATGAGAAAAGAAAAATTAAGCGGTCTAATATTAGTGTTTATTGGGTTATTCATATACCTCTTGAGTATCGAACCGGTAAAAGATTTTTTTATCCTCCCCCTTGAAGATAAGTACAAGCCATATAATGAAAACGAATCCTGTGATAAATCCCTGATTGTAGTTCTTGGAGGTGGGATTTATGACAGAAGTCCTGACAATAACTTAAAAGCTACTCTTATGCCTGATGCACTAAAAAGATTAATTTACGGATACAGCATATTTAAAAAATGTGGTGGTGAAATTGCTGTTACCGGTGGTAGAGTTTTCAAAGATACTGATATTTTATCAGAAGCAGAAACAATGAGGGATATGCTGTTGCTTTTGGGGGTAGAAAATAAAGAAATTATTATGGATACTGAAAGTCTTGATACATTTGAAAATATTAAAAACCTTTCTGGTATGATAGATAAAAAAATGTATCCAAAAATAATTCTTGTTACGTCTGCATATCATATGCCAAGAGCTGTAATGATTGCTGAAAAGATGAATCTAAAGATTGTACCTGCACCTACGGATTATAAGACTGATAGGACTGGTTATGATTTTGATAGCTTTTTACCTAAAATGAGTTATCTGGAAGAAACTTATAAAGCTCTTCATGAACATATAGGGATATTATTCTACAGTTTAAAATTTTGAAAATGGGGGGTGGGGCATAAAGCCCCTATGGAAGTCAAGAGAGCTTAATAAGCAAGTCTCCAGCCTCTATCTTATCTCCTTCTGCAAGAAGAATTTCCTCTACTTTGCCGTCAATACTTGCAACAATTTTGGTTTCTATCTTCATCGCTTCGGTGATAATTAGTATATCACCTTTTTTCACTTCCTCGCCTTGCTTTACATTTATTTTGGTAATTTTGCCTGGCATTGTGGCACATATCTGTTTAGGGTCTGTAATATCCCCTTTGATGTTTGATTTAATTATGTCTATAAGAGTGTTATCCTTAATTTTAACATTTCGAGGCTGTCCATTGAGTTCAAAATATACCCTTCTTTCCCCTTTTTCATCAGGCTCACTTACCCCGAGGTACTTTATTACAAGAGTTTTTCCTTCTTCGATGTCTACAGATATTTCTTCTTCTTTTTGAAGAGGGTAAAAGAAAGACTTGGTATCTATTACTAAAGGGTTGCCAAATTCATCCGTGAATTTCACAAAATCCTTAAAAACTTGGGGGTAGAGAGCAAATGATATTATCTCTTCGTCTGAAAATTCTCTACCAAAATCTTTTTGTAGTGTTTTACCGGCCTCGTCAAAATTATAAGGCTCCAAAAGTTCACCGGGTCTGCACTTTATTGGCTTTTCACTTTTTAATACAATTTCCTGTAAATCTGCAGGGAATCCACCCACAGGTTGTCCGAGCATCCCCTTGAAAAAGCTCACTACTGAGTCCGGAAAAGAAAGTGTTTCTCCTTTTGTGTAAATATCTTTGATACTTAAATCATTTCTTACAAGAAAAAGTGCAAGATCCCCGACAACTTTTGATGAAGGGGTTACCTTGATTATATCGCCAAGTGCGTCATTAACCTCTTTGTACATTTTTCTGACTTCTTCCCATCTATCAATAAGCCCCATTGCTTCAACCTGAACCACAAGGTTAGAATACTGACCACCAGGTATTTCATGCTCATAAACTTCTGCGGTTGCAGACTTAAGACCGCTCTCAAACGGGAAGTAATACCTTCTTACCCTTTCAAAATAGTCTGAAATGTTTTGTGCCCAGGCTTTGTCGATGGATGACTTTTTATCGGTCGATTCAAGAGCAGCCATTATAGAATTAAGATTTGGCTGACTTGTAAGTCCGCTCATGGAGCTAATGGCAGCATCTACTATTTCAGCTCCGGCTTCTATTGCCATAAGCACTGATGCTTCGCCATTTCCACTGGTATTATGGGTATGAAAATGTACTGGGAGTCCAGTTTCATCTTTTATCGCTTTGACAAGTAGTTTTGCTGCATAAGGTTTACACAGGCCTGCCATATCTTTTATGCCAATGATATCTGTACCCATTTCGGCAAGGGTTCTGGCAAGATTGGTATAATATTTAAGACTGTATTTATGTTTTTTGGGATCGGTTATGTCCCCTGTGTAACATATTGCTGCCTCACATATTTTGTTGTTATTTTTGACGGACTCTATCGCAACTTTGAGCTGGTCAACCCAGTTAAAGCAATCGAATATTCTAAAAACATCTATTCCATTTTTCGCAGACAGCTCTATAAATCTTTTAACTACATTATCCGGGTAATTGGTGTAACCCACTGCATTTGATGCTCTGATCAGCATTTGAAAGAGTATGTTAGGAATTTTTTCACGCAGAAGTCTCAATCTTTCCCAAGGGGATTCCTTTAAAAATCTGAAAGCAACATCAAACGTTGCACCACCCCACATTTCCATTGAAAATAGATTATTCATGTGGTAGGCGTAAGCATCAGCTATTTCAACCATATCTTTTGTTCTAAGTCTTGTAGCCAAAAGTGATTGGTGTGCATCTCTGAATGTGGTGTCGGTAAAAAGCATTTCCTTTGAATTTCTAATGTAGTCAAGGACACCTTTTACACCTTTTCTGTTCAAAATATCTTTTGTGCCGGTGGGGATTTTCTCGCCGAATTTAACCACTGGGACTTTTATTGGCGGTAAAACTATGTTTTCTGAAAGCTTGACTGAAGAAGGATTATTCACAATGTTATTGGCAAGAAATTTGAGAGTTTTTGTCGCTCTGTCTTTCCTTTTTTTGAATTGATAAAGGGATTTGGTTTCATCTACGAATGTAGTATCTACCTCACCTCTTAAAAATTTTTCATGTGAAATAACATTCTCTAAAAAAGGTATATTTGTTTTTACACCTCTGATTCTAAATTCACTTAATGCTCTTGCCATTTTTCTGGCAGCGTTTTCAAATCTCATAGCCCAGGTGCAGACCTTCACAAGTAATGAGTCATAATGCTCGGTAATTTTCGCATTGACATATCCGTTGCCAGCATCAAGTCTAACCCCAAATCCTGCTGCTATTCTGTAAGCTTCAATTACTCCGGTATCAGGCATAAAATTATTTTCCGGGTCTTCAGTGGTCACTCTGCATTGAATTGCATAACCATGTTTTTGAATTTCATCTTGTGAAGGTATGTTGATGTTTTCGTCAGAGAGCTTTTCTCCACTTGCTATGTGGATTTGTGCCTGTACAAGGTCTATCCCGGTAATAAGCTCTGTTACAGTATGTTCAACCTGTATTCTTGGGTTTACTTCGAGAAAATAGTGTTTTCCTTTGCTATCTACAAGAAATTCAACAGTTGCCGCACTGGAAAGGTTTGACATTTTGCCAATCTTTATGGAGTCACTGTATAAACTTTGCAATGTATTGTCAGGGATATTTATTGAAGGTGCAATCTCAATAATTTTTTGATGTCTTCTCTGCACAGAGCAGTCCCTTTCATAAAGGTGAACAACATTCCCAAACTTATCTGCAAGAAGTTGAACCTCAATATGTTTTGGTCTGTGTATATATTTTTCGATTAAAACATCGTCTTTTCCAAAAGCTTTAAGGGATTCCCTTTTTGCGGATTCAAAATTTTCAATGAGCTCTTTCTCATTCTGGCAAATTCTGATACCGCGTCCTCCGCCTCCTGCCACAGCTTTAAGAAGCACAGGATAGCCGATTTTTGATGCAATACTTTTTGCCTCATCCAAATTTTTAACATTTCCATCAGAGCCTTCGATTACAGGAATATTACATTGTCTTGCCAGATCTTTGGATATTTTCTTATCACCGAAAATTTTTATTGTCTCAGGTCTTGGCCCTATGAAAATAATACCAGCTTTGTCACAGGCTTCTGCAAATTCGTAAGATTCAGAAAGAAAACCGTAACCTGGATGGATTGCATCAATGTTTTTTCTTTTGGCGATATCTATTATTTCTTCTATATTAAGGTATGCCTGTACAGGGTCTAATCCTTTGCCTACAAGATATGCCTCATCAGCTTTATATCTATGAAGAGAGTATATATCTTCGTTTGAATAAATGGCTACAGTTCTTATGCCAAGCTCAGTACAAGCTCTGAAAACTCTTATGGCTATTTCACCTCTGTTTGCACACATTAGTTTTTTGATTCTCATAATTCCCCCAAAAGCACTTATTCTTTGCATGATAATATAGAAAAACTCAATTGTCAATAACCTTGTTTTAAAAAGACAAAAACTTGATTTTCAGTAAATATTGCAAATATCTTTAATGTGTTATTCTTAATATTTATTATTTGTTGTGCTGTTTGATAATGATGTTATAAAACTCGCATATATTATCAAGAAAATCTATAATAATATGATTTTGTGGGTAGAAAAATAGCAGGCATTAAAAAACCTGCTATTTTTCTACAGTTTGATATTATAGTGAATTTATTGTAATTGCTTAATTATTTTTTCGCAAATATTTCTGAAGGCGTTTGTAACTTCTGTATCTGGATATTCTATAACATATGGCTTGCCCGAGTCCCCCTGCATTACGACAATCGGATCAAGAGGTATTTTTCCAAGGAAATTTACTTTTAATTCATTGGCAGCTTTTTCCCCTCCACCAGTCTTGAATATGTCTGTTTTTTCACCACATTTAGGGCATATAAAACCACTCATGTTTTCTACAATGCCAAGAATTGGTACATTTAATTTCTTGCTGAATGTTACCGATTTTCTTGAGTCAAGAAGTGCAACTTCCTGAGGTGTAGTAACTATCACACTTCCATCTACTTCTCCGATTATATGTGCGACACTTAAAGGTTCATCGCCTGTCCCTGGGGGTAAATCTATTACCAAAAAATCCAGCTCTCCCCATTTTACATCGCTCAAAAATTGTTCAATAAGACTATGTTTAAGTGGTGCTCTCCAGATTACGGCATCATCATCATCTCTTACAAGAAAACCCACAGACATTATAAACAGATTATGGACAGGCTCATAAGGGATAATCCCCTCGGCTGTAGATAAAACCCCTTTTTCTTTTACTCCAAACATCTTTGGTATGTTTGGCCCGTGTATGTCTGCATCAATTAGGCCAACTTTATAACCCATCTTGTTTAGTGTTGTGGCAAGGTTGACTGACACTGTCGATTTGCCTACTCCGCCTTTGCCACTCATTACCATTATTTTAAACTTAATTTTGTCAAGCGTTTCAGCGATCATAGCTTTTGTGTGGTCTTGTTTTGTTTTTGTATCGCAAGAATCGCCTGATGAACAGCTGCTACATCCAGAATTTGTGTTACATTTATCTGCCATAGCTACCTCCTTTTTTACAGGAATGAATAATAATAAAAAATAAATTTTTTTCTATCTTTAATTTTATTTTTTGAAAAAAATGCTAAAATCTGAATATGGAAAAACATTACCTGGGCCATAGAAAGAGATTGAAAGAAAAGTTTTTAAAAAAGCCTGATAGCCTCAGCGACTATGAAATAGTTGAATTGCTCTTGGGCTATGTAATAAAAGGTAAAGATACAAAGCCGTTTGCCAAAGACATTATCAAAGATACTGGTGGAATTGGTAATTTTTTTGATGTTAATATTAAAAATATAAACGGGATCGGCACAGAAACAGAATTGTTTATAAGAATTTTGAAAGAACTTTATTACAGAATTGAGAAAGACAATGTTTTTGTAAAAAAGGATGTGGCAAGCTCCCCCGAGGAAGTTTTTAGATTTCTAAAGTACAAAATTTCGTTTGAAGATAAAGAAAAATTTGTGGTAATTTTGCTTAATTCAAAGGGGGAGATAACTGATATCAAAATCTTTGAAACAGGCACTGTTAATCAGGCAGTTGTCTTTGTAAGGGAGGTAGCTGAGTTTGCCATTAATGGGAAAGCGGTGTCAGTGATAATTGCACATAATCATCCGGCCAGTTCTCTTAAATTTTCAGAAAGCGATTATAACTTGACTGAGAGGGTGAAAAGAGGGTTGGAAGTACTTGAAATTATCTTACAAGACCACATCTTAATTTGCAAAGACGGCTTTTTATCAATGAGACAAAGTGACTTGAAAGGGTTTTGGAGGTAAAGGATGAAAGTTTTTTTGACAGGTTCCACCGGTTTTGTGGGCAAAGAAGTATTAAAAAAATTAGTGGAGAAAGGGCATAATGTGGTAGCCCTTGCAAGAGATAAAAGCAAAACTCTGGATCTGGATAATGTTATTTATGTGTATGGAGATATATTGAAGCCTGAAACTTATGAAAAATATCTAAGAGAATGTGATGCTGTGATTCATCTTGTAGGTATAATAAAAGAATATCCTGATAAAGGGGTGACATTTGAAAAGATGCATTTTGAGGCAACAAAAAATATTGTGGATATAGCCTCAAAGTATAGTATTAAAAGGTTTGTTCATATGTCTGCAAATGGTACAAGGCAAGATGCCGTATCAAACTATCATAAAACAAAATATATGGCAGAAGAATATGTTAAAAGCAAGATTAAGAATTATACAATTTTCAGACCATCAGTAATTTATGGTCCTGGAGATATTTTTATAAATATGTTGAACAGGTTTATGAAGTTAACTCCATTTTTCAGTTATTTTGGGGATGGAGGTTATAAGATGCAACCTGTGAGTGTTTTTGAAGTGGCGGAGCTTTTTGTTAATGCTTTAACAAATGAAAATAGTCTGGCAAAAACTTATTCGGTATGCGGCAATAAGGTATTAACCTACAAACAAATACTAAAACTTATAATGGCAGTTACAAAAAGGAGGGTTTTATTGTTTTCTGTACCGGAGTTTATAATATCTGCACTAGTTAAATTGTTTGGAAAAACTACATGGTTTCCAATTACAACAGATCAGTTTATTATGCTTGTCGAGGGGAATACTTGTGACGATGATAGTTGTTTCAGGGACTTGAACGTAGTGAAAAGGGATATTGAGGAAGTATTGAAAGGTTATTTGAAATAAAAGCGGGTAGATTTTTTTAAAATTTTTCATTATAATCCTTTGAAAAAAACAGGAGCATTGAATGAAAAGGCTGATTTTAATGAGTGCGGCAATTTTTGTTTTTATGGTTGGTTGTTCTTCTGGTCCCAAAAAAGAGATTAACCCTTCAGAAGTAATACCCCAAATGAGCATAGCAAAATATGAAGAGGTTAAGTCGCAGTATAAGGGGAAGGTGGTTTTGGTAAACTTTTTTGCATCCTGGTGTCCACCCTGCAAGGCAGAGATACCTGATTTTATTAAAGTATATAACAAGCATAAAGATAAATTTGTTATAATAGGTATATCTATTGATGATGATTTACAGAAAGGTGCTGAGTTTGTTGTTGATAAAGGTATTCCGTATCCGACTTTTCATGCAGAAAGAGCCCTTGAAGCAAAGATGAATGTGTCCAGTATCCCCACAAATATATTTTATAAGCCTGATGGATCACTTTTTAATTTTTATGTGGGGGCCTTGAGCGAAGACTTTCTGGAGTCTATTATAGAAAGACTGACAAATGAATGAAGCTTTAACTAAATCACTTCTAATTATTGATGATGACATAGGTATACGTGACGGCCTGTCATTGTTGATGGGCCGTTATTTTGATGTATCAACTGCTTCTTCCGGTCTTGAGGCTTTTGAGAAAATTAAACATAAAAAGTACGACATATATTTAATTGACCTGTATCTCGGGGATATAAGCGGATTTGAAGTTTTGAAGAAAATTAAAGAATCAGACAAAGACTCTGTAACAATTATCTTAACGGCGTATGGTGACGAAACAGATATCGACAGGGCTGAAAAGCTTGGGGCAGAAGAATTTCTGCATAAGCCAATCAGTTATAACAAATTGATGGAAGTTATTGATAAAGTAATAAAAAAAGGTGAAAAGAGCTCCGATGTTGAGAAGTATAAGAAATCTATTTCAAAGTTTATAAAAGGGGTTAACAGGGAACTGAACGTGCATATAGATATTATTGAAGGAGCAGCAAACTATCTTAATGAAAAATATGAAGATGAAGTAAAAGGTGTTTCCGAAACCATAATGCTTGCGGTAAATGAGATAAAGTTAAGAATCAAATTCTTGAATATTTTATCAAATCTAAAAAATAATACCTACGAAGATAAGAAGGACAAGGTGTTTATAAAAGATGTTATTTTGATGGCATCTAAAATGCTTTTTAAAAAGAATGTGTTAAAGAAAGTTGCTTTTGAGGATTTTGAAGTTTATTTTTACAGGGAAACTCTTCTGAATATTTTTGTTGTTTTGCTTGTAATTTTAAGTCATTCGGAAAAAAGTGTTTTGAGAGTTAATAAAGATTCGGAAAAAATTATATTTACGCTTTTAAATCTCGACTTCAATGTGAAGAGCTCTCTTTCAGGGACTGATGAGTTAGAATATCCTTCTATTGAGTTGAATCTTTTGCGGGAGCTTGTCTTTTTTGCCAGAGGTAAGATAAATATTAAATCTGAAAACAGGTTTACTTACCTGTCAGTTGAGATTAATGTATAGTTTTTGATTCTCTATTTAAAATTTTTTCCATGCTGAATATTGTCCCGTTTTCAATCTGGCTAAACTGCATTTTGTCAACTATTTTAGAAATTATATACAGACCTCTACCAGATTCATCACCCGGGCTTGCTTTTTTTATGGCAGGATGTTTTTTGATTTTTCCTTCTTTGTCAATAATATCAATTTTTACTGAATTGTTTTCTATATTTATTTTAAGTAATATTTCTTTTTTGCCTCCATATTTTATAGCATTTGACAATGCTTCCGTAACAGCGAGGTTTAAATAAAATGCAGCATCCAGATATTCTTCATCAATGGCCTTGACGCATGACTCTATTAACTCGCCTGCTTTTTTTAATATTTCAAGCTGACTTTTTAGTGTAATTTCAAGACTAAGTTTCATGTCATATCTTCAATAGCCTCATTCAAGTCAGAGTAGATTTCAAATACTCTTGTAAGCCCAGTCATTTTCAAAATGGACATTACCTTATCTGAAATATTTATAAATTTGACAGTAATATTCTTTGACACTGCCTGTTTGTAGAAGAAAACAAAGGCACTAAGGCCTGAGCTGTCAATGAATTCAAGTTTGCTGAAATCAACAATTACCGGTTTATCGATTAGACACTCAACAAGTTTGTTTTTGTAGTCTTCAGAAATGCTTGAATCAATTCTGATGTCAAGAATAGTTAACAGTGTGTAGTCTTTTTCTTTTTTTACATTGATATTCATAATTTCCTCGCAATTTCAGTATTTATGCTATAATAAATATTATATACTTCGAAACAAAAAATTTCCATAAAACTTTAAAAAGGAGGTTTAAATGAAAAATATTCTGGTGATTGGACATAAAAACCCTGATACTGATTCAGTTTGTTCTGCATATGCATATGCCAGGTTAAAAAATAAGATAGATAATAAAAATTTCTATGTAGCAGCCAGATGTGGTAATCTGAATGAACAAACCAGGTTTGTTTTTTCGGAAATTAAGGATGAACCTCCATTGTTTGTCAAAGATATTTATCCAAAAGTTAAAGATGTCATGACAAAAGATGTTATTTATTCTTCACCCAACGAGCCAATCTATAATGCTGTTAAAAATCTTGAGTCACTTGGCATCAGGCTTACACCTGTGGTTGATACCGGGCATTATAAAGGTGTAATCAGTATACTTGAGATCTCAAAATTTTTTATACCCAAAGATATTGATAAAAAACCAGAATATTTGCTAAGGCCTGAAAATTTTGTGTATGTGGTTCCTGGCAAATTTATAAAAATTGGTATTATAAAAGAGTTCAGGGCAATTTTTATGGTTGGAGGGATGCCTTTTGAGACTTTTTTGAACAGATTTGAAAATTTAAAGAGAGAAAACACTGTACTTGTTGTGGGAAAAAGAAGAGATTTTATAAAATATGCCCTGGATAACAACTTTGCAGGAGTAGTTGTTACCGGGTTATCTGACGAGAGTGAATTTGATTTCAATACCAGCAACTTTGCAGGCTTTGTGTATCTTTCACATTTAGACACTGCAGAAACACTTAGAAGACTTGTCTTATCTGTACCGATAAAATCGATTATGACTGACAGAATACCTGTTATTTCTCCGGAATCCTACATTGATGAGGCAAAAAAGATAATGATTACAGATAATCATAGAGGGTTGCCAGTGGTCAGTCAGGGGAAACTTGTAGGAATAGTGACAAGGAGCGATTTATTAAAAGATGAAAAGCAGAAAGTTATTTTTGTGGACCATAATGAAATTTCACAGGCCGTTGATGGCGCTGAGACAGCTGAAATTGTTGAAATTATTGATCACCATAGACTTGGTACAATAAAAACAAAATCACCTGTTGGATTTTATGCAAAGCCTGTGGGCAGCACCTGCACCCTTGTCTATCAGCAATATCTTCAAAATAATGTTGAGATTGACAGAAAAAGTGCTATTGCGCTTCTTTCAGGTATACTTTCTGATACAGTCGTGTTGAAATCTCCGACATTGACCGGTGAAGATATAAAAGCGGTTGAACATCTTTCTTCACTCTTGGATATTGATTATAAAGAATATGGACGTCGTATGTTTGAAGCATCTTCCGGTTTGAAAGGCAAGCCCATAGAAGAGATTGTTAATGCAGATTTCAAAATATATGAAGAGTACGGTTTGAAGATTGGTGTAGGACAGGTGGAAACGGTTAACCTTTTAGAGTTAAATGATATTAAACAGGTTTTGATAGATGAATTAAAAAATGTTCTTAAAGTTAAAAAACTTGACTGGGCTGCACTCCTGGTTACCGATATCATCGATGGAAGGAGTATTCTGCTTAGCAGCGGTTTTGAGGCTGGGGAGAAACTTCTTGCTTACAATAAATTAGAAGATTGTGTTTTTGATTTGCCAGGGGTATTGTCGAGAAAAAAACAGTTGTTGCCTGAAATACTAAGGGTTGTCGAGATTTTAAATAGTTAATTGTGTGTTTAATAATAAAAAAAATAAAGTCAAATTTGCTTAAAAATATTGACTTTATGAATATGAAGTAATAAACTCCACCCCAAAAATACAATGGAGGTTTGCTTTGAAAGCTTTAAGATGGTATGTAAAGTTTATTGACGGTTTGAATGAAAAGGTAGGTTATTTTACTGCATGGCTTACCACTTTATTGGTACTTGTTGTGTGTTATGATGTTTTTACCAGATATGTTCTAAATAGTAGTAAGGTTGCAGTCCAGGAACTTGAATGGCACATATTTTCTGTCATTTTTCTTATTGGTGCAGCGTATACTTTGTTAAAGGACAAGCATGTAAGGGTAGATGTATTTTATATGAAAATGCCTGAAAAAATAAGGGCATGGATAGACTTTCTCGGGAATCTCATATTTCTTATCCCTTATTCAATGCTTGTCATATATACCTCTATTAATTTTGTAAAGTTTTCATGGATGTCAAGAGAAGGCTCACCTGACCCGGGTGGATTGCCTGGAAGATATGTTTTGAAAGCTTTTGTAACGGTTGGTTTTTAAGATGCCCCCTTTTGTCAAGACTTTTTTCATAGATTTTAATTTTCCTTCATTCATGCTGTTTCACTCAGTAAAGTGTCTTCTTTTAACATACCCTGAAAGTAAACCTCATCTGGTGTCCGA